>DBXZ01000009.1:0-55964 GCA_002309795.1 Bacteroidales bacterium UBA1199
AATTGTTTGTTTGAATCACTGTATTGGAGGGCAAAGGTAAGAAAAAATATCCCTTATGTTAAAAAATTGTTATCTTTGATAAATTTTAGAAGCCACTCTCATGAGTTCCATTCTCCTCAAACAAATCACGCTGAACGGCGCCAAGGCGGACATCCTGATCGAAGGAAACCGGATTGCCCGCATCGCCCCGGATCTCGGCGAGCGGGTGGGTGCCGACCGCGAAATCGACGGCCGCCACTTTACCGTGGTCCCCGGATTCGTCAATATGCACACCCACGCCGCCATGACCCTGACGCGCGGCATCCGCAAAGACACCACCCTCCAGAAATGGCTGGACAACGTCTGGCAGATCGAGAAGAATCTGGACGAAGAAGCCGTCTACTGGGGCTCCAAGCTGGCTTTCCTGGAGATGATCAAGACCGGCACCACCGCATTCCTGGACATGTACTGGTTCCCCAAGGAAGTGGCGCGCGCGGCGGAAGAGATGGGCATGCGCGGCGTGATTACCTACGTCTTCCTGGACTCCTTCGACAAGGCCAAGGCTGCACGGCAGAAGCGCGAATGCATGGAGGCCTTCTCCGCGGCGCAGGAGTGGTCGGAGCGGATTCGTTTCGGCGTCTCCATCCACGCGGACTACACCACCTCGGAAGAGACGATGGCCTGGGCCGGCAAGTTCGCCGCGGAGAATGACCTGCTGCTGAACATTCATCTCTCCGAGACGGAGCTCGAGACCCGCAAGGATGTGGAGCGGCTGGGCCTCACCCCTACGCAGCATTTCGACAAGTTCGGCCTGCTGGGTCCGCGCACCGTGGCCGCACACTGCATCTGGCTGAACGACGAAGATATCGAGATCCTGGGCAGCCGCCGCGTGAACGTGGCGCACAATATCAACTCGAACCTGCTGCTCAGTTCGGGTTATAAATTCAAATTCAACGAGTTGGAAGATGCGGGCTGCAACGTCTGCATCGGTACCGACGGCGCCGGATCGTCCGACAACCTGGATATCCGCGAGAGCCTGAAGACCGTCGCGATGGTCCAGAAGGCGTGGCGCAAGGAGCCCAAGTCGCTGCCGTTCAGTACGCTGATGGAGGCATCCTCGCTCCGCGGCGCCCGTGCGCTCGGATTCGACGCCGGCCGCATTGAAGAGGGCGCGCTGGCCGACCTGCTGCTGGTCAACACCCACTGCGAGGCCTTCGTCCCTAACTACGATTTTACCAGTAACTTTATCCTTTCGGCCAACAGTTCCTGCATCGATACCGTCATCGTGGACGGCAAGATCCTGATGGAGAACCGCAAGGTCGCCGGCGAAGACGAGATTCTGGACCGCGCCGACACCCTGGCCTGGAAATTAATGAGACAATAGATTATGGATGATAGAATGTTGAAGATCGGCGAAGCGGCCGACTATTTGAAGAAACGCCTCGGCGGTTTCGTGCCGATGGTGGGCATCGTGCTCGGAAGCGGACTCGGCTCCCTGGCTGAGGCCATCGAGCCTGTGGACGTTATTCCTTATAAAGATATCCCCCATTTTGCCGTCTCCACGGCCATCGGCCACAAGGGCAACTTTATCTTCGGCCGTCTGGGCGGAAAGAACGTCTGCGCCATGCAGGGCCGGTTCCACTACTACGAAGGCTGGCCCATGTCGCAGGTCACCCTGCCCGTCCGCGTGATGAAGGTGCTGGGCATACAGTACCTCTTTGTCTCCAACGCGGCCGGTGGCCTGAATTTCGACTACAAGCTGGGCGATCTGATGATCATCCGCGACCATATCAATCTGCTACCCAACCCGCTGATCGGTCCGAACCTCGACGAGTTCGGTCCCCGCTTCCCGGATATGACGCGTCCCTATGACCTGGAGTTGATTGCCCGGGCGGAGAAGATTGCGGCCGAAGAGGGCATCAAGGTGCACAAGGGCGTCTATATCGCCGGAACGGGTCCTTCCTACGAGACGCCGGCAGAGTACAATTTCTTCCGGACGGTCGGAGCGGACGTCGTGGGTATGTCCACGATTCCCGAGGTGATCACCGCGCGCCACTGCGGCATTCCGGTATTCGGCATGTCGTGCGTCACCAATGAAGCACACGGCGACTTCGCGGAGGATTATGAGAACAACGGGGACGACGTGATTGTAGCCGCCGACGCTGCGGCAGGCCGGATGCAACGTATCTTCACCCGCCTGATAGAATCGCTCTAACCCCTTGAATCCGGCGGTGCGATGACGCATTTCGTCAGTCTCTCCAGCGGAAGCAACGGAAATTGCTATTACATAGGAAACGAATGTACCGGCATCCTGATCGATGCCGGTATTGGTACGCGTACCATCAAAAAGCGGCTTGGAGAGGTCGGGATTCCGGTCGAGCGGATCCGCTGCGTGCTGGTCTCGCACGACCATTTCGACCATATCCGTTCGCTGGGGACCTTTGCCGAACGGTTCCACAAGCCGGTCTACGCCACGGCGCCCTGTATCGCCGCCTTCAACCGCCACTACTGTACCCGCGGCTATCTGGGCCCGGGACGGTGTCATGAGCTGGTGCCGGGGGAGTGGCTGGAGATAGAATCTGTCGGCACGGAGGTTCCAGGCGCGCGTGGGGGGATCTTTGTTCTCCCTTTCCGCGTACCGCATGATGCGACGGATACGGTGGGATTCTTTATCGATTTCTTCGGGGAGACGTTTACTTTTTTGACGGATCTGGGCGCTGTGACAGACGACGCTGTTTTGTTTGCTTCCCGTTCCCGCCACCTGATTGTCGAGGCCAACTACGACCCGGAGATGCTTCGGAGGGGATCCTATCCGCCTGATCTCCAGCAACGTATCCGCAGCGGTCACGGCCACCTGGCCAACGCCCAAACCGCCGAGCTGATTCTCCGCGCCCTGGCCGCCGAGCAACTTCTGCAGGACGTTTTTCTCTGTCATCTCAGCGAGAACAACAATACCCCGGAACTGGCTTTGGAGACGGTCTCCGCTGCGATCCCCAAAGACATTCGCCTCGTCGCCCTCCCCCGCCGCGAACACTCCACCCTCTTCACCTGGCAATAGCGGTGGCGGGATTGAACCCGCCGATTATTCCGGCGCGCGGCACGCGCGTCGGTTAATATTGCCGGAACGGCACTTCTGCGCACGATCTCCTACTGCCAGCGGAATCGCGCTAGCGAACAGGTTTTCCTTTAATATAAACTCGGAACGGTTTGGCCGGCAGCGGGCGGAACCACGCCCAGCCAGCGAGGAGGGCTTTACACGGAGCCCCCCGCAGCTGGCTGGAGGATAAGCCGCTGCTCACCGGGTTCGAGCAGCGGCGCTGCCGGCCATTGCGTGCCCGTTAAATATCTATAATACAGACTTTTAATTGACGCCCAAAATCATCTTCAGGCGGGAGATTTCGGCGGGCCAGAGGTCGGGGACCGGGGTTTCGAGGATGAGGGGGATGTTGTCGAAACGCGGGTCGGAGGCGATGCGGTCGAAACAGCCGAAGCCGATTTCGCCGGCGCCGAGGCTTTCGTGACGGTCCACGCGGGAACCGACGGGTTTCTTGGCGTCGTTCAGGTGCATTCCCTTGAGGTAGCGGAAGCCGATGATGCGGTCGAACTCTGCGAAGACCTGATCGAAGCCGGAGGCGCTGCCGAACAGAGAGCCCTCCGAAGCGCCGTCCCGAAGGTCATAACCGGCAGCAAAAGCATGACATGTGTCGATGCAGACGCCCACGCGGGTCTTGTCTTCCACCTGGTCGATAATCTCTGCCAGTTGTTCGAATCGGAATCCCATATTGGAACCTTGCCCGGCGGTGTTCTCCAGAACCGCGCAGACGCCCGAAGTACGAGCCAGGGCGAAGTTGATGGATTCCGCAATCCGGCGGAGACATTCAGCCTCTGAGATTGCATTCAAGTGACTGCCCGGATGGAAGTTAAGCCGGTTCAGCCCCAGTTGCTCGCAGCGCTGCATCTCGTCGAGAAACGCAGCACGCGAACGCGCAAGCCCCTCTTCCTCGGGATGACCGAGGTTAATCAGATAGCTGTCGTGCGGCAGAATCGAATCGGGTACATACCCCAGCTGGGCGCAACGCTCCTTGAACAGGGTGATGGATTCGGTCGTCAGCGGAGCGGAAGTCCACTGGCGCTGGTTTTTAGTAAAGAGCGCGAAACCGGTCGCGCCGATTGCCCGCGCATTGAGGGGCGCATTCTCCACGCCACCGCTGGCACTGATATGAGCACCGATATATTTCATTCTCTATGAGATATTTGAGAAGTCTTTGGTTTCAATCTTCAGATCCTTCAGTCCGGCCACGAGAATCGCATTTTGCGGCGCCTCGAGCATCGGGTCAGCATCCAGGATAGCCGCTGCGGTCGAGCGAGCGGATTCCAGCACCGGCGAGTCCTTCGCCAGATCTGCAATGTGCAGGTCGATTGCCAGTCCGCTCTGTCGCGTGCCTTCGAAATCGCCGGGGCCGCGCATCCGCATGTCGGCTTCCGCCAGCTCGAATCCATCGTTGGTCTGGCACATCAGATCGATCCGCTTGCGCGAGTCGTCGCCCAGGTTGTAAGCCGTCATCAGGATGCAGTACGACTTGTCCGCACCGCGCCCCACGCGTCCGCGCAGCTGGTGCAACTGCGAAAGACCGAACCGTTCGGCGCTCTCGATCACCATCACGGAGGCATTGGGCACGTCCACGCCGACCTCAATGACGGAGGTGGCTACCAGGATGTTGGCCTTCCCCTTCACGAAAAGATCCATATCGAAGGCCTTGTTTTCCGGCTTCTGCTGGCCGTGGACCACCGCTGTGACATACTTCGGCGCGGGGAACTCCTCGGTAATGGTTACGTAGCCGTCAATCAAGTTCTTGTAGTCCATCTTTTCCGACTCCTTGATGAGCGGATAGACGATGAAAACCTGTCTCCCGAGCGCAATCTGCTCGCGCATAAAGCGGTAGAGCTCACCGCGTTGCGTCTCCGTCCAGTGAACGGTCTGGATGGGCTTGCGGCCCGGGGGAAGTTCATCCAGGACGGAGACATCCAGATCGCCGTAAAGGGTCATGGCCAGCGTACGCGGGATGGGCGTGGCGGTCATCACCAGGATATGCGGCGCCAGTTCGGATTTGTTCCAGAGGCGCGAGCGCTGCTCCACGCCGAACCGGTGCTGCTCGTCGATGACGGCGAGACCGAGGTTCTTGAACTGGACCTTGTCTTCAATCAGCGCGTGCGTACCGAAGATGATATGGATGGAACCGTCTTCCAGCCCGGCGTGAATGCGCCTACGCTCGGCGGTCTTGGTGTTTCCGGTGAGCAACGCTACCTCTACACCCGTGTCTTTCAGGTATTTGAATACGCCGTTGTAGTGCTGGTTGGCCAACACTTCGGTCGGAGCCATGATGCAGGCCTGGTAGCCGTTGTCGACCGCCATCATCGCCGCGAGAATGGCCACGAGCGTCTTTCCGCTGCCCACGTCACCCTGCAGCAGGCGGTTCATCTGCCGGCCGCTGCCCACATCGTCACGGATTTCGTGAAGAACGCGCTTCTGGGCGCCGGTCAGCGGGAACGGAATGTTGCTGTAAGTCTTGTTGAAAGCCGTACCTATCCGTTTAAAAACGGCTCCGGCGGCCCCGCGCATCCGGATGCTCTTCTGCTTGAGCATGGAGAGCTGCAGGAAGAACAGTTCTTCGAACTTGAGCCGTTCCTGCGCCTTCGAGAGCGACTGGATATCTTGCGGAAAATGAATGTTTTGCAATGCGAACCGCAGCGGGCAGAGACGGCGCTGGAGCAGCAGGTATTCCGGCAGGGTTTCGCGGACTTCGGGCAGCACTTTGGCGAGCAGTGTGGCCTGCAGTTTTGCGATGGCCTTGTTGCCCAGACCTGCGCTGCGAAGATTCTCAGTACCGTTGTAGACGCCCAGGAAATGGCCGGTGGTCTGCTGCAGTTTCTCTTCCGTTGCAGGGTCAATCTCCGGATGGACCAGGTTGTACTCGTGGTTGAAGAGGCTGGGCTTGCCGAAAACGATATACTCGCCGCCCACTTTCAGGCGATCCTGCATCCACTTGAGTCCCTTGAAGAAGACAAGGTCGATCGTACCGGTTCCGTCCGTAAAGGCGGCAACCAGACGCTTGCCCCGCTCCGCACCGACCACCTGCAGGGAGGTGACGTGACCGCGCAACTGGATGTAGGTATTTGTCGAGTCGATTTCGCGTACCGAATAGAACTTCGAACGGTCCACATAGCGGAACGGGAAGGTATAGAGCATGTCACGGAAGGTGTTGATGCCCAGTTCCTTCTGCAGCAGTTCAGCCCTGCGCGGGCCAACGCCCGGCAGAAACTTGATTTCACTGTCCAGAATGGTACCCATCGCTCCGCAAATTTACCATTTTTTATTATTTTTGCCGAATAATTAGACCAACGAATTCGACTTATGAAACATACGACGGTAGTCGGCATTACCCAAGGCGACACCAACGGCATCGGTTACGAAACCATCATCAAGGCGCTCTCTGACGCGCGCATGCTGGAATCCTGCACCCCTGTCATTTACGGCTCCTCCCGCTTTTTCGGTATCTATAAACGCGATATTCCTGAGACTGAGCAACTTGTCACGAATGTTATCAACTCCGCATCGGATGCGCGCCCCAAACGCGTGAACATCATCAACGCGGTTTCTGACAACCTCGGAATAGAAATCGGCCAGCCTACTGTGGACGGTGCGAAGGCTGCCATGCAGGCGCTGAGTGCCGGCGTTGCAGACCTCAAGGAGGGAAAGATCGACGCGCTGGTCACTGCTCCTTTCAACAAGCACACGATGTCGCAGGCGAACTTCGGCTATCCCGGCCATACGGAATATCTCACCAAAGAGTTTGGGGCAAAGGACAGTCTGATGTTCCTCTGCAACCATACGATGCGAATCGGTGTGGCGACCAATCACCTGCCTATCGCAAAAGTTTCTTCCGCATTAAGCAAAGATTTGATTTTGAGTAAACTGCGCTTGATGAACGAATCTCTCAAACGCGACTTTGGATTCATCCGGCCCAAGATTGCAGTGCTGGGTCTGAACCCGCACGGCGGTGATGGCGGTTCGATCGGTACGGAAGAAATCGAGATCATTCAGCCGGCAGTCGAGGCGGCCAATGCGGAGAATATCCTGGCGTTCGGTCCTTTCTCTGCCGACGGATTCTTCGGTACGGGCATTTTCTCCAATTACGATGCAGTGCTGGCCATGTACCACGATCAGGGCCTGATTCCGTTCAAGGCGCTGGCTTTCGACGACGGCGTGAACTACACGGCCGGCCTTCCGGGCATCCGCACGTCACCGGACCACGGAACCGCATTCGACATTGCCGGCAAGAACCGGGCGAACCCGGGGCCGATGATGGCAGCCATCTACTGCGCGATCGACATTGCCAACAACCGTCGCCTCTACGATGAGATGACGGCCAATCCGATGGAGATCAAGCATTTCGAGGGACCTAAGTACGAGAAGACCTTCGCGCCGGAATAATGAAACGTCCGCCCATCTTCCTCTACACCGACGGGGCCTGTTCAGGCAACCCCGGGCCGGGCGGCTATGGCGTGATCCTGCGCTGTGGCTCGCTGGAGCGGGAGATTTCGCAGGGCTACGCCAATACCACAAACAACCGGATGGAGCTTCTGGCGGTGATCACCGGCCTGGAGGCAATCCGCTGGGAGAACGCCGATGTAGAGGTCTGGAGCGACTCCTCGTATGTGGTTGACGCCGTGGAGAAAGGATGGGTGTTCGGCTGGGAGAAAAAGAGCTTCGCCAAGAAGGCTAACGCCGACCTCTGGGTACGTTTTCTCGCCGTCTATCGCCGCCACAAGGTCCGCTTCAACTGGATCCGCGGCCACAACGGCCACCCGGAGAACGAGCGCTGCGACGCCATGGCCGTTGCCGCCGCCGCTTCCCCGAACCTCCTGCCCGATACGGGGTATCAAACCGGATCGGAGCAATTGCTGGAGTTTTAGGCGTGGCACTTAAATCATTGAGAATTAGCGAAATAAAGAAAATCGGTCAGCCAAAATAGCTGACCGATTTTTATGAGAACCCTACGGGACTATTTGGATTTGTCCGGGGCTGCGGGAGTGCCGGGAAGCGGCTTGTAGGACGTGAGCTCTTCCTTCAGGACGGAGATGGCTTTGTCCAGCTGGGCGTCGCGGCCCAGGTAGTCCTCGAAGGGATTGATGTCCACATCGATGTCGGGATCTACGCCGTGACCCTCAATAATCCACTGACCTTCCGTAGAATAGGAGGTGAAGAACGGGGTGCGCATATCCTGCCCGTCAATGAAGCGCTTGGAGGAGGAGATGCCGACGATACCGCCCCAGGAGCGTTTACCGATCAGTTTACCCAGGCCAAGCTTGCGGAAGCCGTACGGGAAGAGGTCGCCGTCGGAGGATGAATACTTGTCGATCAGGCAGACCTTCGGGCCGTAGTGGGTCTGGGCGGGAACCGTACCGTTCATACCGTTGCGGTACATGTTCATGCGGTAAACCTCACGCTGGAGGCGCTCGAGGATCATCGGGGAGACATTACCACCGCCGTTCATACGGTCGTCGATAATGAGGGCCTTCTTGTCGAGCTGGGTGTAGAAGAGTTTCGTGAACATGTCGAGACCTTCGCGGCCCATGTCGGGGATATGGATATAGCCGATTTCACCGTTCGAAGCCTTGTCGACCTTCTCGATATTCTGGCAAACCCACTCATAATAAGCCAGGTTGGATTCGTCGGAGACGGGTTTCACGTAGACGGTACGGAGGCCCTTCTTGCCGGCAGCGTCGGATGCGAGGACGATGGGGACAATCTTGTCGACCTTACCGACGAGGGGCTCAGTGATGTCCTGCAGCTTGGAGGCTTCGAAACCGTTGACCTTGACGATGTATTCACCGACCTTGGCAGCCACTGCCGGATCGCCGAGCGGCGAACGGAGGCTCTTGTCCCAGGTAGCGCCGCGGTAGACCTTCTCGATCTTGAAGTTGCCGGTAGCCTTGTCGCGGCTGAAGCGCGCGCCGAGCAGACCGGTAGCGATACGCGGAATCTCGGGGAGTTCACCCGGGGAAACATACGCGTGACCCACGTTCAGTTCGCCGACCATCTCGCCCAGGATATAGGTAAGATCGTGACGGTGACGGACATACGGCAGCAGTGCAGCATATTTGTCGTGGATGGCGTTCCAGTCTACGCCGTGCATATTCTCTACGTAGAAACCGTCGCGGGTGATGCGCCAGCTCTCTTCGAAGATCTGCTTCCATTCGGCCTGGTGGTCGATCAGCATATCCATATCGGACATGGCGAGCGGCTCTTCCAGACGGCCTGCACCGTTGGGACCGAAGGAGGTCACATAGA
This sequence comes from Bacteroidales bacterium UBA1199, assembly GCA_002309795.1. The sequence continues at coordinate 9,332 of DBXZ01000009.1, forward strand.
ACTTGCCGGCGTCGGAGACGAGGGCTTTCTTGTGGTCTGCCGTCAGGGCGAGCGGAGCCTTCTTGCCGGCTTCGCTGCTCTTCAGCGTCTTCAGATCAAGTGCCTGCAGGCCAGGACCTCCACCCTGCGGACCGCGCGGACCTGGACCGCCCGGCATGCCGTTGAAGGAGGAGTAAAAGAGTTTGCCGTTGCAAGCGGCCACAATGCGATAGCGGCCGGGAGCCGGCGGCAGGCAGACGATACGGGATGCAAGACCGTTGACATCGACCTTGGTAACAGGTTTTGCCTCAGGTTTTTCAGGCTTTTCCGGCTTGCCGGGCCTGTCGCCGTTCGGGCCCTTGGGACCCGGGCCGGGACGGCCTTCCGGAGCAGCGGGCCTGTCGCCAGCCTGGTCCGGTTCGATGGCCGTCAGGATGGGCGTATCGGCTGCCAGGGAGAGAGCAAAGAGCTGGCTTGCAATCGAATAGGATGCGTTCCATTCCACAGAGGAGTACTGCGGCGTGAGGGTGCGCGAAGAGACGAAGAAGAGGTACTTGCCATCGTCCGAGAACTCCGGCTGCGAAGCGTCGAACCAGCGGTCGGTGACCTGGTAGGACTTGCCGGTCGCTACCTCATAGAGGTAGATGGCTGTCACCTCATTGGGCAGACCCACAGCGTAAGCAGCCCAGGTGCCGTCCGGCGAGAGGGTGAAGTTACGGTAGCCGGTGGTCTCGGAGACCAGGATGCGGTCGAGCGCACGGGTATCGGTATCCAGGCAGTAGATATCGCGTTTCTCGGTGGAGAAGTAAACCTTTCTGGAATCGGGCGACCAGAGCAGGCCCTGCGGATAACCGGAGGTGAACTGGGTGAGGGCCTCCCCTTTCGCCAGATCGGAAGCGGGAGCCACAAAGATCTGATACTCACCGCCCAGATCGGAGATGTAGGCCACCTTCTTTCCGTCCGGCGACCACTCCACTGCACGCTCGTGCGCGCCCGGGGTGCGGGTGATATTGGTAACGGCGCCCTTGCCGACCGGAAGTTCGAAGAGGTCGCCGCGGCCGATCATGATCACGCGGCTGCCATCCGGCGAAAGCGTGTAGCCGCTGATGTTCTTGGAGGCGGAGCCCATCTCGGTGCGGCCGTAGATGGCGTCGCTGGCCAGACGGATGGTAACCTTCTCGCACGCGCCGGTCTTGACCGTGTATTTATAGATGTAACCGCCATTCTCGAAGACGATGTAATCCTTTGAGAACGAGGGGAATTTGCAGTCATATTCCGTGAAGTTCGTCACCTTGCGTGTAGCCTTCGAACGGGTGTTGTAGGCAAAGAGGTTCATCGTGCGGTCGCGGTCGGAGAAGTAGAAAATCTCGTCGCCGATCCACATCGGGAAGATATCCTGAGCCTCAGGGTCGCAACCCTCGATGCGCTCGATCTTGGTGGTACCTACCTTATGGATCCAGATGTCGTCGGCCTGGCCGCCGCGATAATACTTCCAGGTGCGGAATTCGCGGAACATCCGGTTCATAGCCAGCTGTTTACCGTCGGGAGAATAGGAGCAGAAGCCGCCCTCCGAAGTGGGGATATCCACCGGGGTGCCGCCGTTCATGGCGACCTTTTGGAGCTGGCCGCGCAGGCCGCTGAAGCACCACTGCTTGTTGCGGAAGACAATCTCTTTGCCGTCCGGAGTCCAGCACATCACGATGTTGTTGGGACCCATGCGTTCACCCACCAGGTCGCGGCCTACGAGAGCCGTGTAGGTCAAGCGTTTAGGCTCGCCGCCGGTGATAGGCATCGAGTAGACTTCGGTGTTGCCGTCGTACTGGCCCGTGAAGGCGATGGTCTTGCCGTCGGGCGAGATGCGCGGGAAAACTTCGTAGCCGACGTGGGAGGTCAGGCGGGTAGCGAGACCGCCGTCGATACCGACCCGGTAGAGGTCGCCGGCGTAGGAGAAGACAATCTGGTCACCGCCGACTGCCGGAAAACGGAGCAGGCGGGCCTCGTCGTCACCGGAGGTTCCGGCTGCAAAGGCGCAGACCGGAAGAAGCAATGCGAGAAGCGTAAAAATGCGTTTCATAAAAAGGTATGGATTAATTGAGTAGAGACGTTTATAAACGTTTAGTTTAGTTTAGTTTCGTTTAGCGTACGGTTCAGTTAAAGCCGGCGAGGCATTTTTTCATGCCGAAGCGGCTTTACTGAAACGTAGCGGGCTATAGTATATTTAAAGACTGTTCTTTTATTTTTTCCAATTCATCCTTCATGCGGACCACCCAGCGCTGGATTTCAGCGTGATTGGCCTTGGAGCCCAGGGTGTTGATCTCGCGGCCCATCTCCTGCGCAATGAAGCCGATCTTGCGGCCCGGCATGGCCTCGGCATCCAGCGTCTCGCGGAAATAGTTGCAGTGCTGGCGGAGGCGGACCTTCTCTTCGTTGATATCGAGCTTTTCAATGTAGAAGATCATCTCCTGCTCCAGCCGCTCTACGTCGGGTTTTGCGCCCAGTTCCGCCAGGCGGGCCTGGATCCGTTCGCGCACTGCGTCAATGCGTTCGCGTTCGTATTTTTCAACCTCGGCGACGTAAGATTCGATCTTGTCCACCTGCGCCAAAACGTCGGCGCGCAGGCTCTGCCCTTCGCGGGCACGGAAAGCCTTCAGGGCCGCCACCGCTTCATGAATGCAACCCTCCAGAACAGCCCAGTCCGCTTCGGAAAACTCGGTCTCTTCCGGCTTTGCAAGCACGTCCGGCAGCTTGAGCAGGCCGGGGAGCAGCGCTTCGTCGGAGAGGCTTACCCCCATCGCATCCAGCGCTTTATGTACGCCGGTGTAGTAACCTTGCAGCAGGTCGGCGTTCACCGGGCGGGCGGATTCGGACGAAGGGTCGCGCCGCAGCGTGATGAACAGATCGATACTGCCGCGGCCCAGCTCGGTGGCCAGGTAGCGCCGCACTTCAGGCTCCCGCTCGCGCGGAATCAGGGACGATTTCAGGGAAATGTCGGCATTCTTGCCGTTCACCGAACGGAGCTCGACGATGTATTTGTCCCGGTCTATCAGGCATTCCGCCTTTCCGTAGCCGGTCATTGAATGAACCATAGGTGAAGAATTATTTATCCTCAAAGATATCAAAATATCACCAATTCCGAGTCAATTATTGTATATTTGCGTGTTAAGATCATCCTTACTGACCTATGGAAGAAAAGAATCTCAATTTCCTCGAAGAAATCATCGAAGCCGACCTGGCTTCCGGCAAGTGCAAGACCATCAAGACGCGCTTCCCGCCGGAACCCAATGGGTATCTGCACATTGGCCACGCCAAGAGCATCTGCCTAAACTTCGGCCTCGCGCAGAAGTACGGCGGTACCACCAACCTGCGCTTCGACGACACGAACCCCGTCAAGGAAGATACCGAATACGTAGACTCCATCAAGGAGGATATCCAGTGGCTCGGCTTCCAATGGGCGAATGAGTTCTATGCTTCCGACTATTTTGACCAGCTCTACGAATGGGCGGAAGTGCTCATTAAGAAGGGTTTGGCCTATGTAGACGACCAGACGCAGGAGGAGATCCGCCAGAATCGCGGCACGGTGAGCCAGCCGGGCGTAGAGAGCCCGTGGCGCAACCGCAGCGTGGAGGAGAACCTGGACCTCTTCCGCCGGATGAAGGCGGGCGAGTTCCCGGACGGCAGCCGCGTGCTGCGCGCCAAGATTGACATGGCCCACCCGAACATGCTCTTCCGCGATCCACTGATGTACCGCATCATCCACGCAGACCACCACCGCACCGGCAACAAGTGGTGCATCTACCCGATGTACGACTATGCCCACGGCGAGTCCGATTCGATCGAGAATATCACCCACTCCATCTGCACGCTGGAATTCGACGTGCACCGGCCGCTCTACGACTGGTTCATCGAAAAACTGGAGATCTTCCCGTCGCACCAGTACGAATTCGCGCGCCTGAACCTCACCCACACCGTGATGAGCAAGCGTAAGATGCTGGAACTCGTGAAGAACGGCTATGTGGACGGCTGGGACGACCCGCGCATGCCTACCATCTGCGGTCTGCGCCGCCGCGGCTATACGCCGGAGAGCATCCGCGCCTTTGCGGAGAAGGTGGGCGTGGCCAAGCGCGACAATATCATAGACCTCTCGCTGCTCGAATGGTGCGTCCGCGACGACCTGAACCGCCGCGCGAACCGCTACATGGCCGTGATCGACCCGGTTAAACTGGTGATTGACAACTGGAAAGAGGGCGAAGTGGAATGGTTCAACGCGCCGCTCAATCCCGAGCAGCCCGACGGCCCGTTCCGCCGCGTACCCTTCACCCGTGAGATGTATATCGAGCGCGCCGACTTCATGGAAGATGCGCCCAAGAAATACTTCCGCCTGAAACCCGACGGCGAGGTGCGCCTGAAGTATACCTATATCGTGAAGTGCGTCAGCTACAAGAAAGACGCCGAGGGCAACGTCACCGAGATCCACTGCACCTACGATCCGACCAGCAAGCCGGGCGCAGGCGAGTGGCGCTCCGTCAAAGGCACGATCCACTGGGCTTCCGCAACGCACAGCGAGAAGATTCGCGTCAATATCTTTGACCGGCTCTTCACGGAAGAAAAGATGGGCGAACTGCCTGAAGGCGTGGACTATAAGCAGTACCTGAATCCGGAATCGCTGGTGGTCCGCGAAGAATGCTACGCCGAACCTGACCTCTTGAAAGACAACAGCGGTATCGCCGTCCAGTTCGAACGTCTGGGCTATTTCTTTAAAGACAGCAAGAACGGCGGCTACAATAAGGTTACAGGCCTCAAGGACACATTCAAGTTATAACTGCTGCGCCTTGGCGTCAGTCGTCTTGCTGCGCTCGGACAAAAAAATCCTCGCTACGCAAGCGACATGTCCGCCTAAGCGGCGCAGCCGTTAAAACAAACTCTCGTTGTTAGCTGCTAACTCCCGGACTTTCTCGAACTGGGCGGGAGAGACCTGGAAGTCGGTGTAGCGTGCCATCTGGCGGGCGGCGTGGATGTCGCTCGCAAGATAGGAGTACCAGCCGTGATCCAGGAAATACTTCAGATTGACCATTGATTCCGGGCCGTAAGCGCCGGAGAGCGACTGGATGTTCAACTGGAACTTGCATCCCATCTCCTGCAACTGTTCAAGCTCCTCTACGTCGTACGGGCCACGGCGGCCGTAATAGAAGACGTAGCGTTCCGGATGGGCCAGCACGGGGGTAAAGCCCTCCTGGACCAGGCGGAAGACGGTGTCGAGCAGGTTGACGCTGCGTACGCCGTACGACATCTCCACCAGGATATGCCTGTTGTTGTAATAAAGCAGGTCGGTCTGTTCTTCGAAGAACTCGTCAATCATATATTCCGATCCGAGCCGCAGGGAGATCTGCGAGGCAAGGTCCTCGGGCAGCGTGGCGACCAGATGGTCGAACCGCAGTTTGAGCTCGGAAGCCTTGTTGGGATAGAGGCCGCCGGAGACGTGGGGCGTCAGGACAAAGCGCTCCACCCCTGCTGCATGCATCGTCCGGAGAATCTCCAGGGAGGCAGCAAAGTCCCCGGCGCCGTCGTCGACACCGGGGAGAATATGGGAGTGAACATCGCAGCGGAGACCTATGTCCGCAAACGAATAACGGTTTCTATTGGCGAAGAGGCGAAACATCGCGGCGCAGCTTATGCGTTACGGTGTTCCGGATTATCCGCCTCCTTGGCATGCTTGCGACGCCAGAAGAGGATTCGGTCCTTGAGGGTATCCGGGGCCATCTTCTTGCTGAGCTTGGCCTCGTCGAAACCATAGCCGTAACCGTAGCCGTAGCCGTAGGTACCGCGGTTGCCGTAGCCGCCATAGCCATAGTGGCCATAGCCGTAGCCGTTGGAGTAGCCGTAGGTATGCGAGGTCATGTCCACACCGTTGAGAACGATAGCCACATTCTTGAGCTTGCCGTTCTCCACGAAGGAATCCAGTTCGGAGATGAACTTCAGGGCAGCCACACCGGAACGCACCACCAGCAGGTTGGCGTCCACGTAGGAATTGATGACTGCAGAGTCGGCCACCGGCAGGAACGGCGAGCTGTCGAAGAGGATGTAATCGTACGGCATCTCTTTGACCTTCCCGATGAACTCTTTCATCCGTTCGCTCTCGATGAGCTCTGACGGGTTCGGCGGAACGCTTCCGGCGAAGATGATATCCAGACCCTTGACGTCAGCCATATCGTGCTGGATCAGCGGCTCTATCTCGTCGGTCTTGCGAATCAGGTAAGACACCACGCCGTGGGTATGCTCCTTGATGTTGAACAACTGGCCCAGACGCGGCTTGCGAAGGTCAACGCCGACGAGCAGCACTTTCTTGCCGGCGTGTGCCAGCGAAGCGGCGATGTTGGCAGAGATATAGGTCTTACCTTCGCCCGGGGAGCTGGAGAGCACCTGGTAGACGCGGTAAGGATAGTAGCGGAAGTTGGAACGCAGCACGCGGATAGCCTCTTCGTGCGGATCGCGGCCCGAGGGACGGATCAGCTGGTCAGCCTTGTCCGTCAGCGGAATGGAAGCGATCACCGGCAGATGCGTACGCGAAGTGATGTCGGTCTTGCCATCCACCGATACGCGCAGCGCCTGGCGCAGATAGAACAAGCCCGGCGGGATGATGAAGCCCAGCAGGAATGCCAGCACGAGAATCATCTTCTTGTTGGGAGCGGTGGGAAGCGCGGTATTGGAAGCGGGATCCACCATCTTGCACTGGTCGGAGACGGAATAGAGGGCGATCAGGGCCTCCTCTTTCTTCTGCTGGAGCAGGATGTAGAGCGGCTCCTTGATCTGCTGCTGGCGCTCGAATGAAGAGAGGGCCAGCTGCTGTTCAGGAATGTTGGAAATGCGGCGTTTGCCTTCCCGCAGCTTGCTCTCGATATTCGCCTTCTGCACATTGTAGGACTTCTCGAGGTTCTTGACCGAAGCGCGGATGCTCACGAGCAGCTCGTTGATCTGCGCGTCGGCGGAGACCACCAGCGGGTTGGACTCACTGGAGTTGGAAGCCATACGGTTGCGCTCCATCACCAGCGTGTTGTACTGGTTGATGGTGGCGTTCAGTCCGGTGTCGGCGATGCCGATGTTGGCGGGAATCACGCTCCGGGCGTTGTTCATGTGCTCAATGTAGTCGCGGATGATGGCCAGCAGCTCAATCTGCATGTTCACCTCGTTGAGCTGTGCCTCGTACTGCTGGTCCTTGTTGAGCGTCAGGCTCGACTGGGTGGAGACATCCACCACGGTGTTGGAACGGCGATACCGCTGGTACTGGCCCTCGATCTGGCCGAGTTCCTTGGAAATGGTCTCCAGCCGCTCGTCCAGGAATTCGATGGTATTGTTGGTGGACTGGTTGCGGAAGTTGCGCGAATCCAGGTTGTACTGGTAGACCAGTGCGTCGAGGACGGCTTCGCAGCGCTTGGGCAGGTAGTCCTTGTAGGTGAGGCTGATGATATCCGACTGCGCGTAGGATTTGCCGCCCACGGTGGCCACGTCCAGATTGCGCATCATGGATTTGGCCGCGTTCAGCGATTTGCGCATGGAAATCTGGTAGCGGTCGCCATAGGCAACAGGGCTGACGCCGGTCTGGCGGATGGAAAAGGCATGGTCCCACAATTTGACCTCTTCGCCGAACTCGTAATCCATTTTTTCCAGTGGATAGTCGCCATACTGCATCTTGACGCGCTTGATGGTAAAGTGCAGGCTGTCCGTAGGTACGAAGACGATGACCGCTTCAGCCGGATCCGGATAGTTCTCCTCGCCGTCGTAGGTCAGCACGAACGGCGACGAGTTCAGGTCGTACATGATGGCCTTGACGGGACGGTGCTTGATGTAGGTATAATTCAAGCCCAGCTGCTCCACCACCCGCTGCATCAGCGTGCGGGAACGGAGAACGGCCATTTCATTGTCTGCCTTGCTGGTTTTGGTCACGCCCGTGATATCTTTGAGCAGCGCGGACTCCACCGTACCCATGTTGTCGCGGTTCACCACCATGATGGTGTTATGGGCGGTGAACTGGGTGCGGGTCGCCTTGATGTAGCAGAATCCTGCCACCAGGCAGAGGAAGATCGAAAGGAGGATCCACCAGCGCATGCCCCACACGACGGAGAGAATGCTTTTGATATCTACGCCGGAGGACTGTTCCTCTTCCGAAGAGGCTGACGGGCGGTAATTCGAGTTCTTACTGTCACTCATAGTATGTATTTAATTACTTGAGGATAAGTGAAATGATTGCAAGGAGGGTGGTGATGGACGAGAGTACCGTGGACCACAGCGAGGTGGCTGCCGTACCCTGCATCACGCGGATTGCACTCTGCGGAACGTAGATCACGTCGTTCTGGTGCAGATAGAAATAGGGCGAATTCAGGATGTCGCTCTTGGTGAGGTCGACCTTGATATGGGTCTGCTTGCCGTCCACGTCGCGGATCAGCAGGATGTTGTCGCGGCGCGCCGTGATGGCCAGGTCGCCCGCCCTGCCGATTGCCTGCAGGATGGTGTTGCGTTCGCCGTCCATCGTGTAGGTGCCGGGGCTGCGGACTTCGCCGAGCACCGTGACCTTGTAGTTCATGAAGGAGACGGAGACAACCGGTTCCTTGACCAGACCGCCATCGCGAAGCATGGTCGTAATCTTGTTCACCAGATCCACGCGGCGCATGCCTTCAACGTGGATGACGCCCAGGCCCGGCATGTCGATATTACCGTCTGAATCAACCAGATACGGAACGACTGACTGGGTGGTGTTATAGCCGTTCACGTTGTCGCTCAGCGTGAAGTTATACGGAGTGATGATCGATTTATCCGGACCGGAAATCAGAATCTGGAGCTTGTCGTCTTTCATGATGACCGGCTCGTACTGCTCTTCAATCTTGCGCATTTCCACCTGATCGATATCCTGGAAATAGAGGATTTCCTTGCTGGTGGTGCAGGATACGGCAAACGCCCCTATCGCGAGGAGCAGCAGCCATTTGAACTTGCCTGTATTTTTCATAATCTGCAAATTTACGAAATTCTTCTGACGTTACATCGCCATTCCGCCGTCAACTTGAATCACCTGACCGGATACATACGATGCGAGATCGGAGGCGAGGAAGACGCAGACCTTGGCCACCTCTTCCGGCAGTCCGCCGCGGCGCATGGGAATACCCGCCTCCCAGGCCTTCAGGGTCTCGGGGGGCATCTGGGCCGTCATTTCCGTCAGGATAAAGCCGGGGGCCACCACGTTGGCGCGTACGCCGCGCGGGCCGAGTTCCTTGCCGATGCTCTTGGCCAGACCGATCATGCCGGCCTTGGAAGCGGCGTAATTGCACTGGCCGCCGTTACCGTGGACGCCCACCACGCTGCTGATGTTGATGATGGAGCCGCAGCGCTGCTTCATCATGCCGGGGGTAACGGCGTGGATGAAGTTGAAGGCGCTCTTGAGGTTTACCGTCAGCACGGAATCCCACTGTGCCTCGGTCATCCGGACCATCAGGCCGTCGCGGGTGATGCCGGCGTTGTTGACCAGGATGTCCACGCGGCCCAGCCGGGCGATCACCTGGTCTACGGCGTTGTGCGCCTGCTCGAAGTCAGCGGCGTTCGATGCGATGGCAAGCGCCTGTACGCCAAGGGCTTCAATCTCCTTGCGCGTAGCTTCTGCCGTCTCGTCGATGGCCAAATCCGTGAATGCGATATCAGCCCCCTGGGCCGCCATGGCGAGCGCGATGCTCTTGCCGATTCCGCGGGCGGCACCGGTGATGAGGGCAACTTTTCCGTCGAGAAGTTTCATATTCTTGGGTTTATAACGGCTCACCGAGCAGGTCGTACTCGCCGGCGGCCGTAATCTTACATTCTGCGAATGTACCGATAATTTGTGAGGATTGCAACCCTTTCTGGTGGAAAGCCGCTTCACTGACCAGAATTTCGCCGTCCACTTCGGGGGATTCCCACTGGGAACGGCCCACCAGAACGCCGTCCTGCACGCTGTCGAAGAGCACGCGGGCGGTGGTGCCGATCCGGGCGGTGTTGAAGGCGGCGGAGATGCCGCTCTGGGCCTCCATCAGGCGGTCGTAGCGCTCCTGCTTGACTTTGGCGGGGATGCTGTCTTTGAGGTGTTTGGCGCCCCAGGTCCCCTCCTCTTCCGAATACTGGAAGGCGCCCATGCGCTCGAAGCGGGCTTCGCGTACGAAGTCCAGCAGTTCCGCGAAAGCGGCCTCGTCTTCGCCGGGGTGGCCCACCATCAGGGTGGTGCGCAACACGACGCCGGGAACCCTCTTGCGGATTCGCTCGATCAGCGCGCGGGTCTGGCGGCCGTCAATGCTGCGGCGCATGGCGGCGAGCACCGGATCGGCGATATGCTGGAGCGGAATGTCCAGGTATTTGCAAAGTTTGGGCTCGGAGGCCATCAGGTCCAGTACCTCCTCCGGAAATCCGTCCGGATAGGAGTAGTGCAGCCGGATCCATTCGATGCCCCTGACGGCGGCGAGCCTTTCCAGCAGCGGGGCCAGCTGGCGTTTGCCGTAGAGGTCCAGGCCGTACCAGGTGGTGTCTTGTGCAATGACTATCAGCTCCTTGACGCCGGCAGCGGCCAGGGCTTGCGCCTCGTCCACAAGTTGCTCCATGGGCACCGAAACGTGCGGGCCGCGGATGAGCGGAATGGCGCAGTAGGAGCAGCGCCGGTCGCACCCTTCGGCAATCTTGAGATAGGCGTAGTGCGAAGGGGTGGTGAGGTGGCGGCGGGCGGCGAGCTCGGGACGGTGCGGGAGGCCGAGGGCCGCGAGAATCGCGGCGTGGTCGGCGGCGCCGAAGAAGCCGTCGACCTCCGGCAGGAGGCCGGGCAACTCGGCCGCGTAGCGCTGGGAGAGGCAACCGAATACGAAGATGTGGCGGATCATCCCCTCACGCTTGGCGCTGCCTGCCTGGAGAATCATCCCGATGGATTCCTCCTTGGCGTCGCCTATGAAGCCGCAGGTGTTGATCAGGACGGTGTCGACGCCGGCCGCCTCCAGGGGCTCTCCTTCCGGGGAAATCCCCCACCCCGCCGCGGCTATCTGCCGCAGCAGGTGCTCGGAGTCCACCCGGTTCTTCGAGCAGCCCATGGTTATCAGTTGAACTTTGGGCATCGCCGGAGCCGTCTTTAAACGTTTAATTACGCTTATTCAGCTTTTTCTTCCTCGTCGTCTTCGAAATCCAGCGAAGCGTACTGCCGCAGGCAGTTGTACCACTCGAGAACCTTCTTCATGTGCGACACATAGAAGCGGTCGCCGTCGTAGTCCGGAACCACCTTGTCAAAGAAGGTGCGGATCGCATCGGGGGTAGATTTCTGCGAAGGAGCCTCGCCGCCGGCGAGTTCAGCCGCCATTTTGCGGAAGACCTCCTTGAGCGGAAGTTCAGCATCCATCGTAAAGATGGAGATGTCGCCCAGGGCGGAAACGCGGGCGTGCGCACCCAGTGTGGTGCGTTTGCCGTTCTCCAGCGCCTCCACAATCATCCCGGCTTTACCATGCGCCAGATAGCGGAAGAGTCCGTGCTCTCCCGAAACGGAGACAATTTTCTTTAAGTCAGTCTTTTCCATAACTTATCAATTTGCGGGAGCAAGGGCTGCTCACCGTCGTTTTCTATTATATAATCAGCTGCATCGCGCCGTTGCTGCTCGCTCCACTGGGCCTTCATCCGTTGCTGGACCGCTTCGCGGGTGACCCCGTCGCGCGCCATGACGCGTTCGATGCGCACCTCTTCCGGGGCGCTGACCACCAGCACTTTGTCGTAGAGCGGGCGGTATTGCGGATGCTCCAGCAGAATGGCGGATTCCATCAGAACGACCGGCGCCGTCTGTGCGTCGCGCCACGCCGTGAAATCGCGGATTACGGCCGGATGGACAAGCGCTTCAACCTGCCTGCGCAGGGCCGGTTCAGCAAATAGCCGTGCGGCCAGTTTCCTGCGGTCCATCCGTCCCGCTGACGTCAGCACCTCCCTGCCCGTCAACGTCACGACATCGTGCAGCAGCACAGGGGCTTCGTCATAAAGCGCCTTGGCGCGCTCATCGCAGTCATAAGCCGGGCAGCCCATCGTCTGAAGGATGTGCACGACAAACGACTTGCCGCTGCCAATGCCGCCGGTGCAGAGCAGGACCTTCATCACTCGGCCTTTTCGGAGAGAATGCACTCCACGAACCTCGGTTCACAGGTATAAGAGAAGAGCGAAGCGGCCACCGACTCATCCGGCCGGGGTGCGACCAGCGCGCTCCGGGAACCCAGGAAGTCGTTGTAATCCACCACGAAAGCGCCATTGGCACGCAGCGGTGCGATCTCTGCGCCGAAATGCGTCCGGCAAGTCACATCCAGTTTGGAGGGCAGCAGGATCAACTGCTTGTCCGGGGGCACGTTGACCGTGGCGAGGTTCACCGTGAAGCGCTGCTCCACATAGCGGGCCACCGGCACAGAGTAGGCCACCTGGGCGGGTTCGATCCGCAGGCCGCGCACCGGCTCGAGCCGGACGTATCCCCGCAGGGACTTGTCTACGCGCGAAAGGGTTTTGGACTGCGTGGTGACTGCCGTAACGGCCTCCAATTCAGCCGTATTGCCATAGACCAGCACCGAATCGGGCGTCAGTTCCAGCTCTGAGGTCTCCATATACTGCGGCTTGCAGGCCACGGAGATGCGCGAGACCACCGGCACCTTTTTGTAGGATTGCGGCGCAAACTCGAACGAGAGCGGAGTGGTCGGGATGTAATTCACATCGAACGAAGAGCCCACGGCGTCGTCCAGCTGGTCGCGGAACTTGGAGAGGTCCAGCAGGAAGGTGTTCGGACGCGCGGGATCCGCCTCAAAATAGCGGGCGTCGGCCCTGATTTCCAACTCCTTGCCGCGGCCGTCGCGTTTGCCCAGAATATAGAATCCGGCTGCCTGACCGCCCAGCACCAGCTCCTCTTCCGATACCGCCTGCGGGGCGTATCCTTCGAGGTTGGTGGTTACCCGGACGCGGTACTGCAGGTAAACCATATAGTCCTGCGTCAGGTTGTGGGCCAGCCAGGTCACGAAAGCAAGCAGGAAGGAGAGCACCAACAGAATGATGTTCCCCCTCGTAAGCCTGCGGCCGGAGCGATTATGCGGCTGTCCGGTCATTTATGCGTTCTGCTGCGCGTCGGAATAATCCTTCACGAGCGAAGCCTTGTCTACCGTAATGGTGACGTTCTTGTCGATATCCAGCGTGACACGGGTACCTTTGACCTCGTTGATGGTACCGTAGATACCGCCCACGGTGACGACCTTGTCGCCCTTCTTGAGGCTGTCGCGGAATTTGTTCATCTCTTTCTGCTTCTTCTGCTGGGGACGGATCATAAAGAACCACATCACCACGAAGATGAGAACGAGCATCAGGATAAAGGAGAGTCCACCGCCTTTAGGCTGTGCGGCTGCAGCACCGGCTGCTTCCTGGAGGAAGAGTGTTAAAAAGTTCATAATTTACTGATTATTTGGTTATTATTCGTAATCAAACGTTTATTTACGGTTATTTACGACTCCCGCAGGCCTCGTTCCACCTTCACAATCTCGCCCGATTCCACCTTGGCGCGGATGAGTTTGTCAAGCATGCCGTTCACGAAGATGCGGCTGTTTGGCGTGCTGTAATATTTGGCGATTTCCACGTATTCGTTGATGGTCACCTTGACCGGGATGGTGGGGAACGAGACGGCCTCCGCCAGACCCATCACGATCAGGGCGATATCGGTGGAGACCAGCCGGTCCGGATCCCAGTTGGAAAGGTTGTCGGAGATCAGTGCGCTGTATTCGGCATAGCCGGCGATGGATTCCTGCAGGAGCGTCTGCGCGAAGAGACTGTCGTCTTCGTTCTTGAAAACCTTCTGGGGCACCAGCGCCTTGCGGTGCGCAATCGTCGGCAGGTCGGAGATAATCACGTTCAGCACGAAGGCCAGTTCGTCCGACCAGTCGTCCAACCCCTCTTTCCAGGGGCGCTTGAGGGAGATGTCCTCGAAGATGGAGTCCAGCAGTTCGTTGTCTTCGAACTCCTCTTCGAAGATGCGGGCAAAGAGCCGGCAGTCCGCCTCGAAGGTATCCTCCGCGGCGGTCATATATTCCTTATAATAATCGGATGCGGTGACGGAAGCGAAGAGTTTCTTTACGAAAACGTCATATTCATGCCAGGAGAGTTTGTGTTTCTGGCAGAAACGGCCGAACTCGGGATCGTCGTCAATCAGTTTGGAGAGGCGGTTGTTCACGAAGCGGTAGTTCGGGTTGGCCTCTTCTTCGGTCGGATGGAATTTGTGAAGGCCTGCGTCTATCCTTTCCCGGGCCAGGGAGACCAGCGATCCGGAGATATTGAGCAGAAAACAATAGAGTTCGAGGGTCTTCTCGCACGAGCGGGAGAGCATGTCCGCAGCGGTGGCGGGAGATTCCGAGCCGGAATTCTCGAAGGCGAAGAGCGCCTTGAAGACCTTGATCCGAATCAAACGACGGTTCAGCATATCAATTTTTATAAATCTTTTGCAAAGATAACCTTTGTATTCGAATAAAAATTTATCTTTGTGATGGAAAATTAAAAAAAAGTTGAGAGAAATGTATTTTGAAGATTACGACAACAACGCTCAGAACGAGCACGGAGGGGACGATGTTTATTCCAAACCGGTAAGGGCAGGTAAAAGAACTTATTTCTTTGACGTCAAGGCAACCAAGGGCAACGATTACTATCTGACGATTACCGAGAGCAAGCGCCGTATTGAGCACGATGGCCGCTACGTCTACGACAAGCACAAAATTTTCCTCTATAAAGAAGACTTCGACAAATTCGCTGACGGGCTGCAGGAGGTGGTAAACTATATTCGCGAACGTTGCCCCGTCATCGAGACCACGCACGAACCCCGTCACGACGTCCAGTTCGAAGAACTATAACACAGGTTCCGAACGGAAGGTCATCCGAGCGGCGCTAACGGGATGACGGAAAGAGAGATACGCCGCATGCAGCATAAGCCGGCCGGAGAGATCCGCACCGGCTTTTATTCCGCCGTAGAGGCGGTCGCCCGCGATAGGCCGGCCCAGTCCGGAGACGTGCGCACAGTGGACGCGCAGCTGGTGCGTCCTCCCGGTGTGGGGAATCAGCCGCACGAGCGCGGTGCCGTCCGGATCTTCACGCAGCAGTTCATAGCCCGTCACGGAGGGTTTTCCGTGAAGCGGATCCACCATCTGCCGCGGGCGGTCGTAGTAATCCGGCATCAGCGGCAGGGAGATGGTGCCGGCGGCCGGTTCCAGCGGGCGGCCGGGAACCAGACGCGCCAGGTAGGCCTTGGAGACCTGACGGTTCTCAAACTGCTGCTGCAGGGCACTTTGCGCGGGAACATCCTTGGCATAAACCATCAGTCCGGAGGTATCCATGTCGAGCCGGTGGCAGGGATAGATCGAGCAGCCGCATGTCTGCTCCAGCCAGCTGACCAGCGAGCCGCGCGCAGTGCGCCCCGGTACGGCCAGCATGCCGGCGGGTTTCTCCGCCACGACCAGCGTCTCGTCTTCGTAGCGTATCACGGGGCGGTCCAGCAGCCAGAGCGCGTCACTCTCGAGCGGATTGGGCTCTACATCAACGCCTTGCAACATATAACCCAGCAGCGGGCCGCACTTGCCGGTGCAGGCGGGATAGAAGCATCCCGGACGGCGCACCTCTTTCTGCGGTGGCCTGCCATACCAGAATTCGCCGATGGCTAAGGGTTTATAACCGTTTATAAACGTATATTGAAGCAGCTTTGGTGCAGCGCATTCGCCGGTCCCTCCGGGCGGCACCAGGCCGCGCTCCGCAAAGATCTCATAAATGGAGCGGGTCTCCCCTTTTCCATTGCGCACCCGGTACTGCTCGAATAGCCAGCGCTGGAGCCGCTGCGACTCCTCGGGCGAAGAGGCGACGATGGCCGCCGGATCGTAATCGTAGATAGGCGGAACGAATCCCTCTACGCAGCTCCGTTCCCCTGCCCGTCCGGAGAAGGCATACAGGAAATCCCGTGTGCCGTCGGGCCGCTCTATCTGCAAGATGCCCAGCATCTTACCCTCTTCGAAGAGCGCGTGCAGTTCGGGCGAAGCGTCGATCCGCGCCGCAAGGGCACGGGCCGCCGCCGCTATCTCCTCCGAAGGAACATAGCAAAACGGATTATTCAACATAGAGCAGGAGACCCTTTAGGTATTCGCCTTCGGGGTGATAGATATTGATGGCGTGGTCGGCCGGCTGACCGAGTCGTGCCAGAATGCGCACGCGGCGTCCGGTCTCTGCGGCCGCGGAGAATACAGCCAGCGTAAAGGCCTGTTTGTCAACCGCCTGCGAGCAGCTGAATGTAAAGACGAATCCGCCCGGTGCCACCTTGGCAATGGCATCGGCATTGAGCCGGCGGTAAGCCCTGAGCGCATTGGGAATGGCCCCGCGGTGCTTGGCGAATGCCGGCGGATCCACAATCATCAGATCATACTTCCCCTCCGGTGTCTCGTGCAGGAAATCCAGCGCATCGCAGCAGTGCGAAGTATGCGGAGCATCGGCAGCGAACAACGCCACGTTGCGGTCCGTCATCTCGATGGCGCGGGCCGAACTGTCCACGGAATCAACGCTGATCGCCCCGCCGGAGAGGGCATAGATGGAGAACCCGCCCGTGTAGCAGAAGAGGTTCAGCACCTTGCGTCCGCGGGCGTAACGCTCCACCAGCGCGCGATTTTCCCGCTGGTCCAGGAAGAAACCGGTCTTCTGGCCGTTCTCCCAGTCCACGTGGAATTTGTGACCGTTTTCCAGCACGAAGCCGGGCATGGCGGCGGCGCCGGACTCCAGCGCAGGGGCGCGCCAGAGGTAGCCGTCGGCCAGCTCCAAACCGGCCTTGAATGGCGCTGTAGCGGCGCTTTTATCGTAAACGGCCAGCAGCTGGCCGCCGTAAACTTTCTGCAGGGCAGCGGCAATCCGTTCGCGTGAACGGAACATGCCGGCCGAGTGAGCCTGCAACACGCAGACGCCAGCATAATAATCGATGATCAGGCCGGGCAGGCCGTCGCCTTCGCCGTGCACCAGGCGGTAGCAGTCGGTCATGCTTGCGCCGTGCAGTCCGAAGGCCTTCCGCGCCTCCAGGGCAGCGTGCAGCCGTTCTTCCCAGAAATCGGGCAGCAGCGCCGGGGTGCCGAACGCCAGCATGCGCACGGTGATGGAACCCACCTGGTAATGCCCGCAGCCCAGACATTCGCCCGCCGCGGAATAGACGCTGACCACGTCACCCTCAGCCGGTTCGCTCCCCTCCATCCGAGCCACCGCCCCGGAGAATACCCAGGGGTGGAAACGGCGGAGCGATTCGTCGCGGTTCTTCTTGAGGATGATCTTGGCAGCCATATCTTTAGAATACCGGATCGCCCGGCAGGTGTTCGAGTTTTACGAAGGGAGAGCCCAGCAGTTTGCGGTAGAGCTGAACGCAGATCCAGGCATCTGTGGCGGCGTAGAGCTGCTGCGCCTCGCTGAGCGGATCGGCCTCCCAGTTGGAGCACTGCTGCGCCTTGGAGACCTTGCGCCCCAGCACGATCGCCGTCATTTTCCGGATGCTTTTCTCGCGCACGCCATAACGGTAAGCGAAGTTCTGCAGGTCGATGAAGCGCTGCGGATGAACCGTGCGGTAGTGGCAGAGCCCGTAGATGTCGTCGAGCACCGCCGCGCCTACCTTGGTGATGTAGGGATCGCTCAGGATATCCACCACAGACTGCGGAAGTCCCAGGGAATGAAGGCGGAAGAGATAGGCGCGCGTCTCGCTGGCAAGCTGCAGCAGCGCAGTGTGATTCCGCGGAACGTGCGGCTGAAAGACGGGGCGCGTCTCGGTGTCGAATCCGATCACCCTCTGCTCTTTCAGGTGTGCGACCGCCGCATCCAGCGCCGGTCCCTCTTCCGATATGACTTCAATGGGCCCCGGAAAGGAGATTAACTCCAAAGGTTCAATCGCTTCCGGTGCTATGGTCTCGCAAAACATTAATGCATCGTGGGATAGATGAGCGAATAGGAGTACGGCAGGAGCTTTTCAACCCGCTTGAGATTGGTCTCGTCTATGTTGGATTTGGAGAAGGGCACCTGTTTGGTGGTGATCTCCTCCGTACCGACCTCGCGGCCGTACTTGTATTCATACTTGAGGTTTCCGTCCTCGGTCAGGAACTGCGCATCCAGGTCGCCGTTCGGCACGGAGATGTAGGGCAAAACCTCCATTTCCGTGATGCGGAAGGCCAGATTGTTGTCTTTGCGCAGCGTGCGGTAGCACTCGACGGCCGTGTAGGCAGCCGGGTCGATAAACGAGAGATTGTCCGCAATCAGATGGCGGTAGATGTGGCGTCCGTCCACCGTGTAGTCGCGCAGCTCCTTGACGACCTGCTGCAGGGTTTCGAGCTGGAAGGGATAGTGCGTGCAGCCCAGGATTACGGCCTTCAACGGCACGGTGCTGCCGCTCTGGCGGTGCCGCTCGACGAGCGAAACCATGCTGAAGCGCGCATAGTTGACGGCGTTGTTCAGTTGGAAGTCCGTGTATTGGCCGTCTTCGCCCACGGAGGTCAGCACGCGGCCGGCGGTCATGTCGAAGTTGTAGACCGGAAGGAGTTCCTTCTTGATGTCGGCATCGCCCGTACCGAAACGCGGGCCGCGGTACGTTGCGCGCGGCGCCCTCAGGTAGGCGTTGACGTAATCCGGCTCGCTGTCCACCGACTCTGCGAATCCGTAGCTGGCCTGGTTGACCACCACAATCTCCTGCTGGAGACCGCGTTCGGCAGCCATCTCGCGGATGGTGCGCTCGTATGCGCCCGAGGAGATGGTGCCCTGCGTGGCGAGAACGCCGATCGCGTAGGGCCCCGTCTCATCTTCGAACCGGTCGAGCGTGGCCTTGACGCCGGCGTTGATCACGCCGATCACCTTGACGCCGGTCCCGCTCTGCGCGAGCATGGACTGGACGTACTTCAGGCCGTAGGCGGTCGCCGTGTTGCAGGCCACCACCATGATCTTGACGCGCGGCTTTTTACCGAGCGCAGGGAACTGGAAGGGGTTCTCGTAGAACTTGTCCCCCATCAGGAAGAGTGCATCCTTGATGACCAGTTCGCGGAGGTAATCCGCTTTGCCGCAGGCATCATAGACGCCGTAGGGCATGTTGGCCTGGTCTGCCAGGTAGAGGAAGTGCTCGCCCGCAAAGTCCAAAATGCCGTCACGGCCCTGTTCGCCGGTGATATTCTGGAACGCGTCGAGCGAGAGGATTTTCTCCAGCACGGTCAGTCCGCCGGTTCCGCTGTCGAACACGCCGATCGGCAGGTCCTTCAGGTCGGTCGGATAATCCGCGAATCCCGCATAGAAGACCGAGGAGGTGTCGCTGAGCGCCTTCTCGATGATGGGGATGTTGTCGAAAACCTCTTTCTTGTTGCCCCTGCAACCGGTCAGCACGGTCAGGCCGGCCAGCAGAAGGATGGCAATATTCCTGAGTTTCATGCGCGTTCGTTATTTGAGTTTGGCAAGCGCCTTCTTGATGCGCGCGATCGCCTCCACGATGTTCTCGTCGGAGGTTGCATAGGACATGCGGATGCACTCGGGCGAACCGAATGCGTCGCCGCCCACCATGGCAACGTGTCCCTCTTCAAGCAGATACATGGCCAGGTCGCTGGAGGTGTTGATCACGCGGTCGCCGGCTTTCTTGCCGAAGTATGAGGAGCACTTGGGGAAGAGGTAGAAGGCGCCTTCCGGCACGTTGACCTCGAATCCCGGAATCTCTTTGGCCAGGCGGACAATCAGATCGCGGCGGCGCTGGAATGCCTTGCGCATCTCTTCCACGCAGCTCTGATCGGCGTTCCAGGCCAGCGTTGCGGCTTTCTGGCTGACGGAGCAGGGACCGCTGGTGTACTGGCCCTGCAGCTTGTTGCAGCCCTTGATGATCCAGAGCGGAGCGGCCATGAAACCGATACGCCAGCCGGTCATCGCGTATGCCTTGGAAACACCGTTGATGATGATGGTGCGTTCGCGCATGCCTTCGACGGCAGCGATGGAGGCGTGCTTGCCTATGTAATTGATGTGTTCGTAGATTTCGTCTGCAAGGACGTAGAGGTTGTCGTGCTTTTTGATGACCTCTGCCAGTGCCTCGAGTTCTTTGGCGGAATAGACCGAACCGGTCGGGTTGCTCGGCGAGCAGAGAATAATCATCTTGGTCTTGGGGGTGATGACCGATTCCAGCTGTTCCGGCGTGATCTTGAAGTCCGCTTCGATCTTGGCCTCCACGAAGACCGGCGTACCTTCCGCAAGCTTGACCATCTGCGGATAGCTCACCCAGTACGGTGCCGGGATGATAACCTCGTCGCCAGGGTTGACCAGCGCCAGGACGGCGTTGCAGACGCACTGCTTAGCACCGTTGGAGGTGAGAATCTCGTCGGTGCTGTAGTCCAGGTTGTTTTCGCGTTTCAGCTTGTCGCTGATGGCCTTCTTCAGATCGGGATAACCCGGGACGGGAGAGTAGCGGGTCCAGTTTTCGTCGATGGCTTTCTTGGCAGCATCCTTGATGTGGTCAGGAGTATTGAAATCCGGTTCACCTACGGAGAGGTTGATGACATCCACGCCCTGCGCCTTGAGTTCACTGCTGCGCTGCGACATGGCCAGCGTTGCGGACGGCGAGAGCTTGTTCAAACGGTCAGAAAGGATATTGTTCATGATGAATGGTTGTAGATTGTTTCTTGCTTTATCCTGCAAATATAGCACTTATTTATATAAGTGGGATGAGTGTGAATATTTTGGCATTTCAGAAAATGTTTTTACCTTTGCACTGGAAAATGGTGCTTGGGCCGGGAGGTTAGGCACTGGTCTGCAAAACCAGTTAGAGCGGTTCAATTCCGCTAGGCACCTCCAAAACAGACGAGACTGCAGCCGCAGCCTCGTCTTTGTTTTGGAGATGCCTTCGGGCAGTCATATTTACGGGGCATATCCCCGAACCCCTTCGCTCCGCGAAATAAGCAGCACGCCTCCGGGCGCGCTGCCTCCGCGGCCTCTGGCCGGAACTTCCCTCTCCCATAGGTCCAAAATCTCCCCAAGTGATACTGGTGTCCCGAAAATGGGACACCAGTATCACTTACAATCCGCCGGCAACGCCGCTGGCAGCGGCGTCCAGCCGCTTCGGGGCCACAAGGCCCCTCGCAGGCTGGGCGGGGCTCCGCCACGCTGCCGGCGGAACGCGGTGGGGCTCCGATCCCGCCACCTTTTTACCTGAAAAGTGTTATCTTTGGGAAAATATTCAGAGATTATGAAAATCGGTGACAGAATGCCGGAGTTTTCGGCGGAAGATCAGAACGGAAAAGTTTGGACGGCAGATGCGCTGCGCGGAAAAAAGACCGTGCTGTATGCGTATCCCAAAGACAGTACTCCCGGATGTACGGCGGAAGCCTGCGACCTGAGGGACAATTACCAACGATTCATGACCCTTGGCTATAACGTACTGGGTATCAGCAAAGACAGTGTAGCATCGCACGTAAAGTTCGCTGCCAAATACGAACTCCCCTTCCCGCTTCTTTCCGACCCGAATCACACCCTGCTCGAATCACTTGGGGCCTGGGGAGAAAAGAAGCTTTACGGGAAACCTTTCATGGGCACCCTGCGCAAGACTTTCATCTTTGACGAGGCGCTCGTCTGCACCGATATCATTGACAAAGTGGATACCAAGAACCACACCGCCCAGATATTGAAATAGCATGATTCCAAAGCTTGAAAACCGTAAGTGGAAGGTGCTGAGCAGTGAAAGGCTGCTGGATAAGGGCGTGTGGATGCGGCTGCGGCAGGAACGGGTGC
Source organism: Bacteroidales bacterium UBA1199 (assembly GCA_002309795.1). Next base: position 31,094 of record DBXZ01000009.1, read on the forward strand.
AGCTTCCCTCGGGCGCAATCGTTCCGGAGTGGTTCATCCTGGATTTTCCCAATTGGGTCAACGTGATCGCCATCACAAAAGAGGGTAAGTTCGTAATGGAAGACCAGTACCGGCATGCCTTGGGCGAGACCCATTTCGAGCTGATTGCCGGCGTGATAGACCCGGGCGAAACGCCCCTGCAGGCCGCTCAGCGCGAACTTGGCGAAGAGAGCGGCTACGGCGGCGGCACTTGGGAACTCTTCATGACGGTGGCCCCCAACCCCACCAACCAGAGCAACCTCAGCTATACCTTCCTGGCCACCGGCGTCGAGCGCCTTTCCGAACAGCATACGGAGGCCACGGAAGATATCCGCGTGGACCTTTTCACGCGTGACGAAGTTCAGGAACTTCTCCGCAGCGGTCAGATTATCCAGGCGATGCATCTGGCTCCGCTCTGGAAGTATTTTGCAGTGTAATCGGGAATGAGTACATTTGCGCCCGGATTCGGGTTCCGATAAGGATTAATAGGGAATCCTGTGCGAATCAGGAACTATGCCCGTAGCTGTGAGTCCCGCGCAATCCGCCTGCACCATGTCACTGGTTTTCACCGGGAAGACGCAAAGCGGTGGGATGAGTCAGAAGACCTGCCCGTATCCAATAATGCAGTTTTCGGGACCAAAAACTAGCCGCTTATGAAAAAATTCTATCAACCCGTGACGGCAGAAGAAGCCGTCAAGGTCGTCAAATCCGGCGACCATGTTCACATCAGCTCCGTCTCCAACGTTCCTCAGTGCCTGGTGAACGCCCTCTGCAAGCGCGGACGCGCAGGCGAATTGAAGAATGTTTACATCCACCACCTCCACACGGAGGGTGCCGCTCCTTATGTCAGCCCCGAGTTCGAGGGTGTATTCCAGCACAACGCTTTCTTTGTGGGCGCAAACGTCCGCGAAAGCGTCCAGAAAGGCCTGGCCGACTATATTCCTGTCTTTCTGGGAGAAACCTCCCGTCTCTACCGCGAAGGCTATCTCAAGTGCAACGTGGTGATGCTTCAGGTATCGCCGCCGGACCGCTTCGGTTACGTCTCCCTGGGCCCGTCGGTGGATGCCACGCTGGCCGCCATCGAGAATGCGGAATTCACCATCGCGGTCGTCAACAGGAATGTGCCCCGCACCTTCGGGGACTCCCTGATTCATATCAGTCGTATCAACTATGTCGTAGAAGAGGACAATCCGCTGATTACCGTGGATTTTGCGGCGCCTACGGCCGTCGAGAGCACAATCGGCCGCTACTGCGCGGAACTTATTGAAGACGGTGCCTGCCTGCAGATGGGTATCGGTTCCATCCCCAACGCCATCCTCTCCTGCCTGCATAACCACAAAAACCTGGGCATCCACACGGAGATGTTCTCCGACGGCATCCTGCCGCTGGTCAAAAAGGGCATCATCAACGGTTCGAACAAAAAACTGGACCCCGGTAAGATCGTATCGACCTTCGTGATGGGTTCACAGAAGATTTACGACTTCATCAACGGCAACCCGCAGGTGATGATGAAAGACGTGGAATACACCAACGATCCTTTCATTATCGCGCAGCAGCCCAAGATGACCTCCATCAACTCCGCCATCCAGATCGACCTTTCCGGACAGGTCTGCGCCGATTCGCTCGGCGACCGCATCTACTCCGGCGTGGGCGGCCAGATAGATTTCGTCTACGGTGCCTCCAAATCCAAGGGCGGCAAGGCCATCATCGCGATGCCCACCACCACGAAAAAGGGTATCAACAAGATTGTTCCGGTGCTGGACCTGGGTTCAGGCGCAGTCACCACGCGCAACCATATCCACTGGTTCGTCACGGAGTTCGGCGCCGTGAACCTCTACGGCCGGTCGCTGCAGGAGCGTGCCCGACTCATTATCTCGGTGGCGAATCCCAAGTTCCAGGAGATGCTCGACGAGGCGGCTTTCCGCCGGTTCGGCCCTCATTATCACTACGTTAAAAATTCTCTACTCTAATATGCACACCTTCAGCATCTGGGAGGTTCTCTTCCTCCTCTGTTTCGCGGTCAGCTGGCCTATCTCGATTGCCAAATCGCTGCGTACCAAAGTCGTAATCGGGAAAAGCCCCATCTTCATGGGACTCATCATCCTGGGTTATATCTTCGGCATTGTCCACAAACTGCTGCACAACCCGGACATCGTGACCTGGCTGTACGTGTTCAATGCTACGCTTGTGGCAATTGACCTGGCACTCTACTTCACCTACGTGGGTAGAAACCGGCGCGAGTTACTGAACAAGAAGTAGTTAATCAGTAGTTGAAGGAGATGGTCTCCTTGATGTCGGGATGCAGACTGTTCCCGACCGGGCAGGTCTTGGCCGCATTCTCGATGATGGTCTTCTCCCTGGCCGTGTAATTATTGCCTTCGGGGAAGTTGATTTCGAGGTGAAGCTCCGCTACGCGGCGGGGGTTCGCAGCCATCACTTTCTCGGTGGTAACCGTCGTCCCGTCGATGCTGAAACCATGCGTTCGGGCAGCGATTCCCATAATAGTTAACATGCAGCAACCCAGCGAGGTAGCGAAGAGATCGGTGGGCGAGAAGCAATCGCCTTCGCCGTTGTTGTCCTTGGGCGCGGAGGTCATGATCTTTGCGCCCGAATCGAGGTGGACGGCCTCGCAATGGAGGTTGCCCACGTAGGTTGTTTTCATCTTGGTCATAGCGGTCTTTCGGTTTTCTTGTCTACAAAGTTAAACATTTAAAAGAATCGGGCCCGAAAATCTAAAAAATATGCGTACCTTTACCGATTGCAATAAACGTTATTAAACGTTTAAAAACGATTACAAACGAAACAAAACGCATATGAAACAACTGATTGAATGTGTCCCCAACTATAGCGAGGGACGTGACCGCGCGGTGATTGACAAGATTGTCGCCGCTATCGCCACCGTAAAAGGCGTCAAAGTGCTTGACGTTGACCCCGGCGAGGCCACCAACCGTACCGTCGTAACCTTTGTAGGATCGCCGGAAGATGTCTGCGAGGCAGCTTTCCGCGGCGCTGCCAAGGCCCAGGAACTGATTGACATGCGTGTGCATCACGGCGCACATCCCCGTTCGGGAGCCACCGACGTGCTTCCGCTGATTCCTGTGTCGGGCATTACGCTCGAAGAGTGCGCTTCATTGGCCAGAGAGCTTGCGAAGCGTCTTTTTGTTGAACTGGGTATTCCCTGCTATTGCTATGAGGCTGCCGCTTTCAAGCCTGAGCGCAAGAACCTGGCTGTGTGCCGCGCCGGCGAATACGAGGCGCTGCCCGAAAAGGTTGCCGATCCCGAACGCCGTCCGGACTTCTCGCCGGAAAGCTGGAATGAGGTCGCGGCCCGCAGCGGCGCTACCAACGTGGGCGCCCGCAACTTCCTGGTGGCTGTGAACTACAACCTCAACACCACCTCCACCCGCCGTGCGATGGCTGTCGCATTCGACGTCCGCGAAAAGGGCCGCAAAGCCCGCGAAGGCGGCTCGCTCACCGGCAAGCTGCTGAAGGATGAGAACGGCGAGCAGATCTGGATCCCCGGCACGCTCAAGGGCTGCAAGGCAATCGGTTGGTATATTGATGAATACGGCATTGCCCAGGTATCGATGAACATCACCGATATCGAAGCTACGCCGCTCCACGTGGCTTACGAAGAGGTGTGCCGTGCTGCAGCAGCCCGCGGTCTGAAGGTGACGGGCGCCGAGATTGTGGGCCTCGTGCCCAAGAAGGTGCTGATGGAAGCAGGCCGTTTCTACCTGGCCCGCCAGCAGCGTTCACTCGGTATCGACGAAGAGGAGATCCTGAAGATTGCCGTGAAGTCGATGTCGCTCGACGACCTCAAGCCGTTCAACCCCAAAGAGAAGATTATCGAATACCTGATGCAGGACGAGACCGAGGAGGCGCGCAGGCACCGCCTGATCCGGATGACGGCAGAGGGTTTTGCCAAGGAGACCGCTTCCGAATCGCCCGCTCCGGGCGGCGGATCCATCTCCGCATACATGGGCGCGCTCGCTGCTGCGCTCGCTACGATGGTTGCCAACCTCTCGAGCCACAAGCGCGGCTGGGACGACCGTTGGGAAGAGTTCTCCAACGTCGCCGAGAAGGGCCAGGCGCTGATGCGCGAACTGCTGGACCTGGTGGATGAAGACACCGCCGCATTCGACCGCATCATGGACTGCTTCTCGATGCCGAAGAATACGGAAGAAGAGAAGGCTGCCCGCGCCGCTGCACTGGAAGAGGCAACGCTCTACGCCGCATCGGTTCCGCTCCGCACCATGGAGGCCTGCCTGAAGGCACTTCCGCTGGCCAAAGAGATGGCCGTGAAGGGCAATCCCGCTTCCGCATCGGATGCCGGCGTGGCTGCACTGGCCGCCGTTGCAGGTATCCGCGGCGCCGAACTCAACGTCCGCATCAACGCTTCCGGCCTGAAAGACAAGACCCCTGCCCTGCCGCTGATCGAGCGTGCTGCAGAGATTGTCCGCGAGGCTGCCGTCCTGCAGGGCGAAGTGCTCGAGGCTGTGAACGGCCACATCGACGCCTAGTCGTAATCAAACGAAAAGAAACGTAACTAAACGTTTAAAAACGGATAACATTCCACCATGAATAAATTCCAAGAAGCCATCCTGGCCGGTATTCCGGACATTCTGCCGGAGGCACGGCCCTACGACCCGGCGGTGAACCACGCGCCGCGTCGCAAGGAGATTCTCACCCCTGAAGAGAAGGTGCTCGCCCTGAAGAACGCGCTGCGTTACTTCCCGCAGAAACACCACGCCGCACTGGCGCCGGAGTTCGCACAGGAACTCGAGACCTACGGCCGCATCTATATGTACCGGTTCCGTCCGACCTATGAGATGTACGCCCGTCCCATCAACGAATATCCCGCCAAGTGCGCCCAGGCTGCAGCCATCATGGCCATGATCCAGAACAACCTGGACCCGCGTGTGGCGCAGCATCCCCACGAACTCATCACCTACGGCGGCAACGGCGCCGTCTTCCAGAACTGGGCACAGTACCTGCTCACCATGCAGTACCTGGCCACGATGACGGAAGAGCAGACGCTTGCCATGTTTTCCGGCACGCCGATGGGCCTCTTCCCGTCGCACAAGGACGCGCCGCGCGTGGTGGTGACCAACGGTATGGTGATTCCGAACTATTCGAAACCGGACCACTGGGAGAAGTTCAACGCACTGGGTGTCAGCCAGTACGGCCAGATNNATGACCGCCGGCTCCTATATGTACATTGGCCCGCAGGGCATCGTGCACGGCACCACCATCACGGTGATGAACGCGGCACGCATGCAGCTCCGCAAACGCGGCCTCAGCGGGGATGACCGGGGCGGCGTGCTCTTCGTGACCGCCGGACTCGGCGGCATGTCGGGCGCACAGCCCAAGGCCGGCAATATCGCCGGCGTGGTGAGCGTTACCGCGGAAATCAACCCCAAAGCTGCCGAGAAACGTTACGAACAGGGCTGGGTGGACGAACTCCACCGCGACCTGGACGAACTGATCCCGCGCATCCGCAAGGCCGTGGCTGCCAAGGAGGTCGTCTCGCTGGCCTACGTGGGCAACGTGGTGGACCTCTGGGAACGGCTGGCCGACGAGCAGATGCACGTGGACCTGGGTTCCGACCAGACTTCGCTCCACAACCCGTGGGCGGGCGGTTATTACCCGGTGGGCTATTCGCTGGAGGAATCCAAGCAGATGATGGCCGACGAACCCGAGCGCTTCAAAGAGGCCGTGCAGGCGTCGCTCCGCCGTCAGGTGGCCGCCATCAACCGCCTCACCGCGCAGGGAATGTACTTCTTCGATTACGGCAACGCCTTCCTGCTGGAGAGTTCGCGCGCCGGTGCAGACATTCTGCTGCCCGACGGCCGCTTCCGCTATCCTTCATACGTACAGGATATTATGGGCCCGTTCTACTTCGATTACGGGTTCGGTCCGTTCCGCTGGGTCTGCATGAGCCAGAACCCGGACGACCTGGCCAGGACCGACGCGCTCACCGTCAAGGTGCTGCGCGAACTGGCCGCCGACGCGCCGGATTCGATCCGCGGACAGATGCTCGACAATGTGCGCTGGATTGAAGAGGCCGGTCGCAACCACCTGGTGGTAGGTTCGCAGGCCCGCATCCTCTATGCTGACTGCCAGGGCCGTACGAAGATCGCGCTGGCTTTCAACGAGGCTATCCGCAAGGGCGAAATCACCGCACCCATCGTGCTGGGCCGCGACCACCACGACGTTTCGGGTACCGACTCGCCGTTCCGCGAGACCTCGAACATCTACGACGGTTCGCAGTTCACGGCCGATATGGCCATCCAGAACGTGATCGGCGACAGCTTCCGCGGCGCCACCTGGGTTTCCATCCACAACGGCGGCGGCGTAGGCTGGGGCGAAGTGATCAACGGCGGATTCGGTATGGTGATTGACGGTAGCGAAGATTCCGCACGCCACATCCGCGAAATGCTCTTCTGGGACGTCAACAACGGCATCAACCGCCGCAGCTGGGCCCGCAACGAAGGTTCCATCGAGGCCATCCGCCGAGAGATGGAACGCACCCCGGGCCTCCGCGTCACCCTCCCGAACATCGCAGACGAAAACCTGATCAGAAACGTTTTAAAGAAATAGTATATGCACGAAATATCCCACGCACGTCTCACCCTGGAGAGAGTGCAGGAAATCATTGAAAAAGGCGAGAAACTCGCCCTGTCGAAAGAGGCCGTGGCCGCCATTGAAAAGTGCCGCAAGTATCTGGATTCCAAGATGGACGATATCGGTCGCCCGGTCTATGGCATCACCACCGGGTTCGGTTCGCTCTACAACGTGACCATTCCCAAGGAAGATCTTTCGCAGCTGCAGCACAACCTGGTGATGTCGCATGCCTGCGGCACCGGCGAAGAGGTTCGTCCCGCCATCGTGAAGCTGATGCTTCTGTTTAAGGCACAGAGCCTTTCGTACGGCCATTCCGGCGCACAGCTGGTAACCGTGCAGCGGCTGATCGACATGTTCAACAACGACATTCTGCCGGTGGTTTACCAGCAGGGTTCGCTCGGCGCTTCGGGCGACCTGGCACCGCTGGCCCACCTGAGCCTTCCGATCATCGGCATGGGCGATGTGCGCTACAAAGGCACTGTCCGCCCTGCTGCAGAAGTCTGGAAAGAGCTGGGTTGGGAACCCATCCGCCTGCAGTCCAAAGAGGGCCTGGCACTGCTCAACGGCACGCAGTTCATGAGCGCGCACGCCGTGTGGTCGCTGATCCAGGCACGCCGCCTCTCGAAGTGGGCCGACCTGATCGGCGCCATGTCGCTGGACGCTTATGACGGCCGGATCGAGCCGTTCTATCCGCAGAGCCACCGCATCCGTCCGCACGCCGGCCAGATGGCCACCGCCGAGCGGTTCCTGAAGGCGCTGGAGGGCAGCGAACTGATTCGCAGGCCCAAGGAGCACGTGCAGGATCCCTATTCGTTCCGCTGCATTCCGCAGGTGCACGGCGCGGTGAAAGACAATCTGCGCTACGTGCAGTCGGTCATCGAGAACGAGATCAATGCCGCCACCGACAACCCCAATGTCTTCCCGGACGAGGATATGGTTATCTCCGCCGGCAACTTCCACGGCGAGCCGATTGCCATCCCGATGGACTCGATGGCCATCGCGCTTTCCGAACTGGCAAGCATCTCCGAGCGCCGCACCTACCTGCTGATCCACGGCTACCGCGACCTGCCTAAGTATCTGGTTGCCAAGCCGGGACTCAACAGCGGCTTTATGATTCCGCANNGGCTTCATGATTCCGCAGTACACCGCCGCTTCCATCGTGAGCCAGAACAAGGGGCTCTGCTGGCCGGCATCCTGCGACTCGGTCCCCTCTTCGAACGGTCAGGAAGACCACGTGAGCATGGGTGCCAACGCCGCCACCAAACTGGTGCGGATCGTGGACAATGTGGAGACGGTGCTCGCCATCGAGCTGATGAACGCCGCCCAGGCCCTGGAGTTCCGCCGCCCGGCCAAGAGTTCGCCGGTGCTGGAAAAACTGCACGCCGATTTCCGGAAGGAAGTTCCTTTCGTAGAGGTTGATACGTATATGCATCCGCTGATTCTCCGCGCTGCCGGATTTATCCGTCGCTATGAGACTGCTATTTAAGAATATAGGTACACTTGCCGGCATTCTTCCGGCCGACGTTCTGCGCAAGCAGGGCGCTGCGATGAATGAGGTCGGCACGCTGGAAAACGCCTGGCTGCTGACCGAGTGCGGCTTGATTTCCGATTTCGGACAGGGTCCCTCGCCGGAGGCCGACAAAACCATCGACTGCGCCGGCGGCATGCTGATGCCCGCTTTCTGCGACAGCCACACCCATATCGTCTATGCCGGCAGCCGTGAAGGCGAATTTCTGGACAAGATCAACGGCCTCTCCTACGAACAGATCGCGGCCCGGGGCGGCGGAATCCTCAACTCCGCCGACCGGCTCCACGAGACCTCCGAAGACGAACTCTTCGACCAGGCCATGGAGCGCGTGCGGGAGATGACCGCCAAGGGAACCGGCGCCCTCGAGATCAAGAGCGGCTACGGTCTCAACCCGGAGGACGAACTGAAGATGCTGCGCGTGATTGCCCGCATTAAGAAAACTACTCCGGCCCTGGTCAAATCCACCTTCCTGGGTGCGCACGCCGTCGGCCGCGGCTACTCCCACGAAGCCTATGTGCAGGCGGTTTGCGAAATGATTCCGCAGGCTGCGCAATATGCTGATTTCGTGGACGTTTTCTGCGACGAAGGATTCTTCACGGTAGACGATACCGCCCGGATTCTGGAAGCCGGAAAGGCGGCCGGACTGCGTCCCAAGATTCACGCCAACGAGCTGGCGGAGAGCGGCGGCGTACAGGTCGGCGTCCGCTACAATGCCCTCTCGGTGGACCATCTGGAACGTACAGGAGCCGCAGAGATCGAGGCGCTGCGCGGCACGGAGACCATGCCCACCATGCTGCCCGGATCGTCGTTCTTCCTGGGTATCCCCTACGGCCGCGCCAAAGAGTTTATCGCCGAAGGACTGGGCGTGGCGCTGGCTTCGGACTACAATCCCGGCTCCTCGCCGTCGGGCGACATGCGGTTCGTCTGGGCGCTCGGCTGCATCCGGATGCGCCTCACTCCGGCCCAGGCCTTCAACGCCGTGACGCTCAACAGCGCCTATGCGATGGGCGTCAGCCGCGAGACGGGATCCATCACCCGCGGCAAGCGGGCGGACCTGATTCTCACCGAGCCCGGCTGGAACCTGACCAAGATACCCTATCTGCACCATACTCCCTTCATCCAGCGGGTCTACCTGCGGGGCGAAGCTATTCAGTGATATTTTATTAACTTTGACCGCATGACCATGGCCAAACGACTTGTATTTTCAATCCTGCTCCTGTTCACATTCCTGAGTGCTGGAGCGCAGAACAATCCTTTCGACATTGACGACGAGTGTTACACCTGCTTTATGGAGGTTGAACTCCAGGTGGGTACGCCTAATTTCAGAGATGCCAATGAAAAGTTGCTCCACAAAGCTTTGGAAAAGGGAGACACCAAGGCCCAGACACTCTATTATGTAGAACGTCTGAAGCACCAGCTCCGCGTGCTTCGCAGCAAACAGCGGGGTATCGAGGCTGACGATATCGACCCGAATGACGACGAACTGGCGCTCAAGTCTATGAAAGAGCTTATGACCATTGCCCGCAAGTTCGACTATCCCCAGTACTATTATTACGCTTACGATCTGGTACAGAACTACTTCTACAATTCGCACCGTTTCCTCAAAGTGACGGAACTGGTCCAGGAGATGCAGCATTCGGCACAGGAGAACAATGAACCTTACGGAGTCTGGATGGGTTATCGCTATCTGGCCAGCATGTATGTGGCACAGAACGACTTCGTGTCGGCCAAGCAGTATATCGAGACAGCCATCGAGATGTACCAATCCACCTCCGACCCCACTATTTTGCGGCAGTCGGCAGCTCGTCTCTACTGCGATCTGGCGGATACCTATCCAATTGGATCGGATTCGGTACGCATTAACATCGCGAAAGCCAGGGAATGCTGCAAGCAGCATCTAGACACTCTGCGCTGCACCTATCTGGAAGCGAAATTGGCCGCCCTGGACAAAGATATTGCAGGATATCGGGAGAAGCGCGACTACTGCCTGAAAGACAAATATCTGAATCAGGTCAGCAGCACGGCCAAAGTCCTCTTCAAGAATATTGATGCCATCATATTCGCAGCCCCGGGCGACAAGCCGCAGGTCAATATCAATGGAATGTCCCAGCACCTGCGGGAGGTCAAGTATATTGCCAACATCGCTGAGAATTACGGTTTTGAAACCCTTGCCTTCGATCTCGAAAAACGGCTCGCCGCTTATTACGAAGGAGAGATTTCCAAATCCAACCGTTCCAAACTGGCCGAACTCGACGCCACCCTGGGCAACCGGGAGCTTTCCGACAAGGTGGCACAGGAAACCCGCCGCGCAGAGCATGCCAGCCGCATTATTGTCCTCCTGACCGTGGTGATTCTGGGCGGTGCGCTGCTCTTCTCGTGGCTGCACATCCGCCGGCTCAAACTGGCTAACGAAAAGGTCCGCCTGGCCAACGAGGCCAAGACCCGCTTCGTGCAGAACATGAGCCACGAGGTGCGCACGCCGCTGAATGCCATCGTAGGCTTCTCGCAGCTGCTTTCGCTTCCCGACGGCTCGTTTACCGAGACGGAGAAGGACGACTTCGCCCGCCATATCGTGAACAACTCCAAGATGCTGACGATGCTGCTCGACGATATCCTCAACACCTCCGCAATGGACGCCGGAAGCTACCGTATCGTCTACGAGCCGAGCGAGTGCAAGTACATGTGCGAGGCGGCGCTTTCGAGCGTGGAACACCGCGTACAGCCCGGCGTCAAGCTTTACTTCGTGCCCGAGAGCGAGCACCCCTGCCCCGTCACGACCGATCCGCGCCGCGTGCAGCAGATTCTTATCAACATGCTGACCAACGCCTGCAAGCACACCGCAAAGGGCGAAATCAAGCTGACCTACTCCACCGCGGACGAGCCGGGCTTCATCCAGTTCTCCGTGACGGATACCGGCACCGGCGTGCCCGCCGACCAGGCGGAGGCCATTTTCGGGCGCTTCACCAAGCTCAATGAATTCGTGCAGGGAACGGGCCTCGGCCTGAGCATCTGCCGCGAAATCGCCGAAAAGATGGGCGGCAAGGTCTATCTCGATACCACCTATACCCAGGGCGGCGCAAGGTTCGTCTTCTCGATTCCCGTCAATCCGCCTGTTCAAACCGTCTAATTTCAAATCAACCGCTATATGATTCCGCTTTACGCACAGGAACGCGACTACTCCATGTTCAATGTATTGGCCGTCGACGACATCCCCATCAATCTCCTGCTGGTCCAGAAAATGCTGGCACGCTACAACTTCACCCTCCGCACCGCCGCAAACGGCCAGGAGGCGCTGGACGAAGTCGCCAAGCAGAAACCCGACCTGATCCTGCTGGATCTGATGATGCCGGTGATCGACGGGTTCGAGGTGATCCGCCGTCTGAAGGGAGATCCCGCCACGGCAGACATCAACATCGTGATCCTGAGTGCATTAAACTCCAACGAGGACATTGTCAAAGGCTTCAGCCTCGGTGCGAACGACTTTATCATGAAGCCCATCATCATGGAGCGCCTGCTGACCTGCATCACCACCCAGCTCCAACTTGTTGAAGCCAAACGCCTCTAGTTGAGCATGCGTCGCACGCTACTCTCCCTTCTGGGAGCGTTGTTGCTGCTGGCCGCCGCTTTCCCGGAGGCCGGGGCTCAGATCGTGAACCGTCTCAAGGTGGACGCCCCCACCTTCGAACGGTACGCCTACGGCCGCATGCAGCGCTTCAGTCCCACCAACCTGCCGCTGGCCGATTCGATCTGCAGTATCGGCGTGGAGCGCGCGGATATCCGCTACCGGTGCCTGGGCCTTTCGCTCGAGTTCCCGGTCCGCTTCGCGCTGGGCGAATATGACCGGATGAACGAGGCGGTGGCCGAGATCAAGACGATGCTCGCAGACCGGCGCGAATTCCGTTCGTTCTACTATTCCGTGCTGCACGAATACTGCGAGTACCTGCTACAGGCCGACCGCATGTCCGACGCGATGCTGGAGGCGCGCGCCATGGAGCGCCTGGCTTCCGAAGAGAGCCACCCGGGCGGCCGCATGTACGCATACCGGATCGTGGGCCTGATCCAGAGCTACCGCGACAACTCCTACCTGGCCATCCGCTATTTTGAAAAGGCAGCCCGCTACTGCAAGGAAGCGCGCGCGGAGCAGGAGCTTCCCAGCCTGCAGATCCTGATGGCGCAGGAGTACATCCGGCTGCGCGAGTTCGAGAAGGCGGAGGCCTATTGCGCGCTGGCGGAAGAGTATCAGGATTTCTTTCCCTCCATCCGCATCAAGGCCCTGATGACGCGGGCCTGCCTCTACAATGCGGAGAAGGACTGGAAGTCGTTCTATCAGTGCTACGACGACCTGATGGCCAACCCGCTCTACGCGATGCAGGCCGATGAGGACGCACGCCACGGAATCGACATTTTTTACCTGCTCTCCCGCAAGCGGTTCGACGAAGCGCTGGCCAAGGCCGATTCGCTGGGTACCGCCCGCGACCGGTACGATACCCGCCAGGGCATCTTTGCCGCGCAGGGGCTCTACCATCCGGCCTACAACGAGCTGCTGAACCTCGTAACCGAGAAGGATTCCATCTATATCAAGGTGCAGAATGAAGACCTGGCCATCCTGGATGCCGAGATGAACAATGCACAGCTGCGCCAGGAGGCAGAACGGCTCCGCCACCGGCATCAGTACACCATCCTGCTGGGCTTTATCGTGATGTTCGCCATCGCCTTCTTCGCAATCCTGCTGGGACAGTACCGGCTGCGCCAGAACCTTGAGGAGATGAAACAGAAGAATATCCAGATGCTCGCCGCACGAAGGGCTTACCGTCGCGCGCTGGAACACAAGGAAAGCGAGAATGCAACCAAAGTCAAGATACTCCAAAACCGTAAGTCAACCAGGTTATGAAAAATAAATCCATCTTCAAGTATTACAAGAACGAACTGCTGGCCTTCGGGCTTTTCCTGGTGGGCGCCGCGCTCGCTATGCTGGGCCTGATCCGGACCGTGCCCCTCGTGGCCGGTATCCTCGGTGTCGTGATCCTTTCCACCGGCTTGTTCTACTTCTGCCTCCGCTATACCTCGGAAACCACCTACAAGGACTTCTACAAGGAGAATTACGAGATTGAGCACGAGACCATCGAGGAGGATATCCGCCAGTCGATGGCCTATCACCGCTACCAGGAGGCGGTCATCAACCGCTACGAGAGCGCATGCCGCGACCTGGGTATGAGCGAGGAGCAGAAGAACTGGCTGCTGCAGCTGCTGACCGACGAGAAGGATCGCGTGGACGAAGAGCTGAAAGCTGCCGGCGGCGGGCATATTTAGCCCTTCGCTTCGGCCTCCGGGGTAACAGCTGCGCTCGGACAGAGAATCCTCGCTTCGGCCTCCGAGGTAACAGCTTCGCTCGGATGAAAAAATCCTCGCTGCGCTGTTACGCTCTACGGCCTTCGCTACTGACATTTTGTCGTACTGAGTATTATTGGCAAACTATTTGTCATACCTTTGCGCGTCCAATCCTATGACCATGAAAAAGAAAAAAGATATCGAGAATGAACCGGTAAATGCGGCGCAGGAGCCTCAGGAGGCCCCGCAGCCGGAGGTACAGACGGAATCGGAGGGTGAGAATCTCCAAAAAGAACTTGCCGAGGCGAATGACAAGTATCTGCGGCTGATGGCGGAGTTCGACAATTACCGTCGCCGTACCGCCCGCGAGCGGCTCGAGCTGATCGAGACGGCCGGCGAGGAGGTGCTGACCGGTTTCCTGCCGGTGATGGACGACTGCGAACGCGCGCTCGAAACGCTGCGCAGTTCCGAGGCTTCGGAAGCCGCTATCGAGGGGACCGAGATCATTCTCAATAAACTCATGAATTATCTGAAATCCAAAGGTGTAGAGAAGATCGACGCCAAAGGAAAACCTTTCAATACGGATGAGCACGAGGCGATCGCCCAGTTCCCCGCCCCCACGCCGGAGCAGAAGAACACGGTGATTGACGTCACGCAGAACGGTTACCTGCTGCACGGCAAGGTGATCCGCTACGCCAAAGTAGTGGTCGGCATTTAAGGAGGAACAGCCATGGCAGAGAAAAGAGATTACTACGAGGTGCTGGGCGTTGACAAGAACGCCTCCGCGGAGGAGATCAAGAAGGCCTACCGCAAGAAAGCCATTCAGTATCACCCCGATAAGAACCCGGGCGATAAGGAAGCTGAAGAGAAGTTCAAAGAGGCGGCCGAGGCCTACGACGTCTTGAGCGATCCGAACAAGAAGGCGCGCTACGACCAGTTCGGCCATGCCGGCATGGAAGGCCAGGGCGGCTTCAGCGGCGGCGGATTCTCCATGGAAGATATCTTCTCGCACTTCGGCGATATTTTCGGCAGCGCGTTCGGCGGTGGCGGATTCGGCGGCTTCAGTGGTTTCGGTGGATTCGGCGGCGGCCGTCAGCGCGTGCAGCGCGGCAGCGATATCCGTATCCGCGTGAAACTCAGTCTTTCGGAAGTCGTGCACGGCGTTGAGAAGAAGGTGCGCATCAACAAAACGGTGGCCTGCCCCGATTGCGGTGGCAAGGGCGCCGCTTCCAGCGCGGACATCAAGACCTGCGAGCGCTGCCACGGCACCGGTACCGTCACGCGCGTGCAGCAGACCATCCTGGGCCAGATGCAGACCAGTTCTCCCTGCCCCGATTGCGGCGGAACAGGCAAGAAGATTACCAAACCCTGCCCGCACTGCAACGGCTCGGGCCTGGTCAAGAAATCGGAGGAGATCTCCTTCAAGATTCCTGCAGGCGTGGCCGACGGCATGCAACTGACCGTTCAGGGCAAAGGCAACGCAGCCCCGGGCGGCGGCATCAACGGCGACCTGCTGGTGGTGATTGAAGAGGAGAATACCACCGAACTGGTACGCGAAGGCAACGACCTGATCTACACGCTTTACCTCTCGATTCCCGACGCTGTCCTCGGCTGCTCGGCGGAGGTTCCCGGCGTGGACGGCCGCCTGAAGGTGAAGATCGATCCGGGTACGCAGCCCGGCAAGATCCTCCGCCTGCGCGGCAAGGGCGTGCCGGACGTCAACGGTTACGGCAGCGGCGATATGCTCATCTATATCCAGGTTTGGATGCCCAGGAAACTCTCCCGGAGCGAGAAGGAAATGCTTGAATCCCTGCGTGAAAGCGAGTCGTTCAAGCCCGAACCGGAGCGCGAAGAGAAGAATTTCTTCGACAGATTTCGAAAAATGTTCGGATAATATTTTGTAGTACAGAAATTTTTCCTACCTTTGCCGTCCCAAAAATCAAGCAACCTCTAGCGTCACCGGAAGTCCGCCGCACATGTTGCACTAAAGAAAGAAGACAATGGATTTGATGAAAATTGCACAGGAAGCATGTGCACAGGAAAATAAGAGCTTCCCTGAGTTCAAGGCCGGCGACACCATCACCGTGACCTACAAGATCAAGGAAGAGAACAAGGAGCGCCTCCAGAAATTCCGCGGTATCGTGATTCAGAAACGCGGTTTCGGCGCTACCAAGACTTTCACCGTCCGCAAGATTTCCAACGGTATCGGCGTCGAGAGGATTTTCCCCATCTCCTCCCCGTTCATCGACAGCATCGAAGTCAACAAGGTCGGTAAGGTCCGCAGAGCACGCATCTTCTACCTCCGTGACCTCACGGGCAAGAAGGCTCGCATCCGTGAAAAGAAATTGACTGTTTCGGCAAACGCTGAATAATCAATATTCTGGCTCCTTAGCTCAACTGAATAGAGCATCTGANNCAGAAGGTTACAGGTTTGAATCCTGTAGGAGTCACCAGAGCAAAGGCTCGCAAGAACGCTCCGCACGAAAGTGCGGGGCGTTTTTGGTATCGGACGGCTCGGAAAGCTAGCTTTCCAGACCGCCCGGTGCCAAAAATGCCCCAGTGGGCGCTATCGCGCCCTGGAGCGTTCTTACCGCAGCCTTTGCCGTGACGACGCCCAGGAACAGGCGGTGCCCGCACCGCCTAATCCTGCTTTATATTGTTTATCGTTTCACGATATATTTTTATATCTTTGCATCAAAACCAGACCTTATGAAAAAACTCATCGTCTTTCTCCTCTTCGCCTTCCTGCCGATGATTGCCGTAGGCATTTTCCTCCACGCCTCCGCCGGCAGCGCCGATGCATCGACCACTGATCCCGTCGCCGCACTCACCGGCTTCCTCTTCAGCGCGGGCGCGATGCTCATTCCCCTGCTGGCCGTGCTCTTCACGCAGCTCATCTTCAAGGAGCCCGTCTTCCGGAACATGGGCATCTCCTTCAAGTTCAACCGCTGGTGGTGGATCGGCTGGCTGCTGATGCCCGTCGTGGCCCTGGCCGTGCTGGGTGTCACCCTGCTGATGCCGGGCGCCCGTTGGACACCGGACAGCGAGATGATTCAGATGACGCTGGCCCAGATGCCGGAAGGATTCGGTGTGTGGGGCATTATCGGCATCAGTCTGGTCAGCGGACTGATCACGGGCGCAACGCTCAACGCAGTCTTCGGATTCGGCGAAGAGATCGCCTGGCGCGGCTTCCTGATGAAGGAGTTCAAGGGGCGTCGATTCCTGACGGCAGCCCTCTGGATCGGCATCATCTGGGGCTTCTGGCATGCACCGATTATCCTCAACGGCCACAACTATCCGCAACACCCGGCAGCAGGTGTATTCATGATGGTGGCGATGTGTCTGCTGCTGACCCCCATCCTGATGTACTTCCGGCAGAAATCCGGCTCCGTGATTGTCCCTGCCATCATGCATGGTACTTTCAACGCCGTGGTGGGCATCACCAACATGATGGTCACGCCGGCCAACGACCTGCTCTACGGCGGTCCCGGTCTGGCCGGTATGATTGTTCTGCTGATTGTGAACATCGCACTCTTCCTGATGGACCGGTACCTCCTCAAGGACAATATCTACACGACAACGCTGTAATTATCAAATAAAGTGATTAAATTTGTTGTTTGTAAACAACAGACCTTATGTATCAACCTTTGACACAAGAGGAAATCGATTTGCTGACCGCTTCGGGCTGCAAGGCGGAGGACTGGGACCGTGTGAAGACCTCCGCACCCGAAACCCTCAAGTACATCAAGAACGTCCGTTTTTCCGGCGACGTGTGCTTCGGCCGGTTCGAAGCGGCTTTCACCCTGCCCGGCGGACTCCGGAAACACTCCGGCTTGAGAAACGTCACGCTCCACAACGTAACCATCGGCGACAATACCCTCATTGAGAACGTCACCGACTATGTGGCAAACTATAATATAGGCAGCGACTGCTACATCGAAAACGTAGACCTGCTGTACACCGACGGCCGCTGCCGCTTCGGCAACGGTATCGAAATCTCGGTGCTCAACGAAACCGGCGGCCGCGAGGTTCAGATTTATGACCGTCTGAGCGCCCAGACCGCCTATATCCTGGCCATGTACCGCCATGAGAAGGAGGTCGTAGCCACGCTCAACAAGATGATCGCCGACTACGCCGACTCTGTAGAGAACGAGCGGGGTACGATCGGCAACAACGTCCGGATCCGCAACGCCAAGGTGATCCACGGCGTGCGCATCGGGAATTGCGCCGTAATCAGCGGGGCCAGCCGCCTGCGCAACGGCAGCATCAACAGCAACGCCGACGCCCCGGTCCGCGTGGGCCACGGCGTGATGGCAGACGATTTTATCATCTGCAGCGGCGCCAAGGTGGAAGACAACACCACCCTGACGCGCTGTTTCGTGGGCCAGTGCTGCATCCTGGGCCATGGCTACAGCGCCTCCGATTCGCTCTTCTTCTCCAACTGCCAGGGCGAAAACGGTGAGGCCTGCGCCATCTTTGCCGGACCGTTCACGGTAACCCACCACAAGAGCACGCTCCTGATTGCCGGCATGTTCTCGTTCATGAACGCCGGTTCCGGTTCGAACCAGTCCAACCACATGTACAAACTCGGGCCGATCCACCAGGGCATCCTGGAACGCGGAGCGAAGACCGCTTCCGACTCCTATATCCTCTGGCCGTCCCGCATCGGCGCCTTTTCGCTGGTGATGGGTCGCCACGTCACGCATTCGGACACCTCCAACCTGCCCTTCTCGTACCTGATCGAGCAGCAGAACACCACCTACCTGGTGCCGGGCGTGAACCTGCGCAGCGTGGGTACGATCCGCGACGCCCAGAAGTGGCCGAAGCGCGACGCCCGCAAGGATCCCGACCGCCTGGACTGCATCAACTACAACCTCTTGAGTCCCTATACCATCCAGAAGATGATCAAGGGCATCAGGCTGCTCCAGAACCTGCAGTACTCCTCCGGCGAACTTTCCGACGTTTACTCTTACCACAGTACCAAAATACACAACAGCGCCCTGCGCAACGGCATCCGCTACTACCGCACCGCCATCACCAAGTTCCTGGGCAACTCCATCATCAAGCGGCTGGAGAACCTGCCTGCCGGAGCGACGGACGAACAGCTGCGCGCCGCCCTCGTGCCCACGGCCAAGGCCGGAACCGGCTACTGGGTGGATATCAGCGGCATGATCGCGCCCAAGGGCGAGGTCGACGGACTGCTGGCCCGCGTGGCCTCCGGCGAAGTCTCATCGATTGAAGAGGTTCACAAGGCATTCGCCGACATGCACGCCCACTACTACGACTACGAATGGACCTGGGCATACGACCAGTACAAGGATTTCTTCGGCGTAGACATGCAGACGATTACCAAGTCGGATGTGATTGATATCGTCAACCAGTGGAAAGAGGCCGTGATCGGTCTGGACCGCCAGCTCTACGAGGATGCCCGCAAGGAGTTCGACCTGGCATCGATGACCGGTTTCGGAGCCGACGGCAGCAAAGAGGTCAAAGAACAGGACTTCGAGCAGGTGCGCGGCGTGTTTGAATCCAATTCCTTTGTCACTGCGGTTCTCGACCACATCCGGGTCAAGGAAGCGCTGGGTGACGAACTGATTGGAAGACTCAGTTAATCAGGCGGTTTATGGCATTACTACTGGTCTTTCTGCTGGGAGCGCTGCTCATCTCGTTCCTCTGTTCGATTCTCGAAGCAACCCTGATGAGTACTCCCCTTTCCTATATTACGATGCGGGAGGATGAAGGCTATCGCTACGCCAAGCGGATGAAGGAATACAAACAGGATCCTTCGCGCGCCATTGCAGCGATTCTCTCCCTCAACACCATCGCCAACACGATTGGTGCAGCCGGCGTGGGCCGTCAGGCCCAACTGGTTTTCGGCTCTACCTGGTTCGGCGTGGTGAGCGCCGTGATGACGCTCCTGATCCTGGTTTTTGCGGAGATCATCCCCAAGACCATCGGCACAAGCCACTGGAAAAAGCTGATGGGATTCGCCACGGTGATGATCCGCGCGCTGATTGTCTGCCTCTGGCCCATCGTGGTCTGCGTGGAGTATCTCCAGAAACTCATCACCCCCAAGAATGCGGAGAACGCCATCTCGCGTGAAGAGGTGGGCGCGATGGCCGACGTGGCCGAGGAATCCGGCGAGCTGGACGAGGATGAGAACGAGATTATCCAGAACCTCATCAATATCGACGATATCACCGCTTCCGAAGCGATGACGCCGCGCGTAGTAGCTGCTATCGCTCCGGAGAAGATGACCATCAAGGCCTTCTACAAAGACCGTCGCTACGTCCACCACAGCCGTATTCCGGTCTACGCCGACAACGACGAATACATCACCGGCTATATCCTCCGCATGGACGCCCTCCAGCTGATGGCGGAAGATAAATACGACATGACCCTGGGTGATATCCGACGTCCGGTGGACAGTTTCCAGGAGGAGACCCCCATCGCCGACATCTGGGACAAGATGCTCAAGAAGAAAGAGCAACTTGTCATCATCATCAACGAATACGGTTCTTTCCAGGGCATCGTGACCATGGAAGACGTGATCGAGATGGTGCTAGGCGACGAAATCGTGGACGAGCGTGACGCAGTCGTGGACATGCAGCAGCTTGCCCTCGAAAAGTGGAAAAAACTCAAAAAGAAGAAATAGGGTTATAAGCCCCAGTCGGACGCATTGAACGTATCTTTGGGAGCATTGGGTACGTTCACGAAGAAAGACAGGCCGGTAAGACCCTCCAGCGCTGTCACGGAATACATATCCTGCACAGAGGGTTTGTGCTGCACATTGCCGTAGTGACCCAGGATGAAGGCCACGCACTGCAGTTCGGAAGCCGCACAATTCGCAACGCTCTTCCCCGTGTTGCCCGCTTTGGTGCGGAGCAGCACCTTGTACCAGCCGGTCGGTTTCTGGAACTGGCCCAAGGAATTGCTCCCCTTTTCGGCAGACACGGTCCGGCCGTAGCGGTCGGTAAAGGTCTGGAAAATACACCCTACCACCTGATACAGCGTATCTGAACAGAGATAAGTATCTACCTTGTCTTCCAAATTGTTCCACGCACCGCCGCCCGTATTGAAACCGTTCTGCAGCTGCGCACCGATATTGGAGTAATAGAAAACCTGTTTGTTGGTGGCCACCGAGACGGTCCGGTCAGACGATCCAATCATGTGCCCGCGGGTGTAGCCGTCGAACTTGGGACTCTGGGAAAAGGGAATCTGCGGATCGTCCCGGTAGGAATCGTTGCGTCCCGACGAGCCCAGATAACACCGGTGCATGGGTGCAGCCACCCAAACCGGGTGGAGCATCCCGCGCGAATAGCAGGCCGTGAAGTTGCGCACACTCCCGGCATCGGCCCGGAAGGTGTGGGAATAGTAATAATCCGGATTGAGGTCGTCGATTCCGTTCCGGTCCTGGTCGACCTGGGCCGGCAGTTCCGGCCATGTATATAGGGCCGCGGGGATGGTCGGATCCGGCGGGGTCGGAGGATCCGGCGGGGCGGGCGGATCGGGCGGAGTCGGCGTGGGAGTCGTCGTATCTACCGGCGCGGGCGGAGTCGGCGTGGTGGTGTCGACCGGCGCGGGCGGGGTGACGATAATCGAGTCGTGAATGTTCAGGACCGGATATTCGGGCCCTTCCGGCTCAAAAAAGGAGTCACAGGAAAGGCAGAGCAGTGCGACGGGCACTGCTGCTGCCAAAATCCTGAATATACGCCTGCGTCGCGGCATCAAAACTAACGAGCCTTGTTTGCGGAGCCGAGTACGTTGACAATCTTTTCCGCGTAGAGTTTCTTCATCTCGTCGCGTGCGGGGCCGAGATACTTGCGCGGGTCGAACTCGCCGGGTTTCTCAGCGAGCACCTTGCGGACAGCCGCGGTCATGGCCAGACGGGAGTCGGAGTCGATGTTGATCTTGCAGACGGCGCTCTTGGCTGCCTTGCGGAGCTGTTCTTCGGGGATACCGACTGCGTTCGGCATCTTGCCGCCGTATTTGTCGATCATATCTACATACTCCTGCGGCACGGAGGAGGAGCCGTGGAGCACGATCGGGAAACCGGGCAGGTTCTTCTCGATGGCCTTCAGCACGTTGAATGCGAGGGGCGGCGGAACCAGCTTGCCGGTCTTCGGGTCGCGCGTGCACTGCTCGGGACGGAATTTGTAGGCGCCGTGGCTCGTGCCGATCGAGATGGCCAGCGAGTCGCAGCCGGTCTTCTTCACGAAGTCAAAGACCTCTTCCGGACGGGTGTAGTGCGATTCCTCTGCGGAAACTTCGTCTTCCACGCCGGCCAGCACACCGAGCTCGGCCTCCACGGTCACATCATACTTGTGTGCGTAACGGACCACCTTCTTGGTGAGTGCCACATTTTCTGCGTACGGCAGGGCGCTGCCGTCGATCATCACGGAACTGAAACCCATATCCACGCAGCTCTTGCATGTCTCATAGGTATCACCGTGATCCAGGTGCAACACAATCTGCGGTCGTTTCCAACCCAGTTCCTTGGCGTATGCCACCGCGCCCTCTGCCATATAACGGAGCAGCGTCTGGTTTGCATAGTTGCGTGCGCCCTTGGAAACCTGAAGGATCACCGGGGACTTAGTCTCAGCGGAGGCCTGGATGATGGCCTGCAGCTGCTCCATGTTATTGAAATTGAATGCAGGGATGGCATAGCCGCCCTTGACTGCCTTGGCGAACATCGCACGGGTGTTCACGAGACCGAGTTCTTTGTAGGAAATCATATCTTGGAATTTTTAAGATTATTGTGGTGATTGCAGTGTAAAGTTAACACTTATTTTTATCTTTGCCATATACAAGTAAAAGAATGAAAGAAAAGGTCATTATCTTTTCCGCCCCTTCGGGTTCAGGCAAAAGTACGGTGGTCAGGCACCTGCTGGATACATTCGACTGTTTTGAACTTTCCGTTTCCGCTACTTCGCGTGCGCCGCGGGGCGTGGAACAACACGGACGCGAGTATTATTTCATCACCCCCGACGAATTCCGCGCACTGATTGCGGAAGATGCCTTCGTGGAGCACGAAGAGGTCTACAACGGCGTCTTCTACGGTACGCTCAAGAAAGAGGTACGCCGCATCTGGGACGCCGGCCACGCCATCCTCTTCGACGTGGATGTCAAGGGCGGCGTGAACCTCAAACGTTACTTCGGCGACAAGGCCCTCTCCGTTTTCGTGCAGGCGCCTTCCGTGGAAGTGCTGCGCGAACGGCTGGTGAAACGGGCGACCGACAGCCCCGAATTTATCGAGGAGCGCGTCCGCAAGGCCGCTGAAGAGATGACCTACGCCCCCAAGTTCGACTACCGTCTCATCAATGACGACCTCGAGACCTGCCTGAAGGAGGCCGACAGGGTCATCACCGGATTTCTGAACGAATAATGTTTAAGAAAAAGGCACTTCGCAAGCGCCGCGTGGCACTCTTCTTCGGGTCGTTCAACCCGATCCACAAGGGCCATTATGCCATTGCCAAGTATCTGCTCGAGAGGACGGATGCGGATGAAGTCCGGCTTGTCGTCACCCCGCGCAACCCATTCGGCAAGAAAGATCTGGCCAACGCCGAGCAGCGGCTGAAGGACGTGCGTGAGGCGATGGCGCGCACCGGGCTGGCAGTCACCGTTTCCGATGTGGAGTTCCTGCTCCCGGAGCCCAACTACACCCTGCGCACCCTGGAGTATCTGGATGTGAATGAACCGGACTGCGAGCATATCCTGGTGATGGGTGCCGACAACCTGGCACACCTCGACCGCTGGTACGGCTATCAGGAACTGATTGACCGCTACGAGATCTGGGTCTATCCCCGAGTCGGATTTCTGTTGAAGGACCTCTGCAGGGAGCACAACGCACGCTCGAAGAATCCGCGGATCCGCCCGCTGATCGGGAAACTGCACAACCTCTCCTCTACCGAAATCCGGGAAGGCGAGAAAGCGGGACAGGACATGAGTGACATGAAACTTTAGCCATGATATACCGGACCCTCACTGCCGAAGAAGCGGCCGATATTGCCGCACGCATCCTCTACGAGGACAATCACCTGCTGGTTTTCAACAAGAAGGCGGGCGAAATCGTGCAGGGCGACAAGACGGGCGACGAGCCCCTCAGCGAGACGCTCAAGGCCTTTGTCGCGCAGCGCGACGGCAAGCCGGGCCACGTCTTTATGGGCGTGCCGCACCGCCTGGACCGCCCGGTAAGCGGAATCGCGGTCTTTGCCAAGACCTCCAAGTGCCTCTCGCGGCTGGACGAGATGTTCCGCCAGGGTGAAGTACACAAGACCTACTGGGCCCTGACCTGCGCACGGCCCGAACCCGCCGAGGGCGAATTGCGCCACTTCCTGGTGCGTAACGAACGGCAGAACAAATCCTACGCCCACGACCGCATGACACAGGGTGCCAAGGAGGCACGGCTGCGCTACCGGGTGCTGGAAGATACGGAGCGCTACCACCTGGTGGAGGTGGAACTGCTGACCGGCCGTCACCACCAGATCCGCTGCCAGCTCGCCACAATAGGCTGCCCCATCAAGGGCGATCTGAAGTACGGTGCGCCGCGTTCCAACCCGGACGGCGGCATCTGCCTGCACGCCCGTTCGCTGCGGATGGTCCACCCCGTCCGGAAAGAAGAAATCGGATTCGAAGCACCCGTGGACTGGTCGCCGATCCTCAAGCGATAAAAATTTTGCAGGTTTGAGGAAATGTACTACTTTTGCAGTCCGTTTCCACGTAATGGCCCTATCGACTAAGGGTTAGGTCGCAACCCTCTCAAGGTTGAAATACGAGTTCGAATCTCGTTGGGGCTACCAAATTAACACGACTGACATGTCAGTCGTGTTTTTTTTGTACCTTTGAGGTTATGAAAATACTGGTTACCGGGGCGGCCGGGTTTATCGGGTCGCAGGTGGTACGCTGGCTGCTGGGCCGCGGCGACACGGTTGTCGGACTCGACAACATCAATGACTACTATCCCAGGGAGTTGAAATATGCGCGTCTGGCGGAGCTGGGCATTTCCGATGCGGAGCAGATGCTTTCCGAAAAGCCGGGCGACGACGGGAACTACCCCGTCCCCAGCCGTTTCTGCGGGCCCTTCCGCTTTGTCCTGTGCGACCTGGCAGACCGCGTGCGGCTGCCGGAAATCTTTGCCCGCGAGCGCTTTGACGCCGTCGTGCACCTCGGTGCGCAGGCCGGCGTGCGCTATTCCATCGAGAATCCCTTCGCCTATGTGGATTCCAATCTCGTGGGATTCGTGAACATCCTCGAGTGCTGCCGCCACCACGCCGTCTCCCACCTGGTTTACGCCTCCTCCAGCAGCGTCTATGGCGGCAACGAGAAGGTGCCCTTTTCCGAAGCGGACCGCGTGGACTGCCCGGTGAGCCT
>DBXZ01000009.1:56023-57081 GCA_002309795.1 Bacteroidales bacterium UBA1199
CTGAAGGCCACGGGCTTGCGCTTCTTTACCGTGTATGGCCCCTGGGGCCGTCCGGACATGGCGCCGATGCTCTTTGCCCGGGCCATTTCCAAGGGCGAGCCCATCAAGGTCTTCAACGGCGGCGACATGATCCGCGACTTCACCTATGTAGATGATATCGTAGAGGGAACGGTCCGCGTGCTGGACTGCCCGCCCCAGGCGGATGCCAGCCCGAAGGGCGTTCCGCACCGCGTCTTCAACATCGGCTGCTCGAATCCCGTGCGGCTGATGGATTTTATCGCCGAGATGGAATCGGCCCTCGGCCGGACGGCCGTCAAGCAGATGATGCCGATGCAGCCGGGCGATGTCTATCAGACCTATGCCGACACCACGGCGCTCGAGCAGGCGGTGGGCTACAAGCCGCACGTCACGCTCCACGAGGGCATCACCCGCTTTATCGCCTGGTATCGCTCCGACAAGAATCCGCTTCGATAATTATTTAATACACAATACACTATGTTCGATTCATCCAAAGGATTATACGTGGCGCACGGCCCCAACGGCCCCATCTCCATCTGTGGAAAGATGGCCAACCGCCACGGCCTGATTGCCGGTGCCACCGGTACCGGTAAAACCGTCACGCTGCAGGTGCTGGCCGAGACCTTCTGCCAGGCCGGCGTTCCCTGTTTCATGGCCGATATGAAGGGCGACCTCTCCGGCATCAGCCAGAGCGGCGCCATGAGCGGCTTTATCGAGAAGCGCTGCGCGGAATTCGGCATTGAAAACCCGCAGTTCCAGGGCTGCCCGGTGCAGTTCTTCGATGTATTCGGCGAGCAGGGCCACCCGATGCGCACCACCATCTCCAACATGGGTCCGCAGTTGCTTGCGCGCCTGATGGGGCTCAACGACGTCCAGACCGGCGTGCTGAATATCGTCTTCCAGGTGGCTGACGACCAGGGACTTCTGCTGATTGACCTGAAGGACCTGCGCGCGATGCTGGCCTATGTGGCCGACCACGCTTCGGAATATACTGCCACCTATGGCAATGTCACCTCGGCTTCCATCGGCGCCATCCAGCG
>DBXZ01000009.1:57146-57271 GCA_002309795.1 Bacteroidales bacterium UBA1199
TCGTTCGACATTCAGGACCTCTTCATGGTGCAGGGGGGCAAGGGCGTGATGAGCGTCCTCGCCGCCGACCGGCTGATGATGAATCCCAAGCTCTACTCGACCTTCCTGCTCTGGCTGCTCTCGGA
>DBXZ01000009.1:57334-57475 GCA_002309795.1 Bacteroidales bacterium UBA1199
TTCTTCTTCGACGAGGCGCACACCCTCTTCGATGATACGCCCAAGGCGCTGGTGGACAAGATCGAACAGGTGGTCCGCCTGATCCGGAGCAAGGGCGTCGGCGTCTATTTCGTCACCCAGAATCCGGCCGATATTCCGGAT
>DBXZ01000009.1:57544-57687 GCA_002309795.1 Bacteroidales bacterium UBA1199
CAGAAGGCCGTCCGCGCTGCCGCGGAGACCTTCCGCGCCAATCCCTCCTTCAAGACGGAGGATGCCATCACCGAGCTTGCGACGGGCGAGGCGCTCGTCTCGTTCCTCGACGAAAAGGGCATTCCGAGCATGGTGGAGCGCGC
>DBXZ01000037.1:0-3005 GCA_002309795.1 Bacteroidales bacterium UBA1199
ACGATGCTGATGCTCGGCTCCATCATTATGATTGTCTGCCACCTGAGCTTCGCATTCCTGCTGCCCGTCTTCCCGTACAAATGGCTGGCAGTCCTGCTGATCGTGGTGCTGGGCGTGAGCTTCTCGCTCGTTCCTGCGGCCCTGTGGCCTTCCGTCCCGAAGATTATCGACGAAAAGATCCTCGGCAGTGCATACTGCCTGATCTTCTGGGTCCAGAACGTGGGCCTCTGCTTCGTCCCGATGATTATCGGTTCGCTCCGCCAGTCCACCGGCGGCTACCTGGTCCCGATGATCGTCTTCTCGAGCTTCGGCGTACTGGCCTTCTTCTTCAGCCTGCTGCTCAAGAAAGAAGACCGCCGCAAAGGTTACGGTCTTGAACAGCCGAATATCAAGAAAAAATAATGATGCGAAGGTTTGATTGCGAAGTGCGAACTCGCCGTCAGGCTCTTTTCGTTCGCACGAAGCAAACAAACCGGAGTATCAATAAAAAAAGCGTCGGTTTTCCGGCGCTTTTTTCTTATCGAATACCGTAATTAGAACGGCAGGTCGTCGGTACCGTCGTCCTGCGCGAGCTCTTCGGAGGAGACCATCGGCGTGGTAGCCGGTCTGGGAGCGGGAGCTGCCGGACGCGGTGCCGGAGCAGCGGTCTCGATGTAGGCGCCGCCGGTAGGCGCGGGGCTGTCGGCCTTCTTGCCGAGCAGCTGGATCACGTCTGCCAGAATCTCCGTCTGATAGCGTTTCTGACCGTTCTGGTCGTCCCAGGAACGGGTGCGGATGCGGCCTTCCACATAGATNNTGCGAGCCTTTGTGGATGAAGTTGCCCGCAAGGTCGGCCAGCTGGCGCCAGGCCACGATGTTGTGCCACTCGGTGAGGTCCTGGACGTTGCCGGTCTTGTCGCGGTAGCGTTCCGTGGTTGCGAGAGAGAAGGATGCGACGGATGCTCCGCCTTCGAGGTGCCGGACTTCGGGCTCTTTCCCGACATTGCCGACTAAGATGACTTTGTTGACTGACATATCTTTGAACTTTTACATATTTCTACTTGACAAGCAAAGGTAACTTATTTTTTCTGATTCCGAAATAATCTTCACTCACTCGTTCTCCTTCCAATTGGAGCGTCAGCTGATAGAGAAATTCGTCGACGCTGGTGCGCTGGTTGGTGAGGCCCAGTTTGCGGCGGATTCGTCCGGTGCGGTTGTAGAGACTGTTGGGATTTTCGTGCTGCAACAGGAACCGCAGGTTGTCGCTGGGGATTCCCAGGCTGATACAGCAGCAGTAGAGAATTTCCTCCGGGTTGAGGAGCGGATAGTGGCGTTTCAAATAGTCCGTAAGCCCGTTGAACCGGACGTTGGCAAAGAGAAGGCACCCCTTGACCAGGCTTCGGTCCCCATCCAGGGTCAACCGGGTCCGGAGGTCGCGTGCAAGCACTTCCGGCCGGCAGTTGCTGAGTTGTGCGGTGTCGATAATCTTTCGGAGCAGGTCCATCAGCGAATCGATGGAGAGTTTGATTTCCGCCTCCTGGGACTGCCGCTGTGAGAGCCGCTTTTCCAGTACGGCACGCTGACGGCGGCTGCGGGCCAGCGCGACGGCGAGGGTGATCAATGCGGTGAGCAGGGCGGCGAGGACGGCCGCAAAAAAAAGTTCTTGTTCATAGGGAGGGTATAAAGGGTTAGAGAATGGCGTTGAGGCGCTCCCAATCGGGAATCCTGCCCGTCATAACCCTAAAACCCGCCGCAGCCTGCGCTACGAGCCATTGTTTGCCGGAGATGTAGTTGGGCCCGCTCAGACACGGGTCCAAATAGTTGGCCTCCAGTTTGATGATTTCCGGACGTTCGAGAATCAGCCGGGCGAGAGAAATCTCGAGGGGAAGCGTATAGATCACGATACCGAATTCCGAAAGATGCTCCGCGGCCTTCTCCAGCGTCATGGGCTGCATTCCGCCGGCGGCGCGGCAGTAGCGGGCGGCCTTGTCGAAGTCGCGGTTGGCCACCACGGTCTCCAGGTGGAGGTTGGTCGCCGCCATGGCTGCCGAACGGCCGGCCCCGCCGCATCCCACCACCAGTACGCGCGGTGTTTCCAGCGGGGGCATGTTGAGACGCAACAGCTGGCAGACGGCCCAGAAATCGGTATTCAACGCCTTGACGCCCTGTTCCTGCCGGATCAGGATGTTGGCGGCCCCGATCTGCCCGGTGACGGTATCCGATTCGTCGGCCCGTTCGAAGGCCTGCAGTTTGAACGGAGCGGTGACGTTGACCGCATCGTAACCCTCACGGAAGATCCGCCACGCCTCTTCAAAGTCCGGCGTATCGATCAAATCGTAGGTCCACTCCGGATAGGCGGAGCGGAACATCGCGGGGCTGAGGCTGTGGGCGATCGGATGCCCGATAAGACCGAAGCGTTTCATTGCCGGCTCCTTTGCCGGACCGCCTCGAAACAGAGAATCGCGGCGGAGACCGAGACGTTGAGGGAATCCATCAGGCCGGCCATCGGGATACGGATGTGCGCGTCAGCCTGCTCCCGCCAGAAGGGGGAGAGGCCCCGGTCTTCGGAGCCCATCACGAGGGCGGTAGCGCGCGTCATGTCGGTGTCGTAGTAGAGTTCGGAATCCTGCAGCTGGGCCGTCAGGATGGCGATTTCGTGGCGCTTCAGCCAGGCGGCCGCCTCCTGCGAAGTGCAGCAGATTGTCGGCACCGAGAAGATGGCGCCCAGGCTGGCGCGGATCAGGTTCGGATTGTAGAGGTCGGTGAGCGGATCGCAGACCAGCACGGCATCGACGCCGGCGGCATCGGCACTGCGGAGCACGGCACCTATGTTGCCGGGTTTTTCCACGCTCTCGAGCAACAGAATCAGCGGATTCGCGGGCAGGCTGAGGTCGTCGAGCGAACGCTCACGGGTGCGCAGGACGGCCACCACGCCTTCAGTGCCGCCCCGGTAGGCGATGTGTCCGTAGACTTCGGGCGAAACGGAGAAGAGTTTGTCCGGCTCGACGGCCAGCGGCTCCTTCAGG
>DBXZ01000037.1:3072-6867 GCA_002309795.1 Bacteroidales bacterium UBA1199
AGCAAGTCCTTGATCTTCGGATTCTTGAGCGAGGTTATGGTGAGCGCCTCCGCCATCGCGAACTACTTTTCAGGCCGCATCTGCGGGAAGAAGAGGACGTCCTGGATGGTGGTCTGGCCCGTCATGAACATGGTCAGGCGGTCGATACCCATACCCAGGCCGGAGGTCGGCGGCATGCCGTATTCCAGCGCTCGGACGAAATCCATGTCGATGAACATCGCCTCGTCGTCGCCCTTGCTCTTGAGCCGCGCCTGCTCCTGGAACCGTTCGAACTGGTCGATCGGGTCGTTCAGCTCGGAGTAGGCGTTGGCCAGCTCCTTGCCGCAGACAAAGAGTTCGAAACGTTCGGTGAGGGTCGGGTCGTTGCGGTGACGCTTGGTCAGCGGCGACATCTCCACCGGGTAGTCGATGATATAGGTGGGCTGGACGAGGTTTTTCTCGCAATACTCGCCGAAGATGGCGTCGATCAGTTTGCCCTTGCCCATGGAGGGGGTAATCTCAATCTTGAGCTTCTTGCAGGTGGCCCTCAGCTGCTCTTCGTCCATTCCCCTGACGTCCACGCCTGCGTACTCCTTGATGGCATCCAGGATAGGGAGGCGGCGGTACGGGCCGGCGAAATCGATCTCGTTGCCGGCGATTTCCACCTTGGTGGTACCGTTGACGTTCATCGCGATCTTCTCGAGCATCTTCTCCACGAAGGCCATCATCCAGATGTAGTCTTTGTAGGCCACGTAGATCTCCATGCAGGTGAATTCGGGGTTGTGGGTTTTGTCCATACCCTCGTTGCGGAAGTCCTTGGCAAATTCGTAGACGCCGTTGTATCCGCCCACGATCAGGCGCTTGAGATAGAGCTCGTTGGCGATTCGCATGTAGAGATCGATATCCAGCGCGTTGTGGTGCGTGATGAACGGACGGGCCGTGGCGCCGCCCGGAATGCTCTGCAGGATCGGGGTCTCCACCTCCAGGCAGCCGGCCTCGTTGAAGTATTCGCGCATCGTGGCGACGATCTTCGCACGCTTGATGAAAACCTCGCGTACCTGCGGATTGACAATCAGGTCCACGTAGCGCTGGCGGTAGCGGAGTTCCGGGTCGGCAAAGGCGTCGAACACCTTGCCGTCCTGCTCCTTGACGATCGGCAGCACGCGCAGCGACTTGCTCAGCACCGTCAGTTCCTTGGCGTGGATGGAGAGCTGGCCGGTCTGCGTGTAGAAGGCGAATCCGCGGATACCGATCACGTCGCCGATATCCAGCAGTTTCTTGAAGACGGTGTTGTACATCGTCTTATCTTCGCCCGGGCAGATCTCGTCGCGTTTTACGTAGACCTGGATGCGGCCCTGTTCGTCCTGCAGCTCGATAAATGAAGCGGCGCCCATGATGCGGCGGCTCATCATCCGGCCGGCGATGGCTACATCCGCAAAGTTGCCCTTCTCCGGGTCGAACTCCGCCTTGATCTGCGCACTCGTCGCGTTTACCTTGTATTCAGCAGCCGGGTAGGGGTCGATCCCCAGTTCCCGCAGCGCGTTCAGGGAAGCCCTCCGGTTCAGCTCCTGCTCGTTCAAATCCTGTATTTCCATACGGTGGTTTCAGTTAGCGTTAACAGATTGCAAAAATAGCAAAAAAAAGCTATCTTTGCACGATTATGGAAAAGAAGTGGATTGTCAAGGAACAGGGGAATCCGGCGGTCGTCCGACAGCTGTCGACGGAGCTGGGAATAGACCAGGTGTTGGCCAACCTGCTGGTACAGCGCGGCATCAACACTTTCGAGAAAGCGAGGGAGTTCTTCCGGCCCGACCTTTCGATGCTTCACGACCCTTTCCTGATGAAAGATATGGAAGCCGCCGTCGAGCGGGTGCACACGGCCGTGACCAAAGGGGAGAAGATTCTCATCTACGGTGACTACGACGTGGACGGCACCACCGCCGTGTCGCTGGTCTACACCTTCCTGCGCGACTACACGGACAAACTCGAATACTACATTCCCGACCGCTACGACGAGGGCTACGGCCTCTCCTACAAGGGCATCGACTGCGCCAAGTCGCACGGCTGCACCCTGATCATCACCCTGGACTGCGGCATCAAGGCCGTGGAGAAGGTCAAGTATGCCAAGGGCCTGGGAATCGACGTGATCATCTGCGACCATCATCTTCCCGACGAGGAACTGCCCGCCGCCGTGGCGGTGCTCGACCCCAAGCGGGAGGACTGCCACTATCCCTTCGACGATCTTTCCGGCTGCGGCGTCGGTTTCAAACTGGTGCAGGCCTACGCCCAGAAATACGACATTCCCTTCGAGAAAGTCTCCCCGCTGCTCGACCTGCTGGTGGTCAGTATCGCTTCCGACCTGGTCTCGGTGACCGGCGAAAACCGCGTGCTGGCCTTCTACGGCCTCAAACAGCTCAACGAGAATCCCCGCAAGGGCCTGATGTCGGTCATCAAGCTCTCCGGCCTGGAGAAGCACAACATCACGATTGACGAAATCGTCTTCAAGATCGGTCCGCGCATCAACGCCGCCGGCCGCATGGAGTCGGGCCGCACCGCGGTGGATATGCTAACCGCCCGCGACGATGTGGACGCCCTCGAGATCGGGGCCGCCATCAACGCGCACAACGACGACCGCAAGCGAATCGACCGAGAGATCACGGAAGAGGCGCTGGAGATGGTCAAGCACATCCCGGGCTTCGAGGAGAAGAAATCCACCGTGGTCTACAACCCCAACTGGCACAAGGGCGTGGTGGGTATCGTCGCCTCCCGTCTGGTGGAAGCTTACTACCGCCCGACCATCGTGCTGAGCAAATCGAACGGCTTTATCACCGGTTCCGCCCGTTCCGTGGCGGGATTCGACCTCTATGAGGCCATCGAATCGTGCGCCGACCTGCTGGAAAACTTCGGCGGCCATACCTACGCTGCCGGACTGACCATCCGCGAAGAGAACTTCCCGGAGTTCTGCGACCGTTTCGAGGCCTTCGTTGCCGCCAAGATTGCGGACGCCCAGCTGACGCCGGTCATCGACATCGACTCCTACCTGGATTTCAAGCAGATTACGCCTAAGTTCTTCCGCCTGCTCAAGTCGTTCCAGCCCTTCGGACCCGGCAACGCTTCGCCGGTTTTCGTCACGGAGAACGTCTACGACAACGGCAACGGCCGCAAGGTGGGCTCCGCCGAATCCGGCACCCTCAAGCACCTGCGCCTGGAACTGATCCAGGAGGACGAGCCGTATCGCCACATTTCTGCTATCGCTTTCAACCTTTCCGAACACTTCGAGCACATGCAGGCCGGTAATCCGGTGGATATCTGCTACTCGGTGGCCGAGAACTACTATCGCGGCATCGCGAACATCCAGCTTCGCGTCCGCGACATCAAGGACAAAACCACTTTGTTTTAATTCAACACTTTCATTATGAAGAGATTCCTCATGGCATTCGCCACCCTGGCAATCGCCCTTTTCTGCATGCCCTGCTTTGGTCAGGATGCTGCAAAGAACGATCAGGCCGACAACATTATCGGTAAATATGAAGCCGTCAAGAACGGCAATCCCTACCGCGTTCAGATTTCCAAGAACGCCGACGGCACCTACAAGGCTCAGATTTACTGGCTCTCCAACCCGATCGATCCGGAAACCGGCAAGCCTTCGCTCGACAAGAAGAACCCGGACAAATCCCTGCGCAACACCCCCAGCGACCAGGTGGTGCTCATCCGCGACCTGAAATACAAGGCTGCCAAGAAGCAGTGGGGCGATGCCAAGATTTACGACCCGAGCCGCGGCATCCGTGCCAATGTGACCGCATGGTTTGCTGAAGA
>DBXZ01000037.1:6901-10019 GCA_002309795.1 Bacteroidales bacterium UBA1199
CTGGACCCCGGTTACCGAATAATTAACGTCCGCGGAGCGCGTCGACCGGCTGAAGCGCTGCGGCGCGCCGTGCGGGCAACGTCCCAGCCGACAGGCTGACCACCAGGCAGAGCCCCAGCGCTGCTGCCATCCATTTCCAGGGAACATACCAGCCCCCGCCCAGCGTGAGGGCTACTCCGGCGCCCGCGAGCAATCCCAACAGGATGCCCGCGGCGCCGCCTATTTGGCCGATCAGCACCGATTCTGCCAGAAAGCTGCGCCGGATGGAGGCGACCCGTTCGCCCAGCGCCTTGCGCAGTCCGATCTCTCCGGTGCGCTCCTTGACCGAAACCAGCAGGATATTCATCAGTGCCACGGCGGCTCCCAGCAGGGTGATCAGCCCGATGGCCAGCGCTGCCAGCGAAAGCTTTTCCTCCAGAGACTCCAGCCGCTGCTGCAATGCGTCGCTGCTGCGGAACAGAAAGTCGTCCGGCACACCGGGCGGCAGGCGCCGCAGCGTCCGCATCCGGATGCGCGCCTCCCGGGAGATTGCCTGCGAAAGTGAAATCTGCCAGGGCGTATCTTCCGAAAGCCACGCACGTCCCACCTGCAGCGGCAACACGAGCGTGTAGTCGGAACCGCCGCCCATGAGGGCCCCCTGCGCGGCCAGCACGCCCGTCACCGTGTAGGGTATTCCGCTGAAAGAGAGGGTTCTGCCCGTTGCGGCACCTTCGCCGAACAGTTTGCGGGCCAGGCTGTGGCCAATCAGGCAGACGGCACTGCCGGCCGCGGATTCGCGGGGCGTGAAGTTGCGTCCCTGGGCCAGCGACCGGTTGGAAACAGTCAGCCAGGAGGCGTCGGCCGCCAGGACCGATACCATCGGGTCGGTGCGCTTCCCGCCGGCCGTGACAACAGCCATCGGGGTGACCTCTGCGCTGAGGCTGACCTCGCCGGGCGCGAAGGATTCCGCAAAGGCGGAGACCTCGTGCCACGAGAAGGGGCGGGCCTCTTTGTCCGGTACGAGCGCAAGCGTTTCGCTGCCCATACGGCCGAAACTCTCCGAGAGTTGCCGCGACAGGACGCCGATGGCGGTCTCGATGCCGACCAGGGCGGTGACACCGATTGCAATGATACTGACAGTGAGCACTGAACGGAGGCGATTTGCCTTGATGGCGGCCAGTGCGGAGCCGAATAATCCTTTCATCCTCATTTCTCCTCTTCAAATAGACTCTCAAAAGTAGGAAAATTCTGGAGATTGAACTAACTTTGCGGCTTGAAATAATTGATTGATTTAATGGAAAACAAGAATCGTCGTCGCACACCTGTGACAGGCCGCGCCGACAACCCCAGAAGGGGAAAAGACCGAAAGCCGTTCTCCGGACGCAAGACCACGGATCGTAAACCTTTCGCTGACCGCAAAAAAACCACTGATCGCAAGTCGTTCGCTGACCGCAAACAGACTGCAGAACGCAAACCCGCGGAAAACCGCTTCCAGCATTCGGAAGGTTATCTGAAACACCGCCGCGAGAATACCCCGCGTAAACCCGCTACCAAGATTGAAGTCTATACGGCCGACGATTCCGTCCGCCTGAACCGCTATATCGCCAATTCCGGTATCTGCTCGCGCCGCGAAGCCGATGATTTCATCCAGGCCGGCCTGGTCACCGTCAACGGCAAGATCGTGACGGAACTGGGCGTCAAGGTAAAACCCGAAGACGACGTCCGTTTCAACGGCACCCGCCTCAAGGGTGAAAAAAAAGTGTACCTGGTGATGAACAAGCCCAAGGGCTACGTGACCACGATGTCCGATCCGCACGCAGAAAAGACCGTGATGGACCTGATCTCGCACACCGAATGCCCGCAGCGCGTCTATCCGGTGGGCCGTCTGGACAAGGCCACGACCGGCGTGCTGATGTTCACCAACGACGGCGAACTGGCCGACAAGCTGACCCACCCTGCCTACGGCGCCCGCAAGATCTACCACGCTTTCCTGGACAAGAATCTCAAGAAGGCCGACTTCGACGCCATCATCAAGGGCATTGAACTGGAAGACGGCGAGATTCATGCCGACTCCCTTTCTTACGTGGACGACGACATGAGCCAGGTGGGAATCGAGATCCATTCGGGCCGCAACCGGATTGTCCGCCGCATCTTCGAGCACCTGGGCTACAGTGTCCGCAAGCTCGACCGCGTCTATTTCGCCGGCCTCACCAAAAAGGCGCTGACCCGCGGAACCTGGCGCTTCCTCACCGATACGGAAATCGCCCGTTTCAAGATGGGCCAGTTCGACTAACGGTATGCGCTCCGGATTCGTCAACATCATCGGTAATCCCAACGTGGGCAAATCCACGCTGATGAACGCCCTGGTGGGGGAGAAACTTTCTATCGTGACCTCCAAGGCGCAGACCACGCGCCACCGCATCATGGGAATCGTCAACGGCCCGGACTACCAGGCCGTCTTCTCCGACACCCCCGGCATCCTGAAGCCGAGCTACCGGCTGCAGGAGAGCATGATGAGTTTCGTAGACACCGCGATCGGCGACGCCGACGTGATCCTCTACGTCACGGACCTCGTGGAGAAGAAAGACAAGAACCGCGAGTATGTGGAGAAGCTCTCCAAAGTCACCTGCCCGGTGCTGATTGCCATCAACAAGATTGACCTGGGTACGCAGGATCAGATACTTGCCCTCATGAAAGAGTGGAAGGAACTGGTTCCCGCCGCTGAGATCTTTCCCATCTCCGCCCAGGAGAAGTTCAATCTGGAGAACCTCTTCGAGGCAATCGTCGCCGCGCTGCCCGACAGTCCGCCCTGGTACGACAGGGAGACCTTCACCGACCGCACCATGCGCTTTTTCGCCTCCGAGATCATCCGCGAGAAGATCCTGACGAACTACACGAAGGAGATTCCCTACTGCACGGAGGTGGTGATCGAGCGCTTCAAGGAGGGCGAAGACCGCTACGATATCGATGCGGTCATCAACGTGATGCGCGATTCCCAGAAGGGGATCATAATCGGCGCACAGGGGCGTGCATTGAAGAAAACCGCCACTGCCGCCCGCCTCGACATGGAGGCATTTTTCGAAAAAAAGGTATTTTTGCAGATATTTGTCAAGGTGGAGCCGAACTGGCGGGAAGATGC
>DBXZ01000044.1 GCA_002309795.1 Bacteroidales bacterium UBA1199
AAGCGCTACCGCCAGAGCGAGAAGCGCAGAGAGCATAACCGCTATTATGCTCGCACCACACGGAACGCCATCAAGGCACTCCGCAACACCACAGACAAGGCAGCAGCCGAGGCATCCATGCCCAAGGTTTTCGCAATGATCGACAAGCTCGCCAAAATCAATGTGATCCATAAGAACAAGGCCTCCAACCTGAAGAGCGGTATCGCAGTTTACGTGAACAAGCTTCAGTAAAGAGCAAATATTTGTTTCCAGAATT
The DNA here is from genome assembly GCA_002309795.1 of Bacteroidales bacterium UBA1199. The sequence continues at coordinate 257 of DBXZ01000044.1, forward strand.
CAAAAAACTTCCCGAACTTTATCGGGAAGTTTTTTTTTACATCTTGTCCGTACCTATGAGCTACACCATTAAACAATGGCAGGCGGAAGAGAGACCGAGGGAAAAGATGCTCGCACAAGGTTGCGGATCTCTCACTGCCGCCGAACTGATCGCCGTCCTGATCCGAAGCGGAAGCGCCACGCGGACGGCAGTAGATACGGCCCGGGATATCCTCGCCCTGGCCGACAACAACTTGACAACGCTTTCCAGAATGTCCTGCGAGGCCTTGCAGGGGGTGCCCGGCGTGGGTGAAGCCAAGGCGCTTGCCGTGGTGGCCGCCGCGGAACTGGGACGCCGTATCGCCATCGAATCCGGCACCGTCCTCCCCACCGTCAGCAGCTCCGCGCAGGCAGCGGCCATGGCCGTTCCCATGCTGAAGGGGCTGGCGCACGAAGAGTGCTGGGTCATCTTCCTGAGTTCCACGAACCGCCTGATCGGCAAAGAGTGCCTCAGCCGGGGCGATGACTGCTCCACGCGGATCGACGCCAAACAGGTGGCGCGGCGGGCCGTGGAAAAAGGGGCAGGCGGCGTGATCCTGATCCACAATCACCCCTCCGGCAATCCCAAGCCCGGAGAATCGGATATCCGGGTCACGGAAAACATCCGCAAGGCCCTGCAGTACTTCGATATCAAACTGGTGGATCACCTGATAGTGGCCGGAAACAATTATTTCAGTTTTTTTGATAAAAACGCTAACTTTGGGTCATCCTAACCGCTTAAGCTATGAAAGTGATCAATCTCGGCAAAAGCAATTCGGTCCTGAATAAGTTCATTGCCGAACTGCGTGACCGCACCATCCAGAAAGACAGCATGCGTTTCCGCCGCAATCTGGAGAGAGTCGGTGAAGTATTCGCTTACGAAATCAGTAAAACCTTGGAATACAAGATCAAAGAGGTTGAGACGCCGCTCGGGATCGCGGAGTGTTCGCTCTGCGGGCAGCCGATTGTCCTGAGTACGATCATGCGCGCCGGCCTCCCGATGCACCAGGGTTTGCTCAACTATTTCGACACGGCCGAGAACGCTTTCATCGCGGCTTACCGCAAGTACTCCAAAGACAACAAGTTCAAAATCCAGCTCGAGTACGCCACCCCGGTCAATACGGAGGGCAAGATCCTGATCATAGCGGACCCGATGCTCGCCACCGGCGCATCCATGGTGCTCGCCTACCAGAAACTGGTGGAGAACGGAGAACCGCTCCATACGCACATCGTCTGCTCGATCGCATCGGCGGCTGGCGTAGATTATCTCTCGAAGAACCTGCCCCACAAGCGCGTGACGCTCTGGGTGGGTGCCGTCGACGAAGAGCTGACCAACAAATCCTATATCATTCCGGGTCTCGGCGACGCCGGCGACCTGGCCTACGGCAAAAAGATTTAACTGTATCCCGTTATGCCCCGCAACTTCTACCTCTATAATACACTGACGCGTACCAAGGAACTCTTCAAGCCCATCCACGAGGGTCGGGTCGGAATGTACGTCTGCGGTCCTACGGTCTACGGCAACGCCCACCTGGGCCACGCCCGCCCCGGCATCACCTACGACATCCTGTTCCGGCTGCTCACGCACCTCGGCTACAAGGTCCGCTATGTCCGCAATATCACCGATGTGGGACACCTTGAAAACGACGCCGACGAGGGAGAAGACAAGATTGCCAAGAAGGCACGGCTCGAAGAACTGGAGCCGATGGAAGTGGTGCAGACCTATACGCTGAAGTACCATGAGGCGATGCGCCGCCTGGGCGTGCTGCCCCCTTCGATCGAGCCGCGCGCATCGGGTCACATCATCGAACAGATTGCGCTGGTGCAGCGCATCCTGGACGCCGGTTACGCCTACATCAGCAACGGATCGGTCTACTTCGATACGGGTAAGTATAACGGGGAGCACCACTACGGCGCCCTCTCCGGACGCAATCTTGACGACATCAAGACCAACACCCGCACGCTGGACGGACAGGACGAAAAGCGCAACTCATACGACTTCGCCCTCTGGAAGAAGGCTTCGCCGGAACACATCATGCACTGGCCCTCCCCGTGGAGCGAAGGCTTCCCGGGCTGGCATCTGGAGTGCTCGGCCATGAGCGAGAAGTATCTGGGCGAGGAGTTCGACATCCACGGCGGCGGCATGGACCTGATGTTCCCGCACCACGAATGCGAATTGGCGCAGAACGTGGCTTCGCGCGGAAAGGGCGGCGTGCACTACTGGGTCCACAACAACATGATCACCATCAACGGACAGAAGATGGGCAAGAGCCTGGGTAACTTCATCACCCTGGACGAACTCTTCACCGGCAGCCACCCGCTGCTGGAGCAGGCCTACAGCCCCATGACCATCCGTTTCTTTATTCTTCAGGCGCACTACCGCAGCACGCTGGATTTCTCCAACGAGGCCCTGCAGGCCGCCGAGAAGGGACTCAAGCGCATGATGCAGGCCCGCAAGGACGTGGAGAAACTCGCTGTCACTGCAGGAGCTCCTACCCTCGCCGAAATCGCCCGGATCGAGGAGGCGGTCTTCGATGCCCTAACGGACGATATGAACACGCCGAACGCCCTCTCATCAATGTTCGAGGCGGTGAAACTTGTCAACGGAATCAAAGACAAGAGCTTGAGCGTCAATCCGGAAGATCTCGCCCGGCTGCAGAAGCTGTTCCGCGACGTGGTGACCGACATCCTGGGCCTGTCCGACGAACAGAGCGATTCGACCGCTTCGCACGTGATCGACGGGCTGATGCAGATGATCATCGACATCCGCAAGGAGGCGAAGGCTGAGAAAAACTGGGCACTCAGCGACAAGATCCGGGACGAACTCAAGGCAGCCGGCATCCAGCTCAAGGATACCAAGGACGGCTGCGAGTGGACGCTGGCCGAATAAGCCTATTCTACGATTTCTGAAATCAGCGTGGCCGAGGTGCACGAAAGCACCCGGACGGTAACCGTTTCGCCCGGACGGTGGCCGGCGGCGGGGAAGACACAGGTCTTGTTGGTGTCGGTGCGGCCGAAAAGCTGGTCTTTCGAACGCTTGGAGGTCCCTTCAATCAGCACTTCGAAGGTTTTTCCCACGTACGCCTTATTGTGAAGCAGCGAATGGCGGTTCTGCAGCGCGATGATCTCGTTCAGGCGGGCCGTCTTGACCTCCGGCGGAATGTTGTCCGCCATGGTGCGCGAAGCCTTGGTGCCGGGCCGCTCCGAATACTGGAACATGAAGGCGCTGTCGTAGCTCACCGCTTCCATCAGGGAAACCGTCTGGCGGAAATCTTCTTCCGTTTCGTCGCAGAAGCCCACGATGACGTCGGTGGTCACGGCGCAGCCGGGCAGGATCTCCCGGATCTTCGCAATCTGATCCAGGTATTTCGCGCGCGTGTACTTCCGGTTCATCAGCGAGAGCTGGGCGTCGCTGCCGGACTGCACGGGCAGATGGATGTGCTTGCAGATGTTCGCGTGGCGGGCCATCGCATAGAGCACGTCTTCCTTCATATCCTTGGGATGCGAGGTGGCAAAACGGACGCGGACCGTCGGATCGAGTTCCGCCACCCGCTCGAGCAGGTCGGCGAACGTAACGGGTTGCGCCGTGCCGTCCGGACCCGTCCAGCGGTAGGAATCCACATTCTGGCCCAGCAGGCTGATCTCCCGGTAACCGGCGTCAATCAGGCCGCGGGCTTCCCGCAGGATGCTCTCCGGATCGCGGCTGCGCTCCGCACCGCGCACGTAGGGCACGATACAGTAGGAACAGACGTTGTTGCACCCGCGCATGATGGAAATGAAGGCGGTAACGCCCTCCGAATCCATCCGGACGGGGGTGATATCGGCGTAGGTCTCTTCGTGCGAAAGGAGCGTATCGATCTGCTTGCCTTCCAGTTTGACGGCGGCAATGAGTTTCGGAAGCTGGCGGTAAGAATCCGGACCGGCTACCAGATCCACGGCTTTGTTTTCGAGCAGTTTCTCCTTGAGACGCTCGGCCATGCAGCCCAGCACCCCTACGATAACCCCTTTTCGGCGGAGTTTTTCCTGCCGGAAGACATCCAGGCGGCCGAAGACGCGCTGCTCTGCATTCTCGCGGATAGAGCAGGTATTGACCAGAATCAGGTCGGCTTTGGAAAGGTCCTCACAGCGGGTGTATCCTTCCTTCTGGAGGATGGAAAGCACCACCTCGCTGTCGCCCACGTTCATCTGGCAGCCATAGGTTTCGATATAGAGATTCATGCTTGTGCCTGTCGATTGAGATGCAAAGATAACTTTTTATATCTTTGCACTGATAAAGCCGCAAGATGAAAGGCCGCATTTTTTTCTGTATCGCACTCGTCGTGTCGCTTCTGGTTTCCGGATGCGGAAACCCGCGCGACATCGCCCTCACCGGTTATGAGGTCGAGAAACTCGACGCCATCCAGTTCGGGGAAGGAGGCGTACACACCACCCTTCATCTGAAGATCGGAGTCTCCAATCCCACCGGCCGGAAACTGACCGTCAAAAGCGCGAAGGCGGTCGTCTTCAAAGAGAGCGGCGAAGCTGTCGCGAATGCCACCACGATGGAGGAGATTTCGGTACCCAAGCACTTCAACGACACGATTCCCGTGGCACTGGACGTTCTCCTGCACAACCCCATGTCCCTGATGTTCGACGGCGGAATAGATATCCACACGATGAAAGCGGACATTGACGCGCAGGTTTCCTGGGGCTCTATCGACCGCAATATCGTCCGCACCGGAATCCCGATTGCCAAACTGCTGGAGAATGGTCCGGCCCAAGAGAAATTCCTATGAAACGCCTCCTGATCACAGCCCTTGTGTTGCTGAGCGCCGGCTTTGCCGCCCGCGCACAGAGTGTCGACCCCGACTACGAGGGACGGGACATCTTCGTGCTGCTGCAGGAGCGGGAGAGCGGTCAGGGGAGAGTCACCGTCAGACAGTCTACTGCTTTGATTGAAGCATTCCGCGACCAGATTAACCGGAACGGCTCCCGCAAGATTAACGGATACCGGGTTCGAATCTATTCCGGCAACAGCCAGAATGCCCGCCGCAGGTCGGAAGAGATTGCCGCCGGATTTGCTGCGAACCACCCGGATATTCCCGTCTATAAGAGCTACTCCAATCCTTTCTTCAAGGTAACGGTAGGAGACTTCCGCACCCGCGATGAAGCGCTGCGGTTTTCCGAGTCCATTGCCGGCAGCTACCCGAGCGCCTTCCTGGTCAGGGAGCCCATCAACTACCCTTCACTATGGTAAAGCAGAGTTTGAGCCTTCAGCAAAAGCTGCTTCAAACCCAGCGGCTCTCCCCGGTTCAGATCCAGACGGTCAAACTGATCCAGCTGCCCACGGTAGAGCTGCTTCCGCGCGTCCAGAAGGAGCTCGAGGAGAACCCCATTCTGGAAGAGGATGAATCCGCCGAACCGGAGGAAGCCCCCAAGAACGTCTCCATCAGCGAATACAACGACGACACTCCCTCTTACCGGCTCTACGTAAACAACCAGGGCAAGGATCTCAAGCCGCAGTACAACACGTTCCAGGTCAAGGAGGGATTCCGCCAGAGCCTGGAACGCCAGCTGGGTTTCTGCCGGCTGGACGACCGCTCCCGCCGCATCGCGCTCTTCATCATAGGCATGATCGACGACGACGGCTACCTGCGCCGCGGCTCGGACATGCTCGCCTATGACGTCAGCGTCAAGGCCGGTATCGAGACCACCGAAGAGGAGGTCGATCAGATCGTGGAACTCATCCAGACCTTCGAACCTGCCGGAATCGGTGCCCGCGACCTGCGGGAGTGCCTGCTGCTCCAGCTTCAAGCCTCCGCCCATACGCCGGCCCAGCAGTTGGCGGAAACCATCCTCCAGGACTATTTCGAGCCCTTTGCCAAGAAGCACTACGACCGGATTGTTTCCCGGCTGGATATCACCGAAGAGCAGCTCAAGGAGGCGATTGCCGAAATCCGCCGCCTCAACCCGAGTCCCGGCGGCCAGATCGACGATTCCTATTCCGATCAGGCGCAGCAGGTGGTTCCGGACTTCGTAATCGACCTTGACGGCGACCAGCTGGAGATGACCATGCCGCGTTACAGCGTGCCCGAACTACGCATCAACCGCCGCTATGCCGACACGCTGATGAACGCCGCCAAGAGCGCGACCCGCGAGGGCAAGGAGGCCGAGGCGTTCGTCAAGCAGAAACTCGATTCGGCCAAGTGGTTCATCGAAGCGCTCAAGCAGCGCCAGAATACCTTGCGCAACACGATGAACGCCATCATCGAGTTCCAGAAGGACTACTTCATGGACGGCGACGAGACCAAGCTCAAACCCATGGTCCTCAAGAATATCGCTGAAAAGACCGGCTACGACATCTCCACCATCTCACGCGTGGTCAACAGCAAGTACGTCCAGACCCACTTCGGCGTGTTCTCGCTCAAGTATTTCTTCTCCGAGGGCCTCACCAACACGGAGGGTGAAGAGGTTTCCACCCGCGAGGTCAAGAACATCCTGACCCAGAGCATCGGCGAAGAGGACAAGCGCAAGCCGCTGACCGACGAACACCTGGTGGAGGTGCTCAAGGAGAAGGGCTACAACGTGGCCCGCCGCACCGTGGCCAAGTACCGCGAACAGCTCGGCATCCCGGTGGCCCGGCTCCGCAAGGAGATCTGACCTCAGGAGAGCGACTTCGGATCTACCGAAGCGAGTTTGTTCGCCACGATTTCCACAAAATAACGGTCATCGCCCTCCGCGGAGGTGTATTTCATGTTCCGTATCCGGCCGAATACCGATACCAGGTCCCCCTTTTTCAACTCTTCGAGCGGGGTCTGGCTTTTTTCCTCCCAGACCGAGACGTTGTGCCAGGTAATCTCTTCTTTGATCTCTCCGCTGCGGTCCCTGAAGATTTCACTGGTGGCCACGCAGAACCGGGCTACGGCGTTCTTTCCTACGCGGGTGACCTTGGGCTCCTGCCCGATCCGTCCGCGGATTTCGATTTTGTTCACTGTGATGTTTTCCATACTTCGTTGGTTTTAAAGATTTGTCGCAGCAAAGAAAGACCCCGGAAAAGGGAATAACCATACTTTAAACGTATACTTACGTTTAGTTACGGATATTTGTGCTATTTTTGCGGATTATGGAAAAGAACTTCAAAAGAACCCTCGTTACCTGCGCGCTTCCCTACGCGAATGGTCCGGTACACATCGGCCACCTGGCCGGCGTTTACGTTCCTGCAGACACTTATGTCCGCTATCTGCGGCTCCGTGGAGAGGATGTCCTCTTCGTCTGCGGTTCCGACGAACACGGCGTGCCAATCACCATCAAGGCACGGCAGAACGGCTGTACCCCGCAGGATATCGTGGATCAATACCATACCCTGATCAAGGATTCCTTCAGCGGCCTGGGTATCAACTTCGATATCTACTCCCGCACCAGTTCCGCCGTGCACCACAAGAATGCGGCGGCCTTCTTCAAGAAACTCTACGACGAGGGCAAGTTCGTCACAAAGGAGAGCGAGCAGTACTACGACCCGGAGGCCAAGCAGTTCCTGGCCGACCGCTATATCGTGGGCACCTGCCCCAAGTGCGGTTCGGAGGGCGCCTACGGCGACCAGTGCGAGAAGTGCGGCAGTACCCTCAGCCCGGAGGAACTGATCAATCCCAAGAGCAAGCTGAGCGGCGCGGAGCCCGTCAAGAAGAAGACCACCCACTGGTATCTTCCGCTGGATCAATATGGAAAGTGGCTCTCCGACTGGATTCTGGAAGGTCATAAAGAGTGGCGTTCCAACGTCTACGGCCAGGTGAAGAGCTGGATTGACGGCGGCCTGCAGCCACGTGCCGTGAGCCGCGATCTGGACTGGGGCGTACCCGTTCCGGTGGAAGGCGCGGAGGGCAAGGTGCTCTACGTCTGGTTCGATGCTCCCATCGGCTACATCTCCAACACGCAGGAACTCCTGCCGCAGAGCTGGGAACGCTGGTGGAAGAGTGCGGACACCCGCATGATTCACTTCATAGGCAAGGATAACATCGTCTTCCACTGCATCGTCTTCCCGGCTATGCTGAAGGCTTACGGCGAGGGCTATATCCTCCCCGACAACGTCCCGGCCAACGAGTTCCTCAACCTCGAAGGTGACAAGATTTCCACCTCGCGCAACTGGGCGGTCTGGGCACATGAATACCTGAAGGATTTCCCCGGCAAAGAGGACGTCATCCGCTACGTGCTCACCGCCAACGCGCCTGAGACCAAAGATAACGACTTCAGCTGGAAGGACTTCCAGACCCGCAACAACTCCGAACTGGTAGGCATCTTCGGTAACTTCGTGAACCGCGCCGTGGTGCTTACCCACAAGTACTTCGAAGGTAAAGTGCCGGCAGCAGGCGAGTTGCAGGCCATTGACCGCGAGGCGCTGGCGGAGATTCCCGCCCTGAAGGCGTCGCTGGAACAGAACCTGTCGAACTACAAGTTCCGCGAAGCGCTCAAGGATGCGATGAGCATCGCGCGCGTGGGCAACAAGTATATCTCCGATACTGAACCGTGGAAGGTGGCCAAGACCGACATGGCGCGCACCGCCACCATCCTGAACGTGTCGCTGCAGATCTGCGCCGACCTGGCCATCGCCTTCGAACCCTTCACTCCGTTTGCAGCGGAACGGCTGCGCGCAATGCTGTGCGTGGACCTCGACGCGGGAACGGATCACCGCAAGGGCGAGCAGGTTACGGTCAACACCTACAAAGAAGGGGAAGGCGCTGCCATCCACACCAACCGCACTGCGGAAGGCCTCTGCCTGAAGTGGGACAATCTGGGCGCCCGGGAAATCCTGCCCGCAGGCCACAAGATCGGCGAAGCGCAGCTGCTGTTTGCCAAGATTGAAGACGACGCCATCCAGGCGCAGCTCGACCGTCTCGAGGCCATCCGCGCCGAGAAAGAGGCCGCTGCCAAGGCAGAAGCTGCCAAGCAGGTCCAGCCCCAGAAGGCGGAGTGCAGTTTCGAGGATTTCGAGAAGATGGATATCCGCACCGCCACCGTACTGGCTGCAGAGCGCGTGCCCAAGACCGACAAGCTACTGAAACTCAGTATCGATACAGGCATCGACAAACGCACCATCGTTTCGGGTATCGCAGAGTATTACACGCCCGAACAGATGGTAGGCAGGCAGATCTGCATCCTGGCCAACCTCAAACCGCGCATGATCCGCGGAATCGAGAGTTGCGGCATGATCCTGATGGCCAAACAGAGCGACGGCAAGATGCGCGTCGTTTCGCCCGAAGAGGCCGTAATAAACGGAGCGGTCGTAGGATAACCCGCGACCGCCCCTTTAACGTCGTCTCCGACTATTTCATTCCCATCTTTTCAAGCAGGGCTTCCGGACGCGGATCGCGACCGCGGAAGTCCCGGAAGAGAATGTCCGCATCTACGGTACCGCCCTTGCTGAGCAGTTTCTCGCGGAAAGCGGTTGCCACTTCGCGGTTGAAGATGCCCTTTTCCTTGAAGAGCGAGAAAGCATCGGCCTCCAGCACTTCCGCCCACTTGTAGGAGTAGTAGCCGGCTGCATAGCCGCCTGCGAAGATGTGGGTGAAGGAGGGGCTGAAGATCACATCTTTCACGCTGGGCATGATGGGTTTCTGGTTCACCACGTTCTGTTCGAAAGCGATCGGGTCAACGCCCGTAACATCGGTGAGGGTGTGCCAGCCCATATCTACGAGGCCGTAGTTCAACTGACGGATGCAGGAGTAGCCGGCCAGGTAGTTCTTGGAGGCCACAATCTTGTCAATCAGTTCCTGCGGAATCACTTCGCCGGTCTTGTAGTGCTTTGCGAAGGTCTTGAGGTACTCGGGTTCATAGGCCCAGTTCTCCATGATCTGCGAAGGAAGCTCCACAAAGTCGCGCGCCACGTTGGTACCGGTCAGCGAAGGATAGGTACCTTCCGCCAGCATGCCGTGGAGGCCGTGGCCGAACTCATGCAGGATGGTGGTGACTTCGTCGAAGGTCAGCAGCGAAGGCTCGGTAGCCGTCGGCTTGGTGAAGTTGGTCACCAGCGAAACGAAAGGACGCTGCTCTGCACCGTTCACGAAGCCCTGCTCGCGGAACGAGGTCATCCACGCACCGCCGCGTTTGCTCTCGCGCGGGAAGTAGTCGATATAGAGGACCGCCATGAAACGGCCGTTCTCGTCGGTCACGTCGAACGCGTGAACATCCGGATGGTAGACCGGGATGTCCGGATTCTCGGTGAACTGCAGGCCGTAGAGACGGTTTGCCAGGTCGAAGATGGCTGCCTGCACGCTGCTCAGTTCGAAGTAAGGTTTGAGCAGTTCTTCGTTGATGGCGTATTTCTCATCGCGGTACTTTTCAGCCCAGTAGGAGAAATCCCACGGCATCAGTTTGCCCTGGAAGCCGTTCTTGGCTGCATATTTCTGGATGTCTGCCACATCGCGCAGTGCGGACGGGTAGGATTTGACGCGCAGGTCATTGAGGAACGTCAGCACGTTCTCCGGCGTCTTGGCCATGCGGTCTTCGATTGCATAAGCCGCGAAGGTCTTGTAGCCCAGCAGGTTTGCACTCTTCATGCGAAGATCCAGAATCTTGTTGATGTTCTCCAGGTTGTTGAACTCACCGCCTACGCATTTGGAGTTGTAGGCCGTCCACATCTGGCGGCGGAGTTCACGGTTCTCGCTGTAGCGGAGGAACGGACCGTAGCTCGGAGCGTTGAGCGTATAGACCCAGCCTTCCAGGCCGCGTGCGGCAGCATCTTCGGCGCCCATTTCGCGGACATACTGCGGCAGGCCTGCGAGGTCAGCTTCATCCGTGATATGCAGCGTGTAAGCGTTGGTCGCGGAGAGCACGTTCTTGCCGAACTGGAGCGTTGCGATCGAAAGTTCCTCCTGAATCTTGGCGTAAGCCGCCTTGTCTTCATCGGAGAGGTTGGCGCCACTCTGGACGAACTGTTTGTAGGACTCTTCGAGCAGTTTTGCCTGTTCGGGGGTCAGGTCCAGGCTTTCCCGGCTGTCATACACGGTTTTGACGCGTTCAAAAAGCACCGGGTTGAGCATGATGGACATCGAGAATTCGGTCAGCAGCGGGGAGATTTCCTCAGCCAGGTTCTGCATCTCTTCGTTGGTGCAGGATTCGTTGAGATTGAAGAAGATGTTGCTGACGCGGGTCATGGCTTCGCCCGCATAGGTCAGGGCCTCGACGGTGTTGGCAAAAGTCGGAGCCTCGGGGTTGTTAACGATGGCCTCGACTTCAGCCTTACCTTCTTTAATAGCCTGAAGGAAAGCGGGTTTGTAGTGTTCCGTCTTGATCTTGTCAAACGCGGGTGCACCGTGCGGAGCATCAGACGGAGCGAGAAGCGGATTGTTCATAGTACAGGATGTGAGGGTTGCAGCCAGCAGTAGGGCCGCCAAAATCGTCTTTTTCATACTGCGAAATTAGCGAATTTTCGTATATTTGCTATACCTATTAATACTTACGACTATGTGGTCTATTATTGTTTCTATTCTGATCGGTGCCCTGGCAGGCTGCATTGCAGGCCGCATCATGAGAGGCTCCGGCTTTGGTTTCTGGGTTAACCTGCTGGTTGGTATCGTCGGCGGTTTTATCGGCGGCAGCCTTCTCAGCTGGCTGGGTATTGCCTGGGGTGCAACCTGGGTAGGCCGTATCATCACGGCCGTGATCGGCGCTGTGATCCTGCTCTGGGTCATCAACCTGATCAAGAAGAAATAGCCTAGCGTCGGAAGAAGAGTTCCTTCTGCGCCTTCTTGCGCTCGGGGTCGCGTTCCACGGCCACGGGTTGCATTGTGCGCGGATCCAATCCCGTATAGAACATCACGGACGACGTCGTCATGGGCGTCGGCATAAAGTCTTGCACCTGCTCCATCCAGATACCCTTGAGGGCAGGATGGCGGCGGAGCTTTTGCATATCTTCCAACGTGCAGCCCGGGTGGGATGAGATAAAATAGGGCACCAGTTCCAGGTGCGTCCCCTCTTCGGTGTTGATGGCATCGAACTCGCGCCGCAGCCGCTCGAAGAGCGCGAAAGAGGGTTTGGCCATCATTCCCAATACGCGGGATTCGGTATGCTCCGGAGCGACCTTCATGCGGCCGGAGGTGTGATGCATCATCACTTCGCGCAGATACTTGCGGCCCGTATCGTCCAGGAAGCCCTTTTCATCCAGGAACAGGTCATAACGGATGCCGCTGCCGATGTAGGCGTGGCGCACCCCCTTGACCGCACAGACGCGGCGGTAAAGATCCAACAAAGCGGCATGCGAAGTGTCCAGATTGGTGCAGCGTGCAGGGAAGAGGCAGGATTTGCGACGGCAGACCGCACATTTTTCCCGGTCGCGGCCGCCCAGGCTATACATGTTGGCCGTGGGTGCGCCCAGGTCCGAGATGTTGCCGCGAAATTCCGGCATGGCCGCCAGCTTTTTGACTTCCTGCACGATGCTGTCCGCGCTGCGACTCTGGATGAATTTTCCCTGGTGCGCGGCGATCGTGCAGAAGTTGCAGCCGCCGAAACAGCCCCGGTGCGTGATAATACTGTCTTTGATCATGTCCCACGCCGGAATCCGTTTGCCCTTGTAGCGCGGGTGCGGCAGCTTGGTGAAGGGCAAATCCCAGTAGGAATCCATCTCGGCCGTGGTGGCGGGGTCGCAGGGCGGATTGACCTGCACGTAACCCTCGCCCACCGGTTCGAAGATGGTGTCGGGGTGCAGCAGGTTGGCGTGCGTTTCAATCTGGTGGAAGTTCTCCGCCAGTGCTTTGCGCTCCGCGAGGCAGTCCTCGTAACCGTGCAGGATCAGACGGTGCTCTGCGGGCCGTGGCGTACCTTTGCGGTAGAAGGCAATCTGCGGCAGGGATTCCATCTGGTGGCGGCTCCACCCCTTTTCAAACGCGCGCGTAAGGGCCAGCATCGGCTTTTCGCCCATACCGTAGCAGAGCCAGTCGGCCCCGCTGTCTATCAGGATGGAAGGCATCAGGCGGTCGTCCCAGTAGTCGTAGTGCGTCAGGCGGCGGAGCGATGCTTCAACACCCCCGATCACCACCGGAACGTCGGGCCACAACTGCTTGAGAATCTTCGTATAGGTAATGACCGCACGGTCCGGACGCTGACCGGCTTTACCTTCGGGCGTGTAAGCGTCGTCATGGCGCAGGCGGCGGGCGGCGGTGTAATGGTTCACCATGGAATCCATCGCACCGGCACTGACGCCGAAGTAGAGACGCGGCGCGCCCAGTTTGCGGAAATCGCGCAGATCGTCCCGCCAGTTGGGCTGGGGCACCACCGCAACCCGGTAGCCGTGCTTCTGAAGCCAGCGGGCGATGCAGGCCGTTCCGAAGCTCGGATGGTCCACGAAGGCGTCGCCCGTAAAGAGGATGACGTCGATATAATCCCAGCCGAGGCGCTCGACCTCTTTGGCGGAAGTAGGAAACATCTCGGCGGATGTGTCGGAAGCGGTCTGCATTTCACCGATAAAGGTACGAAATTCCCGTTTTCTTGCAGAAAAACACGTAAACGGAACCGCTTTTTCGTGTTCTTTGAAGCGACCGACCAACGCTGACAATTCTTTCCGATTATTCGTCCCACCCCCTTGACAGAGGCTTCCAGGGCCCTTATCTTTGCGTGAAACGAAGATTGAGGAGGACAGATTATGAACAGTTCCTGTATCGAATGCGGCGCAACGCTCACCGGCCGCAGCGACAAAAAATTCTGCAGCGACTACTGCCGCGCAACCTATCACAACGCACATTACCGGAAGGTAGCCAGCGAACAGGCGCCCGTGGCGCGCATCCTGCGCCGGAACTTCGATATACTGGGCCGCCTGCATGCCACCGGCCGCCGCCGGGCCGACCGCAAGAGTCTCAAAAAGCTGCAGTTCAACACCGATTATTTCACTGCCGCCCGAAAGGGGCGGTTCGGTCGCCGAATCTACTCCTGCTACACCTACTCCTACCGCTTCACCCTCTCCGGTGCCCTGCGGCTGATAGCAGGGTAAGGAGCGGCCGAAGGTCGCGACTGATCTCCACAAAAAAAGAGAGCCCGAAAGGACTCTCTTTTTTTGTGGAGATAGTCGGAGTCGAACCGACGACCCTCTGCTTGCAAAGCAGATGCTCTAGCCAACTGAGCTATACCCCCGTGTCAATTGCGGATGCAAATGTAGGTATAATTTTCAAACCTGCAAATTTTTTTACAACCTTTTCAGTTCTTTGGAGAACCGCAGTTTCACCTTGTTCAGCAGCGAGAGCTGGTCGACCAGCGATTTCAGGAGTACGGCATCCCCGTCCCGCTGCGCCGTGTTGATCTGGGCGGAGAGTTCGGTGCAGTGCTGTTCGGTGATCCGCAATTTATAGAGGATCATCGACTTGGGAACCGTCTCGCCGAGACGCTGTTCCTCGGGCTCCAGGGTGTCGCGGTAGATCTTGACCGTCAGTTCCTGGTCATCGAAGGCCAGGTTCAGCGACTCGCGCAGCAGGGTCTGATTCTCCAGGTTGGCGAAGTGGCGGGCAATCGCACCCTGCCGCTCGCGCACCTCCATGCCTTCCGGAAGCGTCGCTGCAAAGGCATAGTATTCGTCGTAGAGTTCGCGGTAGAGCCGGTTGGCAAAGACGATATCGTCGTCGCGCAGCGCTTCCCGGACGTAGGTTTCCACGTCGATCCGTTCGGCCGGTTCCGCCCCGTAGAGCATATCCTTCTCGAAATGAAGCGGATACGACCCGAACCGCAGCAGATAATCGGTCAGTTCGCGTTCCTGGACGGCCAGCAGCGGGTTGGTGATGATGTAGGGATTGGTCTCGACGGATTCTTCGGGCCGGGCCGGCAGGTCGTTGACGGGCTCCATCCCGAAGTCTTCCGCAGCCGCAGTCTCCTGCGCAACGGCGGGCGGCAGCTGGGGCTCCAGCGAACGTTCCCTCAGACGCGCCTGCCGCTTTTTCTCGTCGCGGATGGCGGTGATTTTGGCCAGGATATCCGCATCGCTCTGGCGGAACCGCTCGGCCACCATCTCCACATATTCCTTGCGGAGGATGGCGTCGGGCACCACGGCGATGCTCTGGATGATTTCGTTGATCAGCTTGCTGCGCGAGAGCGGGTCAGCCGCCATGTCGGTTTCGGCCAGGTCGCTCTTGAACGAGATGAAATCCCGCTCATTTTCAGCCAGATACTCCAGGATCTCGGTAGTCGTCCGAGCCTGTGCGAAGGTGTCCGGGTCGTCCTCGGGCGGCAGCACCACGATCCGCACGTTCAACCCCTCTTCGAGCACCAGGTCCGTTCCGCGCACCGCCGCCTTGATGCCGGCCGCGTCGCCGTCGTAGATGATGGTGATGTTGGAGGTGAAGCGCTTGATGAGCCGGATCTGCCCGGTGGTCAGCGAGGTACCGGAAGAAGCCACGACGTTCTGGATGCCCTGCTGGTGCATCGAGATTACGTCGGCATAGCCCTCCACCAGAATGCACTTGTCGGCCTTGATGATCGCATTCTTGGCCTGGAAGATGCCGTAGAGCGACTCGCTCTTGTTGTAGATCTCCGTGCCGGCGGTGTTTACGTACTTCGCAACGCTCTTGTCGCTCTTGAGCGTGCGGCCGCCGAAGGCAATCACGCGTCCGCTGATGGAGTAGATGGGAAACATCACGCGGTCGTAGAACTTGTCCGCGACCGTGCCGTCTTCGCGGCGGATGCAGAGTCCCGCATCTACCAGATACTCTTCTTTATAGCCCTTGGCCATCGCATCCTTGGTCAGGGTATGCGGGCGGGTGGGCGTGTAGCCGAGACCGAACCGGCGGATGGTCTCGTCGGTAAATTTGCGTTCGTGGAAATAGGAGAGACCGATCGCGCGGCCGTGCTCGTCGTTCCACAGGATGTCCTGGAAATACTTCTGGGCGAACTCGGAAACCACCAGCAGGCTCTCGTGCTTGAGGCGGCTGGCAATCTCTTCCGGGGTCTCCTCCTTCTCCACTACCTCGATATGGTACTTCTTGGCCAGGTACTTGAGCGCCTCGGCGTAGGTCAGGTGCTCGTGCTTCATCACGAACGACACGGCATTGCCCGACTCACCGCATGCGAAGCACTTGAAGATGCCTTTGCTCGGGGAGACGGCCAGCGAGGGCCGCTTGTCCTGGTGAAACGGGCAGATACCCCACCAGTTGGCACCGCGCCGCTTGAGCGCTATGAAATCGCCGACGACCTCTTCAATCCTGGTGGCGGCGAGGATTCTGTCTTTGGTGGTGCGGTCAATCATGCGCTACCTCCCCAGCAGTTGAAGTTCCTCTTTGCTATAGAGGAGGTGGTCCATCGCTCCGCTGCAAAAATCGCTGAATCCGGCAAAGCCGTCCGGGAAGACCAGGAGGATGGCGCCCACGACGATGGCGGCGATGGCCAGCAGCCAGAGCAGGATGCGGACCAGCACGGGAAGACGGCGGCGTTTGGCGACAGGAGCAGTGCCAACCGCAGCCTTGATGGCCTTCCGTTCTGCGCGGGAGAGCTTATGGCCGCCTTTTGATGCGGGTTTTTCGTCGGTCGCACGGATGCTCACCGGCTCCAGGCCGAATCCGTCCGGGAAGATATCCAGATTATCGTCGGAGACAAAGAAATAGTCGGACTGCGAGGTGGAGCGCATCGCGCCCAGGCCGGGCAGCGCGCAGGTGTGGTTACCCTCCAGTTCGGAATGGATGCGGCTCAGGCACCAGCGCAACTCCACGTCGGCCTGCTCGGGCGAGACGTTCATCTCGCTGCAGATGAAGTCGTTGAGCATCCGGCCCTCTTCGTGTGTGACGTCGCATTTGCGGAAGGTCAGCTCGCGGTAAGGCGGATTGATGGTGGTGCGATGGTCCGAAAAACTGGCCGGCATCAGCTGGGCCGTAAAAACGCCCAGGCCCGGCACCCCGACCTCATCGTGGTCAAGGATCAGCTCTTTGATGCACTTTGAAAAAACGCCGACTTCCATTGCAATTCACAAAGTTACACAATAAAATGTAAAGTCGGCAAAAAATGCGAAGCCCCTACCGCTCGATCCACTTGTGGCCGAGGCGGTCGACGGTGCGGGCGGGAAGCAGGCGGACCAGGAAGGGGACGAGGCGGTTCAGGGGGCCGGGGCGGAGGAGACGGCGGCCGCGGAAGAGGGCGCGGAGGCCCCTGCGGGCCAGCCACTCGGGGGTGCGGATGATGCCGAGGCGGCGCAGGTTGCGGCGCAGGCGGGGGCTCAGCGGGTAGAGTCCGGTATCGACCGCAGCCGGGCAGACGGCGGTCACGCGCACGCCGTAAGGCCGCAGTTCGTGCGACAGCCCGCGGCTGAAGGTGACCAGAAAAGCCTTGGAAGCGGAATAAACCGCGATGCCGGGCGCGGGAATCCAGGCCGTCATCGACCCCATGTTCAGGATATATCCCCTGCCCCGCTCTTTCATCCGCGCACCGAACAGGATGCAGAGGTCCGCCGCAGTCTGCATGTGGAGCGCCATCATGGTGTCGGCCTTGCCCAGATTCGTGGGGCTCAGGTATTCCATAAAGAACATGCCCGCGTTGTTGATGAGGATGTCGGGGCGGATCTGCGCGCGGTCGCACCATTCCACCACGGTTCGCGCAGCACCGGGCAGGGCCAGGTCGGCCTCCAGCACATCCACGCGGACACCGTAGGACTCCCGGAGCACGCGGGCGGCCTCTTCCAGCGCCTGAGGCCGGTTGCTCACCAGCGCCAGGCGGCATCCGCACGCAGCGAGCTGCCGCGCATATTCCAGCCCGATGCCGGATTCGCCGCCGGTAATCAGCGCCGTAAAGTCACGGGTATGGTTTGTCAGTTTCACAGCAAAACAAAAGTAAACATTATTTGCTATTTTTATGACGTAAACACGTACCCCATGAACACCCACCAGTTTACTGAAGAGGCCATCCGCGAAATCGTGGAGGCGCAGCGCAAGTTCTTCCGCACCGGCAAGACCCTGCCCGTAAAGTGGAGAATCCAGCAGCTCAAGAAGTTGAAGGCGGCCGTGATGGCGCACGAGGCCGAGTTCGAAGCAGCGCTGGCAGCCGATCTGGGCCGCAGCCGCGTGGAAGCTTATCTCTGCGATATCGGCCCCATCATTACCGAGGTGAACGAGATGATTCACGGCCTGCGGTGCTGGGCGCGGCCTGAACGGCATTTCAGCGGGCTGATGTGCTTCCCGAGCACGGAAACCAGAGTGTACAAGATGCCCTACGGCGTGTCGCTGGTCATCAGCCCGTTCAACTTCCCGATTCTGCTGACGCTCGGCGTGGTGGCGGCTGCGATGTGCGGTGGCAACACGGTCGTCATCAAATCCAGTTCCAAGTCCGCAGCCTGCACCGCGGCGCTCAAGAAGTTCTGCGCAGAGGTGTTCCCGCCCGAATATGTCACGCTGATCGACGGCGGCCACGACGTGGCGGATCTTTGCCTGGCGCAGCGGTTCGACAAGATTTTCTACACCGGATCGCCGTCGGTGGGCAAGCACGTGATGGCAGAAGCGGCGAAAAACCTGACGCCCGTCGCCCTCGAGCTGGGTGGCGAAACCGGCAACTGGGCCGTGGTGCGCAAGGATGCCGACCTGAAGGATGCTGCCCGCAAGATTGCATTCTTCAAGCTCACCAACGCCGGGCAGATCTGCATCAATATCAACCAGATAGCGGTGGCCGAAGAGGTGGCCGAGCCGTTCCTGGAAGAGCTGAGGAAGGCTTTCGTGAAGCAGATCGGCGAGCACGCCGAACGGAATCCCGAATACCCGAAGCTCATCACGCGCGGCGCCTACGAGAAGTGCGCCGGCCTGGCGGATGAATACCGCGAAAGAATTGTTTTCGGCGGCGCCGGCGACCCGGAATCGCATCGCTACGCGCCCACCATTATTTACCCCGTCAGCGCTGACGAGCATATCGTGCAGCACGAACTTTTCTGCCCGCTGCTGCCCGTGGTGCCGTTCAAGGATGCGGAGGTCGATAAGCTGATGGAATTGATCGGCAGCCGCGAGCATCCGCTGGCTATGTATCTGTTTACCAAGAATATGGATTGGGCGAACCTCGTAATGCAGACCCAGCAGTACGGTGGCGGCTGCATCAACGAAGTCTGCCTGCATATGATGGTGAAGGGCGTTCCGTTCAACGGCACCGGCCACTCCGGCATGGGCGCTTACCACGGCGAGTGGGGATTCCGGGAATTCACCCATCCCCAAACCGTCCTGAAAGGCCGCACCCGCTTCAACCTCTCTCTCCGCGAGCACCCCTACAGCGGCCGCGCCGAGAAAGTCAAAATGTGGATCCTGCGGAAGTTGGAGAAGTAAGGCAGGAATAAAAACAGGCAGTCGGGTTATTCGCCCCTAGCCAGTTGTACACCAGAAGACCCTCTGATGTACAAATCACCCTATCATTGCCATTTGGTACACGAGAGGTCCTTGTGGTGTACAGACAAGTTCTATATCTAAATGGCCGGGTGCCCCGGGGCACTAAAAAAGCATCGCTTGATT
>DBXZ01000023.1:0-2595 GCA_002309795.1 Bacteroidales bacterium UBA1199
GCCATACCCACGGCGATACCGTCGGAACCGTTGAGCAGCAGCATCGGCGCCTTGGAGGGCAGGACCGTAGGCTCGGGGAAGTCGCCGTCGAAGTTCGGCTGGAAGTCCACCACGTCCTTGTCGAGGTCGTCGAGGATTTCGCCGGCCAACTTGGTCAGCTTGGCCTCCGTGTAACGCATGGCAGCCGGTGAGTCGCCGTCGATGCTGCCGAAGTTGCCCTGGCCGTAGACGAGCGGATAGCGGAGCTTCCAGTCCTGGGCCATGTGAACCATGGCGCCGTAGACGCTGGAGTCGCCGTGCGGGTGGTATTTACCCAGCACTTCACCCACGATACGGGCCGATTTCTTCACGCCTGCACCGGCCGAAAGGCCGAGGCCCTCCATGCCGTAAAGCACACGGCGGTGGACCGGCTTCATGCCGTCGCGCACATCCGGAAGCGCGCGGGAGACGATCACGGACATCGAATAGTCGATGTAGGCCGTCTTCATCTCGCTCTCAATGTCGATAGGAATAATTTTACCACCGGAAACCGGCTCTTCAGCCGGGTTCACATCCATATTCTTCTCTTCTTCTATCATAGAGTTGTAAGACTATTCAATTAACTTGTAAATGTACTCACAAATTCGCAAACGGCCAAATAAAATTCGCGCGCGCGCGAAACTATTTTTTTGCTATCTTGCAGAATATTTAAAAAAGGCTTTCAGCGATGCAGGGACCCGTTTCCAACGATCTGAAGATCATCCTCAACTACGCCCGTGAGGAGGCCATCCGGCTGGGCAGTTACTCGATCTCGCCGGACCATCTTTTCCTGGGCATTCTGCGCCACCGCAAGTGCGATGCAGTCTGCATTCTCAAGGAACTGGGCGCCCACCTGACGGAGATCAAAAAGAACATCGAGGCGCTGATCGCCCGCCCGGAGGTCATCCCCTTCGAAAAGACGGAAGAGGTGGAGATTTCCGAGGAGGTCAAGAACCTCTATTCGGCCGCCTACACGCGCTTCGTACCGGAAGGGGGACAGCCCCGCACGGTGCACATCCTGATCGCCATCCTGACCACGACGCAGAGCCTCACGCGGAACATGCTGCTCGACGACGGAATCGACCTGCGCGAGATCATCAACCGCGCCGGCGCGCCGCCCAGGGAGAACGCCTCCCCGCTGGAGACCGCGCTGCAGATTGCCGGTGACGACGAGCCGCTGCCCGAAAGCCTTTCCGGCTGCTGCCGCGACCTGACCCGCGCCGCCCTGAGCGGCCAGCTGGATCCGGTGGTGGGACGTGACGACGAGATCCTGCGCCTCGCGCAGATTCTCTGCCGGCGCAAGAAGAACAACCCTGTGCTGATCGGTGAAGCGGGCTGCGGCAAATCCGCCGTCGTGGAAGGCCTCGCCCAGCGCATTGCCGACCGGAAAGTCTCCCCCGCCCTGCTCAGCAAGCGGATTCTCACGCTCGATATGGGCGCCCTGGTGGCCGGCACCAAGTACCGAGGCCAGTTCGAGGAGCGCATCAACGCCATCCTCAAGGAGATTCGCCGCAATCCGGAAATCATCCTCTTCGTGGACGAAATGCACATGCTGGTGGGTGCCGGCGGACAGGCCGGTTCGCTCGATGCCGCCGGGCTGCTCAAACCGGCCCTGGCGCGGGGCGAACTGCAGTGCATCGGCGCCACCACGCTGGAGGAATACAGCCGCATCATCGAGCAGGACAGCGCCCTGGAGCGCCGTTTCCAGACCATCCTGATCGAGCCGACCGACTTCGACCATACCCTCGCCATCCTGGAGGGCATCAAGCCGCGCTACGAGGCCTACCACAACGTCATCTATACCCCGGAGGCCCTGAAGGCCTGCATCACCCTTTCCAGCCGTTACGTCACGGAGCGCTGCCTGCCCGACAAGGCGATCGACGCGATGGACGAAGCGGGTGCAGCCGCCCGGCTGAAAGCGGCCCCGAAGGGCGACGATGCCCAGGCCGAGAAACTCTCGACCCTCCGGCTGGCCAAGCGGGAGGCGGCCCTGCGCGGGGATTTCTCCGCCGCGGCAGAACTGCGCGAAGCGGAGCGCAAGGGCACTGCAGACGACAGGAAGTCCGCTTCCGCTCCGGAAAAGCCCGTCACCGTGACGGAGAACGATATTGCCCGCGCCGTCTCGGTGATGACGCGCATCCCGGTCCACAAGATTGCGGAAGACGAAGGCCGCCGGCTCGTGGAGATGGAGTCCGCCCTGCGCAAAGTAATCATCGGCCAGGACGAAGCGGTCAGCAAGGTGGTAAAGGCCATCCGCCGCAACCGCGCCGGGTTGAAGAACCCCGACAAACCGGTGGGCACCTTCCTCTTCCTGGGCCCGACCGGCGTTGGTAAGACGCAGTTGGCCAAGAAGATAGCCGAATGTCTCTTCGGATCGGAAGACGACCTGATCCGAATCGATATGAGTGAGTATATGGAGAAGTTCTCCGTCTCGCGCCTGATTGGTGCGCCTCCGGGTTACGTGGGTTACCAGGAGGGCGGACAACTGACCGAACGCGTGCGGCGCAAGCCCTATTCGGTGGTGCTGCTGGACGAGGTGGAGAAGGCCCACCCGGACCTCTTCAACCTGCTGCTGCA
>DBXZ01000023.1:2662-2968 GCA_002309795.1 Bacteroidales bacterium UBA1199
CCTCCAACGTGGGCAGCCGCGAAGTGAAGGACTTCGGCGCCGGGATCGGTTTCCAGACGGCCGGCGACGATCCGGAAGCGGCACACCGCCGACTGATTGACAAGGCGCTGGAGAACCTCTTCTCCCCCGAATTCCTCAACCGCCTGGACGNNGGCCCGCTGAGCCGCAAGGACATGCTCAAGATTATCGATATCGAGCTCGCCGGGCTGAAACAGCGGATGACCGCGGCCGGCTACAAACTGGAGATCGAACCCGCCGCCAAGAAGTTTATCGCCGAGGTGGGCTACGATCCCAAATTCGGCGCCC
>DBXZ01000023.1:2982-3187 GCA_002309795.1 Bacteroidales bacterium UBA1199
GCCATCCAGCGCTATGTGGAAGACCCGGTGTCCGAAGCCATCATCAGCCAGGGACTGCGCGAAGGCACCCTGACCGTCACCCTGGCCGACGGAACGACCGCCGTCAAATTCTAAGTTTTATGAAAGGAGCCCTCTTAGGAACCAACCGCTATCAACTGGTAAAAACGCTGGACTGCTGCGACGTAGACGCTACCCAGCGGCTACC
>DBXZ01000023.1:3265-7013 GCA_002309795.1 Bacteroidales bacterium UBA1199
TCTTTCGAGAATGACCTTCCGGATCATCGACGCCCCCAGGTGGCGCGACGAGGTGACGGTCACCACCTGGCACAAAGGGACGGCCGGCCCCTTCAGCCTGCGTGATTTCATTGTCCGCGACGCAAAAGGCAACCAGCGGATTGTGGGTACCAGTTCCTGGGTCATCCTCAACGTGGACACCCGAGCGCTCGTGCGGAACGAAGCGATGGCTGCGCCGGTCGCGCCGGAACGCGTCTGCCCGGACCATGCGATCGAAGAACTGGCCGAACGGGTGATCATGCCGCGCGGCTGCACGCCGGAACTGGTAGGCGAACATGTGGTCCGCTACTCCGACACCGATTTCCTGGGTCACACGAACAACGTGCGCTACGTGGTCTGGGCCATGGACTGCCTGGACTACGACGAACTCCTCGCCCGCCCCGTCCGCGAAGTATCTGTCAACTATAGCCAGGAAACGCGCCCCGGGGAGCGCGTTTCCATCTATCGTCACCGCGAGGGTGATACGGTCTGGTTCGATGAGAAGGTGGGCGACCGCCAGGCGGCCTCCATCTGCATCAAGTTCTAAGCGATACCTGCAATCAGGCGGGCCAGCGTTTCCTTGGCGTCGCCCAACTCAAGATAAACGCCCTTTTCGCGGGTGTAGATAGGATTTTCCACACCGGCGTAACCGGGCTTGAGGTCGTAGTTGCAGACGATTACCTCCGGCGCTTCGTCCACGTTCAGGACGGGCATGCCGTAGATCGGCGTACCTTCTGCGTGGCGTGCAGCGGGGTTCAGGACATCGTTTGCGCCGATTACCACCACGGCGTCGACCTTCTTGAAGTCGTCGTTGATAGCTTCCATCTCAAAGAGTTTCTCGTAATCGACGTCGGCCTCGGCCAGCAGGACGTTCATGTGGCCCGGCATACGGCCGGCCACCGGGTGGATGGCGTAACGGACGCGCGTACCGCGGCTTTCGAGCTTGTCGGCCAGCTGGCGGACCTGGTGCTGTGCCTGTGCAAGCGCCATACCGTAACCCGGCACGATAATCACATCCTTCGCCTTGGAGAGAACACCGGCTGCGGTGGGAGCGTCGTCTTTGGCAGCGGGCTGAGCCTGAGCGGCACCAATCTGTCCGTCAAGGGTTTTGACGCGGGCTTCCAGGTCGGCGACCATCGCCTCCAGTTCCTTTATTTTCTTTTCAAGATCCATAACTCGTTTAACTAATTCTTCGTTTTCTTTGACAGGGGTTTGCGGTTGTTTGGGAGCGGGTTTCGCAGTTCCGCCCACGAGAATGCTCATCAGCTTGCGGTTCATGGCCCGGCACATAATCTGCGTCAGCAGAAGACCGGAAGCACCGACAATGCCGCCGACGGCTACCAGGAACACGTCACTGATGGCCATACCGGCAATCGAACCGGCAACACCCGAAAGCGAGTTGAGCAGGGAAATGGTGATCGGCATGTCGGCACCGCCCACGCGGACGGAGAACCAGAGGCCGAAGAGGGATGCCGAAACCAGCGTACCGATCAGGCACACCGTCATCGCAGCGTCACCGGCGAAGATGCCGGCGATCACAAAACCGAGGGTCAGCACCAGGAAGAGCAACGTGCAGAGCGAATGGCATTTCCAGACGACCGGCTTCTGCGGCAGGATGCGATGCAGCTTGCCGGCAGCCACCAGCGAACCCACGAGCGTCACCATACCGACCGCGACGGCCAGCAGTGCGGTGAAGCGGACGAAGGGTGCGTAGCCGCGAAGGACGATTTCCGCCATCTGTTCCGCGGAGAACCCGATTCCCAGCGCGGAGAGAATACCTACCAGGGCCGATGCGCCGCCGCCCAGACCGTTGAACAGCGCCACGGTCTGCGGCATCTGGATCATCTGGACCCGGGTAGCCATCAGGCTGCCGATCAGCGCACCGATCAGGATGGCCACGTAAACCGTCCAGACCGAAACGACACCGGCGAAGAGAAGCGTAGCCACCACGCCGCAAAGCATCGCGAAAGCGGAGAGCAGGTTGCCCCGCACCGCCGTCTTGACTTTGCTCATCATGGAGATGCCAGCGAGTACCAGTACGGCCAGTACGGCACTGATTATTATCTGAACAACTGACATCGCGGACTACTTTTTCTTCTTGTTGAACATCATCAGCATCCGGTGCGTAACCCCGAAGCCGCCGAACACGTTGACGGCCGCCAGGATAATGGCCAGGCAGCCGACAATCTGCGCCAGGAGCCCGTCACCCGCCAGAAATGCGAGTCCGGTGGCACCGATGGCGCCCACGATCGTCACCCCGGAGAGGGCGTTCATGCCCGACATCAGGGGCGTATGCAACAGGCTCGGCACATTCCTGAT
The DNA here is from genome assembly GCA_002309795.1 of Bacteroidales bacterium UBA1199. The sequence continues at coordinate 5,603 of DBXZ01000023.1, forward strand.
GATGAAATAGCCGAGCACCGTGCAGACGATAAAGACTGAGATGAGAATCAGCGGGTGAATCATAAGCCCATGGCCTCGCGTGCACCCTGGTGGACGAGCTGTCCGTCGATGCAGACGAGGGTCTTCTGAACGATCTCATCATTACGGTCGAGGACGAACTTGCCGTCCTTCACCAGGAAGTTCACGAGGTTGTAGAGGTTGTTCGAGAACATCCAGGTGGAGCTGGTCGGGAGAAGACCCGGGATATTCTTCACGCCCATGAGGGTGACGCCGTACTTCTTCTCGATGCCGCCCTTCGGGGTGAGTTCGCAGTTACCGCCCTGGTCGATCGAGATGTCGACGATGACGGAACCCTTCTTCATGCCCTTCACCATCTCTTCGGTGATGATGATCGGGGCGATCTTGCCCGGGATCAGTGCGGAGCAGAAGACGATATCCATATCCTGGATGGTCTCCTTGAGGGCTTCCTGCTCTTTGATGAGGACGTCGGCGGGCAGACGGTTTGCATAGCCGCCCTCTGCGATTGCCAACTCCGGCGGAACGGTGGTGTCCACAACCTTTGCACCCAGCGAACCTGCGTTCTCTGCTGCCATCGGGCGGATATCAGCCGCATAGGTGATGGCGCCGAGACGCTTTGCGGTTGCGAGAGCCTGGAGGCCGGCGACACCGACACCGATCACCATGACCTTGGCCGGCTTGATCTGGCCGACTGCGGTGAACATCTGCGGCACGAAGGTCGTCAGGATGTTGGCAGCCATCAGGATACCCTTGTAACCTGCGCAGGTACTCATCGAGGTGAGTGCGTCCATATTCTGTGCACGGGAGATGCGCGGAATGCCGTCGAGGGTGATAGCGGTCACGCCTTTGGCGGTGAGGGCCTTCACCATTTCGTGGTTGACCGGGGAAGCCGGGTGGATGAAGGTGATAAGGACCTGGCCCTTATGCATCATGTCCACTTCATGTTTCTTCTTGGCTTCGTTCATCAGCGGCTCCTTCACCTTGAGGATCATCTCGGCGCGGTTGTAGATCTCTTCCGGATCTGCGACCATCTTGGCGCCTGCCTTGATGTAATCCTCGTCGTGATAGAGGGCGCCGTCGCCGGCGTGGTTCTCAACGAGAACCTCAAAACCTTCCTGTACGAATTTGCCCACAGTTTCGGGCGTTGCGGCAACACGAGCTTCGTCGTGCATGATTTCCTTGGGAATACCGATAATCATATTTAGTAGTGTTTAAGTGTTGAAATCTGGGTTTCAAAAATAACGTGTAAAATTAAGCATATTATCGTTATGCGATAATATTTTTCTCCGTTTTTTTCCTGTTTGATTTCAACACGTAACGCACAGGGCCCATCTGCGCAACAATCCACAAAAAAAGCCCGCCGCAGCGAGCCAGTTTTGTGGAGATGGGCGGA
>DBXZ01000018.1:0-15260 GCA_002309795.1 Bacteroidales bacterium UBA1199
GCGTAGTCGGTGGTGCCGCCGCCGGGAAGCGCGCCGTTGGAGATGATGCCCGGGAATCGGACGCTGCGGGTATCTACGCCGAAACGGGTGAAGTAGTAGTCGCTGAGCAACTCGCCGGAAACCTTGCAGACACCGTAGATGGTGTTCGGACGCATGATGGTGTCCTGCGGAGTCATATCGTGCGGCGTGCTGGTTCCGAAGGCGCCGATCGAACTCGGGGTGAAGACCGAGCAGCCGAACTCCTTGGCGATGTTCAGGGAGTTGAGCAGGGCGCCCATGTTGATGTTCCAGGCAATCTGCGGCATCTTTTCACCCGTAGCGCTGAGCAGGGCCACGAGATTGAAGATGGCGTCGACCTTGTGTTTCTTGACAGCTTCTGCGAAAGCCTGCGCGTCGGTGGCGTCCAGTTTCTCCGCCACACCGAAGCCGCGCATCTTTTCTACCTGCTCGTCTTTGAGGTCTGCGCTGATTACATTATCTTTACCGTACAATTTCTGGAGATGGGGGACCAGCTCGGTACCGATCTGTCCGCCTGCTCCAACGACCAAAATTCTTTTCATATTCGTCTAAAAATGAACAATACGCTGATAGATATCCGGGAGATCGGCCACCGCTTCGGGTTCGTCGATTCCGGCGCCACAAAGATAGCAAGTCTGGGCGATTATTGTTCGTTTTTTGAGAAATATCTCGCCGACGGATGCCAGGCCGGGATGAGCTACCTGGAGCGGAATCTGGACAAACGCGAAGATCCCGCCAAACTGGTTCCCGGCGCACAGTCGGTACTCTGCTTTCTGGCTCCCTATGGAGCAGGTAGCGAAGCTCCGGACGGAAGCCGCATCTGCGGGTTCGCCCAGGGCGAAGACTATCACAAGGTCATCAAAGACCGGCTCCACGGCGTGATGGCCTGCCTCGCCGACGAGGCGGCGGCGCGGGGGCTGCCCGCTTTCAGCGGGCGTCCGTTCACGGACAGCGCGCCCCTGGCGGAGCGCGCCTGGGCCGTCCGCGCCGGCCTGGGATTTATCGGACGCAACTGTTTCCTGATTTCCCCGGAGTACGGCCTGCGGACCCTGATCGGGGCGATTGTCTGCAATATCCCCGACGAGGCTTTCGTCCCCCATCCACCGTTGAAAGCAACCTCCTGCGGGGGATGCGGCCGCTGCACGCAGGCATGCCCCACCGGCGCCCTGCAACCATACCGGCTGGATGCCCGCAAGTGCATCTCCTACCATACCGTGGAATCGCACGACGACCTTCCGGAGGACCTGGACCGCGGGGGAAGCCTCTTCGGCTGCGACCGTTGCCTGGAGGCGTGTCCCTGGAACAGGGAGGTCCCGGCCTGGCCGGAGTTCCGCTCCCACCACGGACAGCTGGAATCGATGACCCGCGAAGACTGGAAGCAGTTGGACGAGAAGAGTTTCGACAAATCGTTCGGCTCCTCTTCCCTCACCCGCGCCGGACTCGAAAAAATCAAGAACAATGCCCGTTAAAGACGCCAGAATCCTGATGAGGGGTTCCTGCTTCTCCACGGAGGTGGGCCGGCGCCTTCGGGAGGAGGGCTACGACGTGGTGCTCAACCCCTTCGGCATCCTTTTCAATCCGGCGTCGATCGCCCGTTCGCTGGAGCGGCTCGAAAGCCGTCAGCCTTTCACGGAAGCGGACGTGATTTCCCGCGAGGGACAGTTCTGTTCGTTCCACCACCACGGCAGTTTCCGCCGGGAGACGCCGGAGGCCTTCCTGCTGAACGCCAACGCCGCCCTGCAGGCCGGAGCCGACGCTTTTGACGCGGCTGACACCGTGGTCCTGACGCTGGGTACGGCCTGGGTATTCCGCCACCTGGCGCGGAATATCATCGTGTCTAACTGCCACAAAGTTCCCGCCCGGGAGTTCTCCCGCGAACGGCTGAGTGTCGATGAAACCGTCGCGCTGCTCGCCCCCGTCGTGGAACGCCATCCGGAGAAACGGTGGATTCTGACGGTGAGCCCCGTCCGGCACCTGGCCGACGGGCCGCACGGCAACCAGGTGAGCAAAGCCACGCTGGTGCTGGCCGCCGAAGAGCTCTGCGAACGGTTCCCACAGGTCTGCTATTTTCCCTCCTACGAGATCATGGTGGAGGAACTGCGGGAATCGCGCTGGTACGCCGCAAACGGCACCCATCCTTCGCCTGAAGCCGTAGATTTAATCGCAGAGCGCTTCAGGCAAAGCCTTGGCATTTAACTTCCTTTTAAGCGCCAAGGTATTCAGTAGATGAGATGACAGCCTGTCCTACCCTACCAGGGGGTAGGTCTTTGTGTTATCGCCTCTTTTACTGCAAGGTTTCTTGAAATTTGCCGGATTTGTTTAAATTTGCAAAGACCATTAAGAATTACCGTCATGCGTAAGCTATTTCTCCTGATCGGGTTGTTTGCTCTGGCGGCTGTTTCCGGCTGCGAGAGCCGTAGGACTGTTGCCCGGCTTGATGACATCCAGTCTTTCCTGCAGGACCGGCCCGACAGCGCATTGACGGCCTTGCGCTCCATTCCCGAATCGGAATTGTCGTCGAAACGACTCCGCGCAAGATATTCGCTGCTGAATGCGATGGCGCTTCACAAGTGCTATATTGACACCGCTGATCTTTCCGTAATCGCGCCGGCCGACCGCTACTACGCCCGCCACGGTTCGGCCTGGGACAAGATGAAGACGCTCCACCAGAAAGGTATCATTCAAATGAACGGCGGCGACTATCAGTCTGCCGTCATCTCGCTGACCGCTGCGGCAACCTATATTGATCAAGCCGGGGACTGGTTCAATGGCGGCTTGATCTGCATCTCCCTCTGTCAGTTATACAATAAACTGCACGACAATAACGAGGAACTTTCATGGGCAATCCGGGCAGAGAACTATTACCAGAAAGTCGATAAGCCTATTTATTATCAGGATTCCAGAATCAAACATGCGATTGCCCTTAACAACCTCGGGCGTTATCAGGAAGCTGTAGATATTTACCACAGTTTACTCGATGATGAAGAATTGGATGAAGCCAACAGACTGTCTGCAATGGCTCATCTGGCTCATACTCAGATCTATCGTCAGTACATGAATCCGCGCGAGGCAGATTCTCTCTTCACCCTCGTTATTCAAAAAACCGGCCGGCTTCCTCATCGTCAGAACTGGGGCGCTTATGCTTATGCAAGCGATTTGGTCGGCAAGAGAGAACGGGCAGACAGAATATATGCCCAGCTGGATACAAATAACAAAGACATTTTTGGTTGGTACTCCAGATCTCTTTATGAGAGAGGTGAGTATCAAAACGCTTTTGATCATTTATCTCTTTCTATCGCCAGTCAGACACAGATACTCAATGTGGCTCTGACACAAGCGGCTCACAAGGCCCAACGAGATCATTCGGAATCCCTTCGCAGGGAAACCGAACGGAAAGTATTCCTTCTTCGAATTCTCTATTTGATGGGGATCGCTTTAATCCTGCTGGCCGGACTTGTTATCTACCTCGTCTTTCGGCGCCGGTATGAGCGTTCCCGGCAGGATAACGAGTTGCTGGCCGAAGCATCAGAAACGCTTCTTCGGCAGATAGAAAGCTCCGAATCCGAGAAAGATCGTCAATTAGCAGCTATCCGTAAAGAGTACATTCGTATGAATCAGTCGAGTTTCAAGGAGGTCGGCCGTGTGTACGAATCGCTTGTAAGTGCTTCCCGGCGCGGAGATTCGCAGCGGGCAATTCTCTCGCAGGTCAAGAGACTCACGGAAGAGATAGCAAACGATGACAGTAGCGAATCGCACATTGAAAAGATGATAGACGCTTCGTTGGGCGGTTTGATGCATCAGTTCAGGGCGGATTATCCGCATCTTAATGAGCGGGATTATAGAATGATGTCTTTCATTATTGCCGGTTTTGAGATGTCAACCCTGGCCATTTTCTTTGGCAAGTCGTCAATCTCGGTTCCCTATACCCGCAAGTATCGCCTGAAGAAGAAGGTAGAATCGGCTTCTCCCGAGATAAGTGAGCGATATCTGCCTTATTTCTAACATTCCTTGCAGCCCGGTGATAAATAAATAATCACCGAGGGCGCAAAATCTTATATGCAAACCTCTGTATGGCCGATTTTCATCAGTCGACCGGTGATGCGCTTTTTTAAAAAGGTATAAGGGAATAAGGTATATTTGCAACAACCAATGTGACACACCCATATGCTGAAAAGTATTATAAGATCAAGCCTGCTCTGGCTTCTGCTTTTTCTTCCTGTCCATGCTGGAGCTCAGGTTGATTACAGTATTCGTACAGGGATTAACATGTCTAATCAAATCCCTCATTCGGGCGGGCTGACAGGTATTCAAGTCGGCATTAACATTGCCTTGGAGGGTGAGCATTTCTTTAATCCGTACTTTGGGGCGGGATTCGGGTTATCCTTAAATGAAAAAGGAGAAAACTGGATAGATGTTAATCTCGCAACAAATCTTCAAGGAATCAAGCGCACCCAGTTGTATTATGCTGAATTACCGCTAATGGCTCTGGTAAAATATGCATTTGAAGTTGGTCGCAACAAAATCGCCTTTATCGGAAAGGCGGGATTCTACTTTTCTGATTTAATACAGGGCAATGCGGTTCTGGTGTTTACGGATTCATCTAACAAGACGGTAGATATCTCTGGCCAAGGTTTGTATGAAGATTCCAGTGGGAAACTGCGCATCTCTCCCAGAGTGTCGCCTTTAGATATGGGGTATACCCTCGGCGCCGAAATCCGTTTTAATCAATTCGGTCTTGGCTTTCGCTACCAATATGGATTAACTTCTATCGGATATGACGAGTATTATGGGCCCAGACGGTTTAATCAGACCTATGGCGTTGATCTCCGTTATATATTTTCTTGGGGTAATTAATTGAACAGTTTCCAGTAGGGGGATACTATGACTTTCACTAAAATCAAACGCATGATCGGCGCCATGGCTGTTTCTGTCGTGGCTCTTCTTCTGACCTCCTGTCAAGAGCCTTTAGGAAGGGGAGTGACAACGGTGTTTGAACATCGTGACTGCCAGTCCGTATTATTGTTGCAGCCTGAACAGGATGGGGATGGACGGGCTTTCTTGAGAATACTGACAGATGGTATACTCCAAGAATCCAATAAAGAGATAGAATCCCAGATTCTTGAATATAATCATCGAAAAGCTTCCGATACAGGTTCAGCGATGGATTTGATTGTCTATCACACGAACGTTTGCACATCCTTGCAAATCGAGGCATCTCTTCCAGTTTTCGGACAAGAAGCCGGTGAGGATCTTTCCGGATTCTTTTTACTTGACAAAAACGGGCCGGGCTATATCATAAAGTCTAATAAAGAACTGGTGGGCAGCATCCTTGGATACTCATTGGCGCATGGGGAAATAACGTTATCCGAATGGCTTTCCCTATCACCATTGATGCTTCATGAGTTGTATTTAAAGTCGAAGCAGCCCGCTGTCCTCCCTCCCGGCATTGTTTTCACGGTCAAGGTGACGCTGGATGGCGAGAAAGAATTGGAAGCGACGGCTACGTTCTAGTGCCCTTTGATTTAATTGATAGTTTCATTATATTTGTTTATCCGGTCAGCCCTGGTCATAAGACATATTATAACAACTAATTAATACACAAGATTAATGAATTGTTTACGATTGTTCTGCATTGTTGCCGCAGCCAGTTTGTTTCTTTCTTCGTGTATCCGACCTGATGAAAAACCGAAAGTAGAAACGGTCGAGGTCGATTATAATTTCGTTGTGAGGCTCGATTATATGTACGTTTACAGAGGAATTGCTCCGAGTCATAATACAGGAGAGGATACCAGTTATTTGTTTATTCCCCAGCGCTGCAAGTTTACCAGCGAGCAGGTGCTTGACGGGACACAGCAGCGGCTCATCAATCAATGGACGAAAGAGGCAAATTCATTCTACGGTGCTGATTTAAGGTATAAGGGTACTCAATACTATGTGGCTGTGCAAATGCTGACAGAGAGCTATAGCAAAGTCCTAATCGGTGCTTATGACTGGCGAGCAAGAAGCCTTGATGTGATCGCCTTGACGGACTGGGATGCGGAGCATCCTGCGGGTTCCTCCGTCAAAGACAAATTCTGTCTGATGTATAGACAGAGTGACAGGTTGATCACTGTGCCGCTGACGTCTTTCAAATACTCAGATCTGTTGTTTTCTGACAATATGCCCGTATCTTCTCATTTATGGCCGGTCCAACCCTCCTGCAATGGAGGCCTGGTCCTCCGTCTGATCAATCCTCTCGATCGGAGTCATTATGAAACGACAGCGCTGGAAGTTCGTATGCAAACTGATTTCGGAACACAATATTGTGCAAGAGCCTCGGACACGGAATTGCAGGCAGGATTGAATAATCTCGACCGATTTGAGTTTTAATCATATAATCAAATTGTTTCGTAGTTATGAAAAAGATTCTTTGTTTCTTGTTTGTAGTCGTTCTCTTTTCAGCATTCGGAGTTCAGCGGGCGAATGCTGAAGGTCATCTCCAGCAGAGTGTTCAATTGACTCACTTTGGCGCTTATTGGAAACCTCACCTTTCGGTCGATTACTCCATAGGCTGGCGGTTTAATCCGTACTTCTACGCAGGTGTTGCCACCGGTGCGCACCTTTTGCATGAATATGATTATGACTCGAGCACAGGAAGTAAGACTGATTACGGTTGGCCGCTGGCACTTCCGTTGTTTGCGGATGTCGTAGGCTATCTGCCGGTCCCGAATAAGAACAGCGCCTTTTATCTGGGTGCAGAGCTCGGCGGCATGTACGTTTTCAGCCAGACGCAGAAACCCAACCCCCTGTGGCTTCTCAATGCCAAAACGGGCTTTGATATCGCCATCAACGACCGGATGGGTATCACGGTGGGTATCAAACTGGTAACGACGGGACGGGTCGATTACTCCGGTCTGGCGCTCACGACCGGTTTCCGCTTCTAATATAAAAACGAGTCAGCCAGAACGGCTGACTCGTTTTTTATAAACGGAAGGAGTCGGCTGCCTACAGGCTCTCGAAGACCTCTTTGATGATGCCGATACCTTCGCGGAGCTCGGCCTCGGTGATGACCAACGGCGGAGCGAAGCGGATGATGTGGCGGTGGGTCGGTTTAGCGAGCAGACCCTTTTCAGCCATCTTCAGGCAGATATCCCAAGCCTCAATGCCGTCCTGCGGTTCGGTAATGACTGCGTTGAGCAGACCTTTACCGCGGACAGACTTGATAAAGCGGGAGTTGATCTTCATCACCTCGGTGCGGAAGATTTCGCCCAGGCGGGCTGCATTTTCCGTGAGGTGTTCGTCGCGGATGACCTCGAGGGCTGCGACTGCGACCTTGGCTGCCAGCGGGAAGCCGCCGAAGGTGGAGCCGTGCTCACCCGGCAGGATGGTCAGCATGATCTCGTCGTCTGCGAGGACTGCGGAGACGGGAAGCACACCGCCCGAGAGGGCTTTGCCAATCGTGATCATATCCGGGCGTACGCCTTCGTGATCGCATGCGAACATCTTACCCGTACGGCCGATACCGGTCTGGACCTCGTCAGCTACGAAGAGCACATTGTGCTTGTGGCAGAGGTCGTAGCACTTCTTGATGTACCCGTTGCTCGGTACGTAGACGCCAGCTTCGCCCTGGATAGGCTCTACGAGCATTGCGCAGATCTTGTCGCCCTTTTCGTCGAGAACCTTGGCCAAAGCCTCGGTGTCGTCGTAGGGAATCTGGATAAAGCCCGGAGTGAACGGACCGTACTGGCCGTAGCTCTCCGGATCGGAAGACATGGTGACGATGGTGATGGTGCGGCCGTGGAAGTTGCCGTTGCAGACCACGATCAGCGCCTCGTTCTCCGGAATACCTTTGACCTTGTAGCCCCAGCGGCGAGCCAGCTTGAGGGCGGTCTCGACAGCCTCTGCGCCCGAGTTCATCGGGAGGAGCTTGTCATAGCCGAAGAATTCCGTAGCGAATTTCTCGTACGGACCCAGGCAGTCGTTGTAGAATGCGCGGGAGGTGAGGCAGAGTTCCTGTGCCTGATCGCAAAGCGCCTTCACGATCTTCGGGTGGCAGTGACCCTGGTTGACTGCGGAATAAGCGGAAAGGAAATCGAAGTAGCGTTTTCCGTCTACGTCCCAGACGAAGGGGCCTTTACCCTTGGCGAGAACGACCGGCAGGGGATGGTAGTTGTGTGCACCGTATCGGTCTTCCAGATCGATAAACTTTTGAGCGTTGGGTGTGATATTCATAGTAGAAATGGTTGTTTTATAAAAAAGTTTGCCAAAAGTACGTATTTCCGTTGAGATTACAAACCGGTTTGTGGAGTTTTACCCAGAAAATGTCTGGAATCGCCCCAGCGGCCGTAGCCTACCGTAATGCGCCCGTTCTCGAGGCTCTCGCCAAGCATCAGCGTCTTGACCAGCAGTGTTTTGCGGTCGTATAGATTGTATTTGGCCATCTCCTCTTCCGGGGTGATGTTGGGCATGATCACGTTGGCGCCGGCAAGTACGCCTTTTTCGCGTCCCCGCGGATCGAGCACCTCCAGTGCGGTGGCGGCTGCAATGTTGATGTCGGGCATCAGCAGGCGCAGCAGCGCTATCATCTTGAGTCCGAGCGCGAAACGTTCCTTCTCGGACGGGAAAGGGGCGCCGGCGAGGGTCAGCGGCGTATCGGGGTGCGGATTGTACGGGCCCATCCCGATCATCGGCGCGTCGAACCGCTTGTAGAAGAGCAGGTCGTCGGCCAGATCGGCCGCCGTCTGGAAGGGGAGTCCGATCATCGCGCCCGTGCCGGCCTGGTAGCCGATCGCCTTCAGGTCGCAGAGCGCCTCCATCCGCCGCTCGTAGCTGTGCAGCGCGTCGTGCGGATGAATCTTGTAGTAAAGGTCGGGATTGGTGGATTCGATCCGCAGCAGGTAGCGGTGCGCTCCGGCCGCGAACCACTCTTCGTAGACTTCGCGCGGCTGTTCGCCCAGCGAGAGGGTGATGCCCAGCGGACGCCCGCCCTCCGATGCGGTGGGCAGTGCCTTGATGGCTTTGAGCAGCCGGGTGATCTTACTCACAAAGGCCGCGTCGGTGCGCTCGCCGCCCTGAATCACCACCGATCCGTAGCGGCGTCCGGCGGCCAGTGCAGCCACGCGCAGCACCTCCTCGTCGGAGAGTTCGTAGCGCTGGCAGGCAAGGTCGTGCCGGATGCCGCAGTAGAGGCAGTTCTTGGTGCAGATGTTCGATATTTCAATCAGCCCGCGCAGATAGACGTCGGTCCCGATATGGGCCACTTTCACCCGGTAGGCCTCCTGCAGCAGCGCCTCGTTGAACGCAGGGTCGGTGCATTCAAGGGCGGCAATCAGCCCTTCGCGGTCCAGGGAGAGGTCGTCGAGCGTCATCGGTTATGGAAGCAGGGGCTTCAGGGCCCGCTGGTAAATGCCTGTGAGATAGGAGATGGCCATGCCGTAGTTGACCACGGGAACCCCGGCTTCGATCACTGCTTTCACGCGGTTCTGCAACTGGCGCGCGGTGACCATGCAGCCGCCGCACTGGATGGCCAGCGCGTAACGCGACAGGTCGCCCGGATCGTCCAGCCCGCTCACCATTTCGAATTCCAACTGTTTGCCGGTGTATTTGCGGATCAGGGCCGGCAGTTTCACGCGGCCTATGTCTTCGCAGTTGGCGTGGTGGGTGCACGATTCCAGCATCAGGATGCGGTCGCCGTCTTTCAGGCGGTCCAGCGTCCCGATTCCGGCACGGTAGGCGTCAAAGCTGCCCATGCTCCGGGCCAGCAGCATGCTGAAAGAGGTGAGGGGAATGCCCTCCGGCACGATGGCCGCCACGCGGGCGAATACCTGGCTGTCGGTGACCACCAGGGCTACGCGGCTGCCGTTCTCTTTCAGGTAACCGTCCAATTCCTCCGGCTGCAGCACCGTGGCGACTCCGCCGCCGTCCAGGATGGCGCGGATGGCGTTCACCTGCGGCAGGATCAGCCGGCCCTGCGGCGCTTCGCTGTCGATGGGACAGACCAGCACGATCTGCCCTCCCTTGCGCACCAGCCCTTCGAACATCGGGCGCTCGATCACTTCGGCGCCGGAGAGGGCTTCGCGGATGGCGGCGGTGAGCCGGTCGCGGTCTTCCGCTCCGGCCGTGCAGGCATACGCCACGGGTTCGGTCTTGTATTCGGCGTTCAGCCGCTTGCGAAGGTCGTCCTTCAGCGGTTCCAGGTCGCTCTTGTTGTGTACGAGTACCAGCGGGACGTTCAGTTTCTGAAGCAGTTCCGCCACGCGTGCTGCCCCTTCCGGAAAACGGTTCCCGGCAAAGACCAGGATGCCCAGGTCTACCTGGCGTGCGGCCGCCAGGCTCTTGGCCACCCGTTCGCGGCCCAGCGCGCCTCCGTCGTCGTCCAGTCCGGCGGTGTCGATCACCGTGCAGACGCCGATTCCAGGCAGCTCGATCCGCTTGCGGACCGGGTCGGTCGTAGTGCCGGCCACATCGGACACGATGGCCACCTGCTGGCCGGTCAACGAATTGATCAGCGAACTTTTACCTACGTTCCGGTCTCCGAAGATCCCGATGACTTTGGGCTGCGACATCTCTCCTGTGCGATTTTTTGAGGTTCAATCGTCAAAGATAACAAATTTCTCGCGTATCTTTGTGGACAAGAAAGGAACAAATCGTATGAAGAAGTTACTCGTCTCTCTTGTCTCGCTGTTTCTCTGTTTCACCTCTTCCGCGGCCGGCCGTTTGGTGGCCGACTCGCTGGAGAGCCGGATCCTGGGCACAACCGTCAAATGCAACGTCTATCTGCCGGAGGGTTTCGACAAATCCGCGGATTACTATCCGGTCATCTACCTGCTTCACGGCCTGACCGACACCTGGGAAGGCTGGCAGCAGCGGGGCCACATGAAAGGCGTGGCGGACGAACTGATGGCTTCGGGCGAATCTGCCCGCGCCGTCATCATCATGCCCAATGCGGGCCATCCCAACCCCGTTGAGGTCTGGAACGGCTATTTCAACATGCCGGGATGGAACTACGAAGACTTCTTCTTCCAGGAGTTGATACCGACGCTTGAAGCCCGCTACCGTTGCGGCGGCTCCAAAGGGCAGCGCGCCGTCATGGGCCTCTCGATGGGCGGCGGCGGCAGCGTGGTCTACAGCCAGCGCCATCCCGACTGCTTCTCGAGCTGCTATTCGATGAGCGGCTGGCTGGACAACAAGTTCGCAGAGGTCGGGAATGCCGACGGCAAGCAGGATAAGTTCACGATTCTCTGTGCCGCCGTCCGCGACCATTCCGCGCTGGATTTCATGGACAATGCTTCGCAGGAAACCGTCGACGCCCTGAAGACCGTGGCCTGGTTCATAGACTGCGGCGACGACGACTTCCTCCTGAAACTCTCCGTAGATTTTTATTATAAGATGAGAGCACGCGGCGTGAAGGCCGAATTCCGCGTCCGCAACGGCGCCCATACCTGGGAATACTGGCACCAGGCGCTCCGCCTGGCCCTTCCCTTCGCCTCCCGGAACTTTTCCCGCTAGTCGGCCCAGTAGATCAGGACGGGAGCGGGGTGTGAAAGCGTGAGGGTGAAACGGTCGGCAGAAGCCACGTTGAGGGTGGCTTTCCAGAGCGAATCGAAGACCACGTCGTCGGTGGGATAGACCAGCCCGTCGGCGTGGACTTTCAAGGTGGCGTCAAAGCTAAAAATCGAAATCTCCTGACCGGGCCGGGCGGGCAGGGTGGCCGTATCCGGAATCACCTCGAAGTGTCCGTAATCGGACCACATCTCCACGCGGCAGCCGGTACCGGCCAGGGCTGCTGCATAATCCGCCAGCAGCGAGATATTTCCCAGCGTATGGTCTTCGCGCCGCCCGGTGGCACCCAGAATGACAATCCGTTGCGGGCAGTAGGTCAGCGCCCGGCGGAACGCCTTGGTCTGGTCGTTGCACTCCTGGTCGCGGTCGTGGAACAGCCGCGCAGCATAACGCTCCCGGAAACCGGCGTCCAGCGAATCCAGGTCGCCTACGATCTCATCCGGCTCAAACCCGTGCGCCACCGCCGCAGCCGCCGCCCCGTCGCAGCAGAGCAGCACATCCGCCTCCCGCAACATCTGCAGGCAGCGCCCGGAAGCGGGGAAATCCCCCTGGGCCAGAATGACCACGGTTTTCGGATTCATGAGACTTATCTATTAAACGAACTTACTGCCTTCGCCCTCGCGGAAGCCCAGCAGGAAACTGGCGATATCCATCCGCTTGCGTCCGGCCGCCTGCAGTTCCAAGATCCGGATCGCATCGCGTCCGCAACGCACCTGCAGCCAGGATTTTCCATCGGTAGTAATAGCACCAGGACCCGTAAGGCTGAGCGACGCTTGCGTAGCGAGGATTTTTTCATCCGAGCGCAGCAAGACGTCCGAAGCCGGAGGGTCCGAGCAGAGCGAGACACCGGAGGCCGAAGGGTCCGATTCTGCAGTCGCTGTGTCTCGAACGACATACGCCTCATAGATCTTCACCGGAACCTCCTCGCCCGAAGCCGTTACCAGCGTAGCGGCAGCGGCGGGATAGGGACTCAGGCCCCGGATCAGGTTATTGACCTCGCGGGCATTGCGGCTCCAGTCAATGTGCGCGAGCTCCCGCGTCAGTTTCGGAGCCGGACGCAGCTTGACGTGTTCCACATCCTGCGCCTGCGGCCTGGTCCGGTGGTCGCGGATCTCCTCCGCGGTCTGGACCACGAGCTCCGAGCCCATCTCCATCAACGTATCGTGCAGCGATCCGGCATTGTCGTAATCCTCAATCAGATAACTCTTCTGCTTGAGAATCCGCCCGGTATCGATCTGCTCGTCGATCATAAAGGTCGTGACGCCCGTCTGCCGTTCCCCGTTGATCAGCGCCCAGTTGATGGGGGCGGCGCCGCGGTACTGCGGCAGCAGGGATGCGTGCAGGTTGAAGGTGCCCAGACGCGGCATGGCCCAGACTTCGCGCGGCAGCATCCGGAAGGCCACCACCACAAAGAGGTTGGCCTTGTACGAAGCCAGCTGGGCGAGGAACTCCGGATCGCGCAACTTCTCCGGCTGCAGCACCGGAATGCCGTGTTCCACCGCGTAGCGCTTGACGGCGCTCTCGTTCACCTTGAGTCCGCGGCCGCTCGGCTTGTCGGGCACGGTCACCACCGCACGCACGTCGAATCCGGCCTTGAGCAGCGCATCAAGCGGGCCGCAGGCGAACTCCGGCGTACCCATATAGACGATCCGGATGCGGCCGAAATCCTTGCGTAAGAGGTTGCGGACCTTGAAATAGCCGCGTTTTATCCACTTGCCCAGATTCTTGAAGAAGACCTTGTAGCTGTCGAAGTTGACCAGCGAAGAGTCCTTGGTGGAACGGTAGGTCAGGTAGATGCCGATCGGCAGCAGGATGGCCGTGGAGATGAAGGTTCCTTCGAACGGGGTGATGGTTCCCTCGCGGGCCAGCTTCTTGCCGGTGATATCGATAATGTAGTAAATCAGGAAGAAGAAGATCGAGATGATTACCGGCGTACCGAATCCGCCCTTGCGGATAATCGCGCCCAGCGGTCCCCCGATAAAGAAGAAGATGAAGCAGGCAATGCTGAGCGTGAACTTGCGGTACCATTCGATATCCGTGCGCCGCAGCGGATCTACATAGTGGTAGTCTTCGCGCGCGCAGTTCTCGATCTGGTCGATCATGACCGGCAGGTTGCTGGCGGCATTGCGCAGGGCCGTTCTGCGCGTATCCAGGGGCAGGTTGTCCAGCAGCGTATCGGTCGCGAGGTTGCCCCGCTGCTTTTCCGCACGCCAGGTGGAATCCAGCTGGTAATTGAAATCGAGCGACGAGGTGCGGATCAGGCGCTGCCGCTGGAAAATGCGCAGCGAATCGTATTTGTGGGAGATGGAATCGCGGTCGTGGCTGAGTGCCCGGAGCCCTTTGGCCATCACCTCGTCGCCGAAACGGTCGTCGTCGGAACGGGTGAAGGTATAGTTGTCCAGGCAGATGATCAGCTCCTGTTCATTGAACTTCAGCCGGTTCAGATCCAGCGTCGTGTCACGGTAACTCATCCGGTTGGTCTCCTGGTAGGAGCAGCCGTCGTAGAGGTGGAACACCAGGTTCTGCTTGTCGGGCGAGATGGCCATCCGGCCCGAGTCGGCCAGCGTGATGCAGGTGTTGCCGTTGCGGGCGGTGTGGTCGTAGATGATGAGTTTGTGCATCATCTTGGTCCGGTCGTCGCGGCTCTCAATCCGGAGAATGTAGCCGTCAATGCCGTCGTAGAAGGTGCCGGTCGGTATCTTGATCTCCTCTTTGGTCTTGCGGATGTCGTCGCGCAGCGTGTAGATCTTGCTGTAGGAGACCGGAATCAGGTTGTTGGCCGCGAAGAACGCACCGATACTGATAATCACGGAGACCCAGATCAGCGGCTTGAGGATGCGCGGCAGCGAGATGCCGGCCGCCTTCATGGCCAGCAGCTCGTTCTTTTCGCCCATACCGCCCAGGGTCATGATGGAGGCGAGCAGCGTGGCCAGCGGCAAGGCCATGGGAATCAGCGTGCAGGCCGCCCAGCCCAGGAATTCCAGAATCACGCCCAAACCGAGTCCCTTCCCCACCAGTTCGTCGATATAGACCCAGAGGAACTGCAGTGCCAGGGTGAATATGACGAGAAAGAAGGTGACGAAGAACGGTCCTATGAAGGACTTGATCAGGAACCGGTCGAGCTTCTTCATGCGTGCGTTGCGAGCGTGCTATCTTGTGGCGAGTTCTATCAGTTTGCGTTCAGCTTCGGCCAGTGCGTCGGGGTTCTTGCCGCCGGCGGTTGCCAGGAACTTCTGGCCGCCGCCACCGCCCTGGATAAGCTTGGCGGCTTCGCGGACGTCGGCAGCGGCATCGGCACCGGCTGCCACCAGGTCGTCGGTGTACATCAGCGTCAGGCAGGCCTTGCCGTCCGGGGTGCGGAAGGCGGCTGCGAATACGGTGGCCGTCGATTCGTTGTGGAGCATGAAGGCCATGTTGCGGATATCGTCGGAGCTGTAGGTGCCCTGCGGCAGGATCACCACCTTGCGGCCGTTCATCTCGCGCGCTTCGCCCGTCAGTTTGTCTTTCAGTTCGGCGAGCTTCTTGCGCTCGACCTCCGCGATGGTGATGCGCATCGATTCGTTCTCCGCAATCATCTTTTCGATGGCCGGAACCACGTTCGGCACGTTGTTGAAGAGCGCGCGGACCGCTGCATAGGCGTCGGCGTCGGCCTCGGCCAGTTCGCAGGCCTTCGCGCCGGTCACGGCCTCGATACGGCGCAC
>DBXZ01000018.1:15364-15800 GCA_002309795.1 Bacteroidales bacterium UBA1199
TACTTCTCACCGAAGAGGGCCATCGCGCCCATCTTGCGCGCCTCCTCGATGGGCACTGCGCGGCGCTCGTCGAGCGGCAGGTCGGCGCGGATCAGCTCGTTGACGCGGCGTTCCACCTTGCGGAGGGTTTCCGGATCGATCTTCTCGTAGTGCGAGAAGTCGAATCGCAGGTAGTCCGGGCAGACGAAGGANNAAGGAACCCTTCTGTTCGATATGGGTACCTACGATTTCGCGCAGCGCGAACTGCAACAGGTGGGTGGCGGAGTGGTTGGCGGCCGTCGCGTTGCGGCGCGCGGTGTCGACTTCCGCCGTGAAGCGTGCTTCCGGCCGGGCGGGAATGCGTTCCGCGATATGGATGGGCAGGCCGTTCTCCTTGATGGTGCCGGTGATGCGGATCGCCTCGCCGTCTTCAGCGCGGATCAGGCCCGTGTCGCCC
>DBXZ01000032.1:0-330 GCA_002309795.1 Bacteroidales bacterium UBA1199
TGGTACAATCCGGAGACGGACAAGGCGGAGCCGATCGATACGCTCATCGCGAAGTTCAGGGCCGAGGGCCGCTGGGACGGTCTTTCCCCCAAGGAGCAATCCGACCTGCTGATGCAGTATCGCATTGCGTATCAGGGCGAAACATCGGTGAACTGGTGTCCCGCGCTGGGCACTGTGCTGGCCAACGACGAGGTCAAAGAGGGTCTCTCGGTCCGCGGCGGCTTCCCGGTGGAACAGAAGAAGATGAAACAGTGGCAGCTGCGCGTATCGGCCTACGCCCAGCGCCTGCTCGACGACCTGGAATCGCTCGAGTGGACCGACTCCCTCAAG
>DBXZ01000032.1:401-1175 GCA_002309795.1 Bacteroidales bacterium UBA1199
GATATGACCATCTTCACCACGCGGGCCGACACCATCTTCGGCGTCACCTTCATGGTGCTGGCGCCCGAGAGCGAGTGGGTGGACCGCCTCACGACCCCCGAACAGCGCGCCGCCGTGGATGAATACCTGGCGCAGACCAAGAAGAAGACGGAACGCGAGCGCATTGCGGAGACTCGCAAGGCCACCGGCGTCTTCTCCGGTTCCTACGCCGTGAACCCGCTGACCGAAGAGCAGGTTCCCGTCTGGATTTCCGAATATGTCCTGAGCGGCTACGGTACCGGCGCCATCATGGCCGTTCCGGCTCACGACAGCCGCGACTATACCTTTGCCAGGACCTTCAACCTGCCCATCGTTCCGCTGATCGAGGGGTGCGACGTCTCGCAGGAGAGTTTCGACGCCAAGGACGGCATCATGTGCAACTCCGGATTCCTCAACGGCATGACCGTCAAAGAGGCGATTCCGGCCGCCATCGATTATGTCGAATCGCACGGCCTGGGTCACCGGAAGATCAACTTCCGCCTGCGCGACGCCATCTTCTCGCGCCAGCGCTACTGGGGNNTGGGGCGAGCCGTTCCCCATCTATTTCAAGGAGGGGATTCCCACGCCGCTGCCGGTGGAGAACCTGCCGCTCGAACTGCCGGAAATCAGCGAGTTCAAGCCCACCGAGACGGGAGAACCGCCGCTGGGCCGCGCGAAAGGCTGGACCATCGACGGCTGGCCGCTCGAACTGAGCACCATGCCGGGCTTTGCGGGCAGCAGCGCCTACTATCTGCG
>DBXZ01000032.1:1226-3133 GCA_002309795.1 Bacteroidales bacterium UBA1199
CTCTATATCGGCGGTACGGAGCACGCAACCGGCCACCTGATCTACTCCCGTTTCTGGAACAAGTTCCTCTTCGACTGCGGTTACGTATGCGAGAAGGAGCCTTTCAAGAAACTGATCAACCAGGGCATGATCCNNAGGGCCGCTCCAACTTTGTCTATCGCATCAAGAACACCAATACCTTCGTTTCCTGCGGCCTGAAGGAACAGTACGACACCACGGAGATCCACGTGGACGTGAACATCGTGCATAACGACCGCCTGGATCTCGAGGCGTTCCGCAACTGGAATCCGGAGTACAAGACCGCCGAATTCATCCTCGAAGACGGGGAGTACATCTGCGGCTGGGCTATCGAGAAGATGAGCAAATCCATGTTCAACGTGGTGAATCCGGACCATATCTGCGACCGCTACGGGGCCGATACGCTCCGCATGTACGAGATGTTCCTGGGCCCGCTCGAGCAGTCCAAGCCCTGGGATACCAAGGGTATCGACGGCGTGCACCGCTTCCTGCGCAAACTGTGGGGCCTGCACTTCGACCACGACACTTTCTGCGTGAGCGAAGAGGCTCCTGTACCGGCCGAACTCAAGGCGCTGCACAAGCTGATCGGCAAGGCGCAGTCCGACATCGAGAACTTCTCCTTCAACACCACGGTGAGCGCCTTCATGATTGCCGTGGGCGAGCTGGCCGATCTGAAGTGCAACAAGCGCGCGATCCTCGAACCGCTCGCGATCGTGCTCTCGCCCTTTGCTCCGCACATCGCCGAAGAGCTCTGGAGTCTCTTCGGCCATACGGAGAGCATCGCCTACGCTCCTTTCCCCGAGTATGTCGAGGCTTACACCCGCGAAGACGACGTGGAGTATCCCGTCTCCTTCAACGGAAAGACCCGCTTCAAACTGGTGCTGCCCAAGAGCATGACGCCCGCCGAGGTGGAAGCCGTGGTCCGCGCGGATGAAAATACGGCCCGCTACCTGGCCGGCGCCGCCATCCGCAAAGTGATTGTCGTTCCCGGAAGAATCATCAATATCGTCTGCTGATATGAATAAGAAAATCGTCCGCCTGATCAAGGATTATCTGGTCATCACGCTGGCCATCCTCATCTACACGGTGGGGTGGTCCGTCTTTATCCTGCCCAACTCCCTGGTTACCGGCGGTGTGGCGGGTATCTGCGCCATCATCCAGTATGCCACGGGGTTCAATATCAGTTACTCCTATGCCATCCTGAACGGCCTGCTGCTGATTCTCGGCGTCAAGTATCTGGGCAAGGGGTTCGGCGCCAAGACCATCTATGCCGTGGCCGTCATCTCCATCTGCTTCCGGATCATTCCGGAACTCATTCCGGCTGAGTTCATCCAGGCCGTGGGCGTGGATAACGGAAAGCTGATGGGCGCCATCGTGGGCGGTGTGATTTCCGGATTCGGCATCTCCATCATGATCAATGTGGGCGGCAGTAGCGGCGGTACCGACATTATAGGCCTGATGGTGAGCAACAAGTACAACATCTCCACGGGACGCGTGCTGCTCTTCCTGGATATCGTCATCATTGCCAGCTCACTCATCATTCCCGAGGCCTCCGGCTGGGGCGCACGTTTCGCCACGGTGATCTTCGGTTACGTGATTGCCGGCGTGGAAACCTTCACCCTGGATCACATGATGCAGCTCAACCGGCAGAATGTCCAGCTCTTCATCTTCTCCAAGCAGTACGAGAAGATTGCCAACCGCATCATGCAGGAGAGCGAAAGGGGCGTTTCCGTCATCTCCGCCAAGGGTTGGTACTCCAAAGACGACATCCAGGTGGTGCTGGTGGTGGCGCGCAAATCGCAGCTCAACCAGTTGCTGGTGATCATCAAGCAGGAAGACCCGAACGCCTTTACCTCAATCGGTTCGGTTTCGGGCGTTTACGGCGAAGG
>DBXZ01000032.1:3259-4354 GCA_002309795.1 Bacteroidales bacterium UBA1199
AACACGAACAAATTATAACAACGCATAGCATTATGGCAAAGAAAATTTCGCTGAAAGAGGCCGTTTCCATGATTCCGGACGGCGCTTCGATTATGATCGGCGGTTTCCTGGCTACAGGATCGCCCAGACAGATTGTCGATGCTCTCGCTGAGAGCGGCGTAAAAGACCTCACCATCATCTGCAACGACACCGTCTTCGACGGACAGGGTTGGAGCAAGCTGATCGAGAACCACCAGGTGAAGGAAATCTACGCCTCTTACATCGGCGGCAGCAAGGCTTCCATCGAACAGATGAACAATGGGGAACTCAAGATGAACCTCGTGCCCCAGGGTACGCTCGCAGAGCGCATCCGCGCCAAGGGCGCAGGGCTCGGCGGCTTCCTGACTCCCACCGGTATCGGTACCGTGGTCCAGGAGGGCAAGCAGATCATCAACGTGGACGGCAAGGACTATCTGCTGGAGAAGCCCCTCGGCGCTGACTTCGCGATCCTGGGCGGCTCCATCGTAGACGAATCCGGCAATATCTTCTATCGCGGCACCACCAAGAACTTCAACCCGATGATGGCACAGGCTGCCAAGACGGTGATCGTCGAGGCCGAGAAACTCGTGAAGGTCGGCGAGATCGAACCCGAATCGGTCCACACGCCCGCTCTCTTCGTGGACTACATCTATGTCAAACAGTAATTCCCGAGGAAGATGGCACAGTACAAATCGACCATTCGCGTCCGCATGAGCGCCAAGGATGCGCACTACGGCGGCAATCTCGTCGACGGAGCCCACATGCTCCATCTTTTCGGTGACGTGGCTACCGAGCTCCTCATTCTCCGCGACGGTGACGAGGGCCTCTTCAAGGCTTACGACATGGTGGAATTCATCGCCCCGGTCTACGCCGGCGACTTCATTGAAGCCACGGGCGAAATCGTCTCGGAAGGCAATACCTCCCGCAAGATGGTCTTCGAGGCCCGCAAGGTGATCGCTCCGCGTCCCGACATCTCCGACTCCGCAGCGGACCTGCTCGAAGAGCCCATCGTTGTCTGCCGCGCCAGCGGTACCTGTGTAACCCCCAAGAAATGCCAGCGTAAGTAATGGACAAGCT
>DBXZ01000010.1 GCA_002309795.1 Bacteroidales bacterium UBA1199
AGCACCCACTCGTAGCTCATCTGCAGGACAGGCTGTCCGGTATTGGGTTCGTCCTGGACGACCTGCACCAGTTTATCCTTCAGGGGAGCGGTCTGCTCCATCGTGGAGCCCTGAAGCATCGGATAATAGTGAGGCAGCGGATGGTCCAGGCGGCCGCCGCCGATAATCCATGAGTCCAGGAAGATGAACTGCAGGGCAGCTACGGCGTTGCCTGTCAGGCGCAGGTGGGTGTCGCGCCAGACCTGGAAGTAGTTGTTGTTGATGTTCATTCCGCCCGTATAGCCGATCTTCCCGTCAATGACCACGATCTTCCGGTGATTCCGGTGATTGAGGCGGGTAGGCAGTTCCAGGAGGTGTCGCCTGGGGTCGGTGAACTTCAGCACCTCGATTCCGGCGCGGCGCATCCGTCCGTAATAGCCCGGAAAGAGCGAGAAGTTCACGATATTTTCGTTGATAAAGCGCACCTTGACGCCCTCTCTGGCTTTTTGGATCAGGACGTTGCGGACATCTTCGCTACCGCTGTCGGTACCGAACCGGAAATATTCGATATGGATGGATTCCTTTGCGTTGCGCAGATCCTCCAGCAGCAGTTCGTATTTGCGCTTTCCGGAGGTGATGATTTCAAAGGCGGTGGCATCTGTCGCGCAGGGATGGAACCCCTTGCCGAGAAGACGCGCCAGCGGACGGAACTCTTCCCGGATCGAATCGTCACAACTGTGGCCGAAGAGCAGGTTGGAGAGCTCCGGACTGGTCTCGGCTTCGAGCAGGGCGGTATAGCGGCGGTGCCGGCGTTTGAAGAGGTAATGGTACCGGTTGTTGATGCCGAAAAGCAGGTAGAGCGCCACGCCCACGACGGGAAGCAAGGCGATGGCCAGAATCCACGCAAGTTTGGCTGCAGGTGCCGTATCATCGAAAACTACGACCACAATACTGCTGACCATCAGCAGAATGACGAAAACGGTAAGAAAGGAGTGCCAAAACATACCCGGTATTCTTATGCCAAAGATAAGGAATTTCTTACATTTGCAGACAGAATCCAAACGAAAGCGAGATGATCAAGATTATCGTTGACTGCTATGGCGGCGACCACAGCCCGCAGGCCAATATTGACGGCGCCCTCCGTGCGCTCGAAAAGAATACCGACCTTTACCTGATCCTGACCGGCGACGAAACGCCCATCCGGGCCTGCCTGGAAGGCAAGTCTTATGATACCGACCGGCTTGAAGTAGTACACGCTCCGCAAGTGATCACCTGCGATGACAAGCCCACCGACGCCATCCGCATGAAGCGGGACTCCTCGATGATGAAAGGCATCATGATGCTGCGCGACTGCGACGATATCGCGGGAATGGTCAGTATCGGATCGACCGGAGCGCTGGTTACCGGTGCGCTGGTGCGGCTCGGCCGGCTCCGCGGCGTCATCCGTCCCACCTTCTGCCCGATTCTGCCCACCATGAAGGGCGGAATCGTGGGAATCTGCGATTCCGGTGCAAACGTGGAGGTCGACAGCGCCATGCTCCGCCAGTTCGCCATCATGGCCTCGCTCTACCTGGAGAATGTCTATGAAATCAAATCCCCCCGTACGGCACTGCTCAACGTGGGCGTCGAGCCCGGAAAAGGCGACACCATCCGTCAGGAGGCCTACGGCCTGCTCAAGGAGACCGAATGTCTCAACTTCGTGGGCAACATGGAGAGCCGTGACCTGCTCGGCGGCAACTATGATATCGTGATTTGCGACGGGTTCTCCGGCAACGTCCTGACCAAGACCACGGAAGGAACAGCCCTTGAGATGCTCAAGTTGCTCAAGGGAAAAATATACACCCGTACCCGCTACAAGATCGGCGCCCTGCTGATGAAGCGGATGTTCAAGGAAATCAAGGATTTCATGAACTATCAGAACTACGGCGGCAGCGTGCTGCTCGGCACTTCCAAGGTGGTCGTCAAAGGCCACGGCAGCGCCAAGAGCGTCTCAATCGAAAAGTGTATCGATCAGGCCTACAAGATGCAACTCAGCGGCCTCGGTCCCAAGATCGAAGCCGAATTGGCCAAGTACGAGCACTACGAGGAGTAAACAATAACCACAATCCGCTACTGTTTAGAGCGGCACTTCTGTCGCTGCGTCATACCGGAATGATTCTTCCCCGTCTTTGGGAGGAATTGAGTTCCCAATAGTTTCGGACTTTGTGTCCACAAGTGTACGGTTGTTATCGTTATTACAAGATACGAGGAGCGCGATCACGACTAACGGAATGAGATACACAGTTTTACTCATAGCTGCTTCTTTCTGGCACCGAGTCACTTCAAATGAGGCATCTACCCGGTATTGTTTTGAGCCAATTACAAAGATAGATCGTAACTCACTGTATGATAATGGGTTCCAGCTATCTTTCGTTATCGCTTACGTGCCGCCCTTTTGTGTTATCTTTTGAATAGAATCCAGGGAACACGGACAGAATAACTGTTTGTGTTTCGTTTTTATTCGCTTACTTCGCAGTAAGTAACAACCATAATCCCATCAAGATGGAACTGACCCTTCAAGATTTTTTCAATGCGAATCCCATCACCGAGGACCTGGGCGAACTGGGAGGTGAGAGCCAGAGCATCTATGTTGATACGGCCAAAGCTTTTGCACGCAACTTCTATCAACCGATTTATCTGGTTGATTTCTACACCCGAAAGATTATCTACATCTCCGGGAATATGCGATATCTGTGCGACAGACTGGCGAACGGCGCCCACGGTGAATCAAATGCCATATACTACGATTCCATTCCGGAAGAGGAGAGGGATATGCTGAAAGAAATCGCCGTCAAGACCTTCGAGCAGCTGTATTCCATCCCCGCCGAAGAACGGAAGGACTGGAATCTCTCATTTTCTGTCCACCTGCAACGCCATAACCGGAAACGGCTGTTGCTTCACAGGGCCGCACCGCTGAAACTGACCCCGGAGGGGAAGGTCTGGCTGGTCATGTGTACTTTTTCCCTGACTTCTGAAAAAAAGGCCGGTTCTCCCATTCTGCGCTGCTACGGCCACCGGGACTACTTCTTCTATTCCCTGGAGAGACACGTTTGGTATTATCGGGAAGGCTTCTCGCTGACGGACATGGAACGGGACGTCCTGCTCTATTCGTCGCAGGGCTACACAATGAAGGAAATCGCCAGCCGTATTTGCAAATCCGAAGATTCGGTCAAATCGTACAAGCGCCAGTTATTCGCCAAATTAGGCGTCAAGAATATTACCGAGGCGGTCTGCTCCGCCGTCAACAACAATTTGCTGCAATGACAGCCGCTTAGAAGGCAGCGACCAACTCGTCGTTGGAGTAGGCGTCTGCCCCGTAGCAGGTCTTCAGGTAGGAGAGTCCGTAAAGGTAATCCTCTTCCGTAAAGGAGTTGGTGGCTTCTTTGGCAACGACTACGTCGTAGCCCAGACAGTAGGCGTCGGCAGAGGTGTGACGGACGCACATGTGGGCGTGAAGACCGGTCATAATTACGGTCTTGACACCGAGTTCGCGGAGCAGGATATCCAGATCGGTCTGGAAGAATCCGCTGTAGCGACGCTTCGGAACGATGTAATCGCAGGCAGCCGGCTTCAGTTCGGGAATCACCTCCGCACCGGGCGTGCCGGCAATGGCATGGTCACCCCACAGGGCCAGTTCCCGGTCTATACCGGGCAGGTGTGCATCGTTGCAATAGATGACAGGAACGCCGGCCTTGCGGGCAGCGTCGAGCAGCCGTGCGGTTGCAGGGACGATTTCACGGGCACGGTCGCAGCCGAGTGCCCCGGTAACGAAGTCATTGAGCATGTCAACGACAAGAATGGCGGGTTTATTGAGTTTTTTCATTGCGCAATAATTATAGTGTTCTCGTAACTGCAAAGGTACAACAATCCGCGGGATTTTTCAGTTCGGAAGTTTTTTTCGAACTTTACGCAAAATAACCGGAACGATGAAAGATTACCTTTTCAAGACCGAGATGACGACCCGCGATTACGAGTGTGACGTCCAGGGCGTCGTCAACAACGCCAATTATGTGCATTACCTGGAAGCTACCCGGCACGCCTGGCTGCAGGGCGAAGGGTTTTCATTCCGCAAATGGCACGACGAGGGAATCGACATGATGGTCTCTGAAATCGATATCCGCTACAAGACTCCGCTCAAGGGACAGGAGAAGTTTCTCTCATGTCTCAACCTGCACCGCGACGGAGCCCGTTTTGTTTTTGAGCAGGACATCTACCGCCAGGAAGACGGACAGCTCTGCGTGAGCGCCACCGTCTCCGTGGTCTGCCTGGTAAAGGGCCGTCTCACGAGGGGCGACGAGGTGGCTTCCCTGTTCGGGAAGTATCTTTGATAAAGGATTTGCATTTCCCGGAAAAAGTGTATCTTTGCACTCCCGACCGGGACCTTAGCTCAGCTGGTTTAGAGCGCATGCTTCACACGCATGAGGTCAGCAGTTCAAATCTGCTAGGTCCCACCAAAAAGCTGCCAGTATGACTGTCACAGTTCGTAAAAGAAGGTTTCTGGCGCTGATCCCGCTCTCCGTCCTGATTGTGCTGCTTGCACTGGACATCTCTATCTTTGGAGCGGATTCCATTTTAGGAGCTTCCCAAGTGGCCCTGCTGGCAGCGGCCGGAGTCTGCATCGCCATTTCAACGTGGGTCTATAAAGTCCCCTGGAAGTCTTTCGAACAGACGATTTCCTCCCATGTCGGAGACATCGCCGTCGCCATCCTCATCCTGCTGCTGATCGGAGCCATCTCCGGCACCTGGACCCTGAGCGGAATCGTTCCCACGCTGATCTGCTACGGGCTCAAGATCATCAGTCCCAAGGTATTCCTGCTTACCGCCTGTCTGCTCTGCGCGATCGTTTCGCTGCTGATCGGGTCGTCGTGGACCACCATCGCCACCGTTGGTGTGGCGCTGCTGGGAATCGGACGAGCGGAGGGCTTTTCCGATGCGCTCACGGCCGGCGCCATCATTTCCGGCGCCTATTTCGGCGACAAGATATCCCCGCTCTCGGACACGACGGTGCTGGCTTCCTCCATCAACCGGGTGGACCTCTTCGCCCATATCCGCTACATGCTGCTGAGCACCGGTCCTTCGATGATTATCACCCTCGTGATTTTCACCATCATAGGACTTTGCCACCCGGTGGCGGACCAGGGACAGATGACCGAGTATGCCGAAGTGTTGCGCGCCCATTTCCACATCACTCCGTGGCTGCTGATCGTGCCGTTGCTGACGGCCGTGATGATCTGGCGGAAGATGCCCGCCGTCGTGGTGCTCGCCCTTTCTACGCTGGCCGCAGCCATAGCTGCGCTTATCTTCCAGCCGGACCTGCTTGCCTCGATCGGAGCGGGCGTGACGGACGGAAGCCGCGCGCGCCTGCTTTTCACCGGCGTGGTGGAATCTATCTACAACAGCGTCTCCGTTGAAACCGGCAGCGAAGCGGTGAACCAGCTCGTTTCGCCGCGCGGCATGATCGGAATGCTCAACACCGTCTATCTGATTCTCTGCTCGATGACTTTTGGGGGCTGTATGCGTGCCAGCGGGATGATTTCCGACCTGGCCGGGATCCTTACGCCTCTCACCCGCACGCGCACCGGACTGGTGGGCACAACCGTCGTGACCGGCACCGCTCTGAACGGCATCGTGTCGGATCAGTATCTCTCGATTATCCTGACTTCCAATCTCTACCGTGAACGGTTCGAGAAAGAGGGCTATGAAATGCGACTGCTGAGCCGAAGCGTGGAGGACTCCGCGACGGCCACCTCGCCCCTCTTCCCCTGGTCGAGCTGCGGCATGACCCAGGCCGCCATCCTTTCCGTACCCACGCTCGTCTACGCTCCCTTCTGTTTCTTCAACATTCTCTCACCGCTGATGTCCGTCTTAATTGCTGCCATCGGCTGGAAGATTGTCCGGAATAAACAATGAAACGTATTCTTTTCCTGATGATTACCCTCTTGTCGGCCAATCTGGGCCAGGCTCAGGCTGCCCGGCCCGGTTCGTATGTAGATCCATTTATCGGTACGGCGGGAATGGGGCACACCTTCCCCGGGGCCTGCGTCCCCTTCGGCGGCGTTCAGGTGAGTCCCGACACCGACAACATTCCCCATAATATCGGGGGAAAGTATCAACCGGAAGTCTACTCCCTCTGTGCAGGCTACCGCTGGGACGATCCCACCATCGTGGGCTTCTCGCACACGCACCTGAGCGGCACGGGCCATTCGGATCTGGGAGATATTCTGCTGATGCCCGTGACCGGACAACTGCAACTCGATCCCGGCACCGCGGAATATCCTGAATCGGGCTACCGGAGCCGCTTCAGCCACGAAACGGAAAAGGCCACGCCCGGATTCTACGGGGTCACGCTGGATGACTACGGCATCCGGGCGGAATTGACCGCCACCACCCGTACTGCACGGCATCGCTACACCTTTCCGGCCGGCAGCGAGCGGCACCTGATTGCGGACCTTACCCACGGAATCTACAATTATGAAGGCAAGACCCTCTGGGCCAGCGTACGGATGTACGGCGACAGCCTGCTCACCGGCTATCGGCTTACGCAGGGCTGGGCGCGCGAGCATTATACCTACTTCGCAATCCGGTTCTCGCGGCCGGTGAAGGCCTATGGCTACAGCGAACGGATTCGATCGCCTTACCAGGGTTTCTGGAGAAAATTCGACATCCACCACAACTTCCCCGAGATGGCCGGACGCGGCATTGTCTGCTGGTTCGACTTTGACTGGGCCGGCGGCGATACGCTGGAGGTGGAAGTGGCCCTGAGTTCCGTCTCCACGGAGGGAGCGCTGAAGAATCTGGAAGCCGAATCATCCGGAAAGAGTTTTGAAGATATTGCCACGGCCGCAGCCGAAAACTGGGACCGCGAACTGGGCAAGCTGCAGGCCGCCGGAGAACCGGAACAGCTGTGCATGCTCTATACGTCGCTCTACCACACGATGATCAACCCGTCCGTTTACAGCGACGTGGATGGTTCCTACCGCGGCCTGGACGGCCTTATCCACCGCACCGACGGCGATAATTATACTGTCTTTTCGCTCTGGGACACCTACCGCGCCGAACATCCGCTGCTTCTGCTGATGCATCCGCAGCGCGCCCGCGACATGGCCGTCTCGATGCTGGACCACCAGGAGCAGAGCGCGCACGGACTGCTGCCCATCTGGTCGCTGATGGGCAACGAGGGCTGGTGTATGACCGGCTATCATGCCGTTTCCGTGCTGGCCGATGCGCTGGATGCGGGGCTTGACCTGGATGGCAACCGGGTGTTGGAAGCGATGGCTGCCACCTCCACCGTGCCCTACCTGGAAGGACTGGGCGACTATATGGAGAAAGGTTATGTGCCGCTTGAAGCCTCTGCAAACGGAGCGTCCGTCACACTGGAGTATGCCTATGACGACTGGACGATTGCCCGGACGGCGCAACGCCTGGGACAGGATTCACTGGCAGCGGCTTATTTCGCACGTTCGCAGAACTACCGCAACCTCTTTGACGGGAAGTCTCCTTTTGCCCGCGCCCGCCACAGCGACGGCTCCTGGAAAACGCCGTTCGATCCGCGCCAGACCTACGGCGAAGGATTCATCGAAGGAAACTCCTATAACTTCACGTTCCACGTTCCGCACGACGTAGAGGGCCTGATGGGCCTGATGGGCGGAGAGAGGCGTTTTCTCCGCATACTGGACACCCTGTTCCGGGAACCGCTTGCTCCTGAGTATTATGCCGACAACGAAGATATCGAAGCCTCCTGCCTGATTGGCGGCTACGTGCACGGAAACGAGCCTTCGCACCACATTCCCTATCTGTTCCGGTGGACTTCAAAGCCTTGGCTGACCGACTACTGGATCCGGGAGATCATGGAACGGATGTACATACCGCGCCGGGACGGATTGGGCGGTAACGACGACTGCGGCCAGATGAGCGCCTGGTACGTCTTCTCCGCGATGGGTTTCTACCCCGTATGCCCGGGCAGCGGCGAGTTTGTCCTGGGTGCGCCTTTCCTTCCGGAAATGAGCCTGAAGTTGGATGGCGGTACAACCTTCACCATCAAAGCCCCGAAGGTAAGCAGCAGGACCCGATACGTGAAATCGGTCAAACTCAACGGAAAGCCCTACAAGAAACGCACGATTGCCCGCGAGGATATCCTCCGCGGCGGCGTGTTAGAGTTCGAAATGTCGCCGAAAGCGCGGTAAAGCGTTACTCCGCAAAAGCGTAGGAGAACCCTTTCACCTGATTCCAGGCGCCGCGGGTAAAGTCGGGAATCTCGACAGGCCGGCTGCCGTTCTCGATGGAGAGGCGGGAAAGCGGCGTGATGCAGCACCACTCGGCCAGGTCATAAACGTCGATATCCATCGGCAGACCGTTGCGCAGGCAGTAAACCATGCGATAGTCCATGATGTAGTCCATGCCACCGTGGCCGCCCACCTCTTTGGCCAACTTCTCCAATTCGGGCGTCAGAATCGGGCTTGGATAGGCAGCAAGAACCTCGTTCGCAGCATCGTTGCGGTAGATCTTTTCGCGCGTTTCGCCCTCGCGGAAGCAGAGCATCGGAACGGGATACTTTGCCGCATAGCCATCGGTTCCCACAATCTGGTACATCCGGCTGTAGGGACGCGGCGTCATCACGTCGTGCTCCACGAGGATGGTCTTGCCCTTTTCGGTGCGGATCAGCGTGCAGGTCTGGTCGCCGGCCGCAAAAGTTGCATCGGGCTGACCATAGAGTTTCTCAGACATGCGCGAGCCGTTGAAAGGTTCGGTATCCATCGCCACCAGCGTCTTCATCCGGTCGCCGCGGTGAATGTTCAGCGCCTGGCAGACCGGGCCGAGGCCGTGGGTGGGATAGAGGTCGCCGCGATGCTTCTGATTCTCCTGCAGCCGCCAGTTGCCCGCATAGGCCTTCCAGTACGGGTCGAGGTTGTGCAGATAAGCCCCTTCCGCATGGATGGGCTCCCCGATGGCACCGGCCTGAACCATGGCGAGCGTGGCCATTTCAAAGAAATCGTAGCAGCAGTTTTCCAGCATGATGCAGTGCCGGCGGGTGCGCTCCGAGGTATTGACCAGCGCCCAGATGTCTTCCAAAGTGCCGGCGGCCGGAACCTCGACGGCAACGTGTTTGCCGCACTCCATGGCGTAAAGGGAAACGGGCACGTGGTGGCTCCAGTCGGTGCAGACATAGACGAGATCCACGTCTTCCTGCTCGCACAGCTGCTTCCAGGCATCATCGGCGCCGGTGAACTCCTTCGCCGCGGGTTTGCCCAGGCTGGCAAGGTCTTTCTGGCTGGCGGCAATCCGATCGGGCAGAACGTCGCACAGCGCGGTAATCACGGCACCGGGCACATAGGAGATCCTTACGACGGCATCCCCGCCGCGCATGCCGAGTCCCACGACACCAATCCGCACGGTTTCGAGCGGTTCGGCCGTCAAGCCTATCACGTTCTCCTGTCCGGCAGGGCGGGCGGGAACTACGGTTTTCAGAATTGCGTTTTGATTGCATGCGCAGGCCATCACGGCTACGACGGCAAGAAGAATGGATTTCAGTTTCATAACGGATCGGTTTGATGACAAAGATACGATTTCCGTCGGATTATTCTTTATCTTTGCGCCCCGATGGAAAATGCTTTACACGGACATTACGGATACCGGAGAATCCTGAAGGCGATGTGGCCGATGGTGCTGATGTTGATGGTGACGTCGGTGTACAGCATCGTAGACGGGTGGTTTATTTCCAATTACGCCGGCAGTACCGCTTTCGCGGCAATGAATATCATCTGGCCGGCGCTGGCCATTGTCGCGGCGCTGGGCCTCATGGTTGGCGCCGGGGGCAGCGCGCTGGTATCCAAGACTTTCGGTGAAGGCGAGCCGGAAAAGGCGAACCGCATTTTCACGATGCTCATCCGGTTGACTTTTCTGGTGGGCGCCGTCATTTCGGTGGCGGTCATCCTCCTGATGCGGCCGCTGGCCGTCGCGCTGGGCGCAGAGGGCGAAATGATTCGGCCGGCCGTCATCTACGGCACGATCCTCACCCTCGCGATGCCGGTCTATATGCTACAAATGGCCTTCCAGCCCTTCTTTATGACGGCGGGGCGGCCTCGGCTCGGTACAATGACCAGCATTGCGTGCGGATTGGCGAACATTGTACTCGACGCGCTGTTCGTGGCCGTATTCGGCTGGGGCCTCACCGGTGCTGCCATTGCCACGGCCGTTTCGTTCCTGGTGGGCGGCGGAATACCGCTCTTTTATTTTGCCTCCCGGCGCAACCGCACCATCCTGCAGTTCGTAGCCGGCAGCGCATTCGACGGTCCTGCCATCCGACAGTCCTGCCTCAACGGAATGTCCGAATTCGTGGGGAATATCGCCTTCAATATCATCGCCATCTGCTATAACCTGCAGCTGATGAAATACATCGGCGAAAACGGCGTTTCAGCCTACGGGGTACTGATGTACGTGGGGTTCATATTCGGATCGGTGTTCATCGGCTACAATATGGGAATATCCCAGGTCATCTCGTATAACTACGGGGCCGGCAATAAGGCAGAATTGCGCAGCCTGTTGAAAAAGAGTCTTGTGCTGATCGGAATCTGCAGTATTGTCATCACGCTGGCCGTGCAGCTCTTCGCGCCGGCGCTGTCCCGGCTGTTCGTTGGCTACGACGAAACGCTCTGCGGTCTCACCGAGCATGCATTGCATATCTATATGAACTCGTTCCTCGTCTGCGGATTCAATATGTTCGCCTCCGCCTGGTTTACGGCACTGAACAACGGGCCGGTTTCGGCGGTTGCCGCCTTTTCGAGAACGCTGGTATTCGAAGCGGGGTGCGTTTTCCTTCTCCCGCTCCTGTGGGGAATCGACGGCATCTGGATGGCCGTCAATATTGCGGAAGTACTGGCCCTGATCCTGTCCGCCAGCCTGATTCTCGCCTTCCGCAAGCGCTACGGTTATTGAAGTTTCTCCCGAAACTTCTTTTCGTCGATGATGAAGCGCTCGTGGGTCCCCTGCCCGACGAT
>DBXZ01000043.1:0-3660 GCA_002309795.1 Bacteroidales bacterium UBA1199
GTCTTGTCGAAATCCTTGGCATCCATCGAATAGAGTCCGCCGCTCATCTTTATCTCCTCCCTTTCATTAATTCAATAAACGGATTGAAATACTGTTCGCCCTTGGGAACCACGCCGTCCAGGCCTTTGCCGCCGTCTTTCGGACGTTTGACATCGCCGAACTTGCCCTTCTCGAGTGCATTGAAGAGGCCTTCCTTGACCAGTTCTTCGAGCAGTTCCACGGCCCGGTCGAGCACAAGCGCCGCCCGCTGGCGGATGATGCCGCCCTCCTTGAACTCCATCTCCTCACCGATATCGCGCATATTGTTGAAGATATAGCGGGCATTCTCGATGGAGAGGTAGCGGTCGCTCATGAACGGGGTGTGGATGGCCTCGGTAGGCATACCCAGCAACTGGATGCCCTGATGGGTCCAGATGCCGATCATATTGAAGAGGGCATCCTGGATGTGGCCGCGGAAGATATTGCCGGTCATAAACTTGGTAGGCGGCATGTACTTCAGCGTAGCCTTCGGGAAGATTTCCCGGGTCATCTGCGCCTGGGCCAGCTCGTAGAGGAAACCGTTGGTCAGCATGGGATCCATCTCGAACGCGTGCCCGAGTCCCATCTGCTCTTCGGGCAGGCCGGCCAGCAGGGCCAGCTGCTCGTTGATGATATCGGAAGCCAGCACCGTGTGGGCCGCCTCGACCGCATCCGCGGTGGTCAGGTAGTTGTCCTCGCCCGTATTGATGATGACCCCGGCAAAGCCGTTGATCACGCGCGAGAAGAACTGGTCCACCAGCGTACGCTGCATGTTGATATCGCGGAACAGAATGCCGTAGAGCGCGTCGTTGAGCATCACGTCGAGTCCTTCGAAAGCGCCCATGATGGCAATCTCCGGCATGCAGAGGCCCGAGCAGTAATTGCAGAGGCGGATATACCGGCCCACCTCTTCACCCACCTTGTCCAGGGCGGCGCGCATGATGCGGAAGTTCTCCTGGGTGGCGAACGTTCCGCCGAATCCTTCTGTCGTAGCTCCGTAAGGCACGTAGTCGAGCAGGGACTGGCCGGTGGTGCGGATTACCGCAATCACATCGGCACCCTGGCGGGCACCCGCCTCGGCCTGGATCACGTCTTCGTAGATGTTACCGGTGGCCACAATAATATAGAGGTAGGGTTTGGGACCCTCGCCCAGCGTTTTGAGATAGGATTCGCGACGGTTGCGGCGCGCCCGGATCCGCTCGATCGAGCCGTTGATGACGGGCTGCAGGGCCGCGTCGATCTTCTTCCGGTCGGAGACGGGGATTTTGGCCAGATCCACGGTTCCGGCCGCCACCGCCTCGGCGATTTCCTGCGGCGTCTTGCCCGTGGCGACCATGGCGTTGCCCATGTAGAACATCACGCCCTGGTTCAGCACGCCGGCGCCCTTGAGGGCGTCTACGACCACGTTGGGCAGCGGAACCTGATTCTCATCGACTCCGTCAATGCCCAGCAGGCGGCAGATTGTACGTTCCACGGCCACGGTCGTGTAGCCGTCGGCGAACGACTGCACGTCTTCTGCAATCTGTCGCGCCAGGTGCCGGGCCCGATCGACCTTCCCCTGATCCAATCCAAGTTTACTTTTATTCATATCGTTGTTTCATTTTCGTTTCTGCCAATTCTATCCAGCGCGGCTCGATCCCGAGTTCCCGCGCAATATTGAGTGCCTCGTGCGGCACTTCGTGGCTCGCAGTCTTCACGAGCCGGTAATCCATGGTCATTCCCTTCGAACCGGGAACCAGTCCCTGCACCTTCCAGCACTGGCCGTCATGCGCCACGGTATAGTGGGTGGTCATGACCAGCGCCAGGTTGGCACGGTCTGCCAGCAGCTCCAGCAGGGCGGAGACGAGAGCCGTACCCTCCACCGGATTGGTGGTCCGGGCGGGTTCGTCGATCAGCAGCAGGACGCGGCCACCCTGTTCAACGGCAGCTACGGCGCGGTCGATCCGCTGCATCTCCGCCGCGAAGGAAGAGAGTCCCGTCTTTTCGCTCTGTTCGTCGCCGATACAGAAGCGGATGTCGTCGAACGGCATCAGGACGGCCGAAGCGACCGGCAGCGCGAACCCGAACTGATACAGGTATTGGATCATGCACAGGGTCTTGAGCGCCACGGTCTTGCCGCCCATGTTGGCACCGATCACCGTGGCCGGTTCTCCGCACCGGAACGAAAAGTCCACGGGTTGGAAATCGCGCCGCTTGGCTTTCAGGGCTGCACGGACGCCCGGGTGGAACATCCCCATGATCTCCGCGGTTTTTCCCGATGCGGGAATTGTCAGCCCTTCTGCATGCATCTGCACGGCCAGGGCCAGGGAAATATCCAGGTCGGCCATCGCCTGCAGGGTCTGCTGCAGCGAAACGGCGAACGGGCGCAGCTTGTCGCTGAGGATCTTCTTGATCCGGTCTTCTTCGCTGTCCAGCTGTTCCCGCAGTTCGGGATCGTCCGGATTCTGCTCCACGGCATCGCGCAGACGGCGCAGATCCACCGAATAGGAGTCGTAGAGGTAGAAGGTCCCTATCTTGAGTCCGTCCGGATCCAGGATGCCGATCACGGTATCCAGGTCCGTACCCATCGAGAGGGATTCGGCCAGCAGGGCCATATGCTTGATTTCAAAGAAATCGATCTCGTCCAGCACGGCACCTTCCGCCAGGGAAGCGAGCGTGCCCGAGATGTCGCGGAGGCCCTGCAGGCAGAAGCGCATGTCTTCCACGCGGCGGCGGTCGCTCACCACCAGGTCGTAGAACGAGCGCAAGGTAGCGTACGCGGCGTCGATCCGGTTGGAATCGGTCATCATTTCCCGATCCAGCAGGACTTTGCGCGCATAGCCGCTCTGCAGCCCCAGTTCGTCGAACAGGTAGCGGATGCCGCAAGGGCTCTCAACGATTTCTCTAAACTTCATAGTCGTTTTTAAAGATATCATATACGGGCAGACCGATCCGTTCTGACAGCTCCCGGCAGAGGATGTCCGAATCCAGGACAATTCCGTTGGGTGCCACCGGGTTGACCGTGACGGCCAACAGTTCGCTCTTCATCCGGACCGAGATCCGGCCGCCATGGCGGACAAAGGCGCGGTAGAGATCCTGCGAGCAGAACACCTTGGTGAAGTCGCCCACCACCAGTTCTACTTCCTCATCTCCCATCGCCTGGCGCACCTTCTGCAACAGCCGGTCGGTCAGTGCCCCTTCCACCTCGATTACGCGGTTCCCCTTGAGGTCGGCCGCCTCCGGAGAGGAGAACGAGGAGACCCGGAGCGCGGGTTCTTCGCCCAGATAGAGCGGCAGGCGGATCAGTTCCACCACGAAGGCCGTCTTGGAGACCAGTTCGCGGATGTTCGCGGAGAAGGCCGCACCCGTCGAAAGGATCATCGCCTCGCTCACGGCGGGCGACGCCGTGCTCAGGCGGGAGAGCGCACCGTCAATCAGGATCAGGTCTATCCCTAAATCATTCAATGAACGCATCCATCGTTTCAGGGCCGAAGCACTGGAAGGGCCGCTCAGCAGCACTTTCCCCTCCTGGAGGGCTTTGGCCGTCACCACGCGCCCGAGGGCCGTGTCCTCATCGCTCACCGCGTACAGCTCGGAGAGGGGACGTTTCTGCCGGAAATGCTTTTCGCTCGTCGCAAAGAACATCCCCTCCCGTACTGTAAT
>DBXZ01000043.1:3834-6690 GCA_002309795.1 Bacteroidales bacterium UBA1199
TCCTTGCGTTCAAGGTAAGCAGGTTCGATAGCCATGCCCTGGCCTTCGAGCAGTCCGGCCACGCCCTCGAGCTTCTTCTGGCACTCGGGGCAATGGCACTCGGCGTGGTACTCTGCCGGCTCGGTGTAGGTGGTGATCACTCCTTCGAAGTTGCGGAGGACCACCTTGCCCGGAGCCTGCGAGATCACGTACTGCGGCATCACCGGGGTCTTGCCGCCTCCGCCGGGCGCATCCACCACGAAGGTGGGTACTGCGTAACCGGAGGTGTGGCCGCGGAGCGCCTCGATAATCTCGATACCCTTGGAAACCGGGGTACGGAAGTGCTCCAGACCCATGGAGAGGTCGCACTGGTAGATATAGTACGGACGTACGCGCATCTTCACGAGTTCGTGCACCAGGTGCTTCATCACATGGACGCAGTCGTTCACACCGCGCAGCAGCACGCTCTGGTTNNTGGTTGCCCAGCGGGATGCCGGCGTCGGCCAGACGGGCGCAGGCGGCAGCCGATTCGGCCGTCACCTCGTTCGGATGGTTGAAGTGCGTATTGAGCCAGATGGGATGGTACTTCTTGAGCATGTTGCAGAGTTCCGGCGTGATGCGCTGCGGGCACACCACGGGGGTACGCGAGCCGATACGGACAATCTCCACGTGGGGAATCTCGCGCAGCTTGCGGATGATCTCTTCCAGCCATGCGTCGCTCACCATCAGCGCGTCACCGCCCGAAAGGAGCACGTCGCGCACCTGCGGGGTGTTGCGGATGTATTCGATTGCCTTCTCAATGCGCTCGCGCGGGCTTTCGTCGTCTTTCTGACCGGCGAAACGGCGGCGCGTGCAGTGGCGGCAGTACATCGAGCACATGTCGGTGATGAGCAGCAGCACGCGGTCCGGATAACGGTGCGTCAGGCCCGGGGTCGGGCTGTCCTCGTCCTCATGGAGCGGGTCCAGGAGGTCGGCGGCAGCCTGATGGGTCTCGGCGGCCGTAGGGATGCACTGGCGACGGATCGGGTCGTGCGGGTCATCCGGATTGATCAGCGAAATATAATACGGCGTGATAGCCATTCGGAGAGTCGAGAGGCATTTCTTGACACCCTCTTCCTCTTCCGGCGTCAGCTTGACATACTTCTTGAGCTGGTCAAGCGTCTCGATCCGGTTCTTGACCTGCCACTTCCAGTCGTTCCACTGGGCGTCGGTCACCTCCGGAAAGAGTTCTTTTCTGCGGGAAACGTTCATACCCTATGCGTAAAGCTCTTCAAAAATCTTACGGAGTTCGGGGCTTTCGCGCAGTTCCTGGAGCGTAAACTCTGCGTGGCCCTTGGTGTAGCCGTTACCCATGATCATGTTGACGTCAGCGCCGATACCTTCAGCACCGAGGGAAGCCTTGGTGAAGCTGGTAGCCATGGAGAAGAAGTAGACGATACCGTCGTCCTTCGTGCAGAGGACAGCCGTCATTTCCTGGTCGGGAACGTTGACGCAGTTGATGGTCACGTCGGCCATCTTGCCGCCGGTGAGGCGTTCCACCATTTCGTAAACCTGAACGGGGGTCATACCTGCAGCGCTCTCCACGATGTCGCAGAAGCCGAGGTCTTTGATACGCTGGGTGGATTGGGGGCTGTTGGCGATACCGATCACCTTACCGGTCACGCCGACGCGCTTCTTAGCCTCGTAAGCGCAGAGCATACCGCTCTTGCCGCCTGCACCGAGGATGACGACGGTCTGGCCATACTGGCAGAGTTTTGCGGTCTGTGCGGGAGCACCTGCCACGTCGAGTGCGCTCAGGGCGAGTTTCTCCGGCATATCGTTCGGAATCTTTGCGTAGATACCGCTTTCGAAGAGGATGGCCTTACCCTTGATNNTTGATGTCGACCTGGTCGACGTCGGGACGGATGGCGAGAATCTCGTCAATGCGGAGCGGGGTGAGGCTCAGGCTGACGAGGGTAGCGATACGGTCGCCTTCCTTGAGGTCGATCTTGCCCTTGAGGGCGTCGCCGATCTTCTCTACCTTACCGAGGAGCATACCGCCCGAACCGGTACGACGGTTGCGGTGCTTGCCCTGGAGTTCCACATTGAGGAACATCTCTTTCTTGATCTCCTCCATGATCTTTGCTTCGCTTGCGCCTGCGCCGGCCTGCTGCTTGGCATAGTTGTGAATGTCCGTGAAGGAAGCGGAGTCGATGTTCAGGGTCTGGACGTCGATCAGGATCTCGTTGTCCCAGATCTCATCCATATTGTTGTTGAGTTTGTTTGCGGGTTGCGGAAGGACGCCGACGGGTTCGATGACGCGGTGGGTTCCGTACTTGTTGCCGTGTTTCTGTGCCATATGATTGATTAATTACGTTTTATGTTGTTGTGTATCATTTATCTTGCTTTCAGTCCCAGAATCTCGCGGGCCTCTGCGCTGGTGGCGACGGGACGGCCCAGTTCGTTCGCCAGGCGGACGACCTTGGCGACCAGTTCGCCGTTGCTCTTGGCCAGAACGCCCTTCGAGAGATAGAGGTTGTCCTCGAAGCCCACGCGGACGTTGCCGCCCATGGCGATGGCTGCAGCAGCCATCGGGAAGGCGTGGCGGCCTACGCCCGTCACGGTCCAGGTGGAACCGGCGGGGATGCCGTTCACGAGCCAGCAGAGATTTGCCACGGTGGCGGGGGTGCAGCCGGGAACGCCCAGCACGAAGTTGAACTGCATGGGTGCGCCCGGGACCTCGCCCTTGCGCGCCATCGTCAGGATGGTGTCGAGGTGGCCCATTTCGAAGCACTCGTATTCCGGCTTGATGCCGCGCTCGATCATGCGTTTGCCGAATGCGCGCATCGTGGGCATCGTATTGTCGAAGATTTCGTCGCCGAAGTTGCAGGTACCGCA
>DBXZ01000015.1:0-5502 GCA_002309795.1 Bacteroidales bacterium UBA1199
GCCATCGGCAACGGCACGGCCGGCCGCGAGACGGAGGAGTTCATCAAGAAGATTGCGCTGCCCGAAGGCATCCGCGTCTTTTCGGTCAACGAAGACGGCGCTTCCGTCTATTCGGCCTCCGACACGGCGCGCGAAGAGTTTCCGGACTACGACGTGACGGTCCGCGGTGCGGTTTCGATCGGCCGCAGGCTGATGGATCCGCTCGCCGAGCTGGTCAAGATCGATCCCAAGTCCATCGGGGTGGGGCAGTACCAGCACGACGTGGACCAGAATCTGCTCAAGGAGACGCTCGACAATACCGTGGAAGCCTGCGTGAACAGCGTGGGCGTCAACTTGAATACCGCCAGCCGCCACCTGCTCTCCTACGTGTCGGGAATCGGCCCGGCGCTGGCGCAGAACATCGTGGATTACCGCACGGAGAACGGTCCGTTCGCTTCGCGCGAAGCGCTCAAGAAGGTCAAACGCCTGGGCGCCAAGGCCTACGAGCAGTGTGCCGGTTTCCTCCGGATTCCCGGAGCGGCCAATCCGCTCGACAACTCCGCCGTCCACCCGGAACGCTACGGCCTGGTGGAACGGATGGCCCGCGACGCCGGAGTTTCGGTGCCCGAACTGATGGGCGATTCGCCGGCCCGCAGCCGGATCGACATTACCCGTTACGTCTCGGACGAAGTGGGCCGCCCCACGCTGGAAGATATCCTGCTTTTCCTCGCCAAACCCGGCCGCGACCCGCGTGAAGGGGTGAAGGTGTTCGAATTCTCGCAGGAGATCCGCTCGATCGAAGACGTGCGGGTGGGCATGGTGCTGCCCGGAATCGTCTCGAACATCACCGCCTTCGGGGCGTTCGTGGATCTGGGCATCCACGACAAGGGGCTGATCCACGTCTCGCAGGTGAGCGACCGCTATGTCTCCTCGCCCGCCGAGGTGCTGAAACTCAACCAGCAACTCTATACAAAAGTGATCAATGTTGATGTGCAGCGTCGCCGGATAGGCCTGACGCTGAAAGGAATAGACAAGAAATCGTGATGAAGGACTCTTTGAAGATTCTCTGGATGAGCCTGCTCCTGGCGCTCGTCGTGTTGCCGGCTTCGGCGCAGCGGCGCGTGACGGTCAGCGGCTATATGACCGACGCCACTTCGGGCGAACCGCTGCTGAGTGCGGCGGTGCTCGATGCCGCCACCCGCCAGGGCGCCGTGACCAACAACTTCGGTTACTACACGCTGACCCTGCCCGCCGGCACGCATACGCTCGAATACACCTATATGGGATACGAAACCGTCACGCAGCAGATCTCTCTCGCGCGCGACACGGTGCTGGATATCCGCCTGACGCCCGTCCCGGTGGAACTGACCGGCGCCGTGGTGACCGCCACCCACTCCGAAATCGGCGTGCGCGGTACGCAGATGAGCGCGATCGAAGTGCCTGTGAACCAGATTAAACGCATCCCCGCGATCGGCGGTGAGGTGGATATTCTCAAGGCGCTGCAGCTGCTGCCGGGCGTGCAGTCCGGTACCGAGGGCTCCGCAGGCCTCTATATCCGCGGCGGCGGACCCGACGAGAACCTGCTGCTGCTCGACGGCGTGCCGCTCTACAACGTCAACCACATGATGGGCTTCTTCTCCGTCTTCGACGCGGATGCCATCAAGAACGTCACGCTCTACAAGGGCAGCTTCCCCGCGCGTTTCGGCAGCCGCCTCTCCGGCGTGGTGGACGTGCGCCTCAAGGACGGTAACGACCAGGAGTTCCACTGGGGCTTTTCGGTGGGCCTGCTGGCGGCCAAGATCAACATGGAGGGGCCGATCGTCAAGGGCAGGACCACCTTCAACTTCTCGCTGCGGCGCACCTATTACGATGTGTTCACGGCACCGATGCTGGCGCTCGTTTCCGCCCAGCAGACCGGCATGGGAACCACCGCAGGCTACTATTTCTATGACCTGAGCGGCAAGATTACGCACAAGTTCTCCAACCACGATAAACTCTACGTCAGCCTCTACGGTGGCGACGACGATGTCTACGCCTACATCAAGGAGAGTTCCAAGGATACCTACTCGCGACAGGAAGACGACGGCACCACGACGCACGTCACATCGGACGGCAGGACCAAGATGGACCTGGGCTGGAAGTGGGGCAACGTGGTGACGGCGGCCCGCTGGAACCATATCTTCTCGCCCCAGCTCTTCATGAACACCACGCTGAACTACACGCGCTACCGCCACCGCCTCTCGATCGGGATGGACGAACGGAGCTCGACGATGTACGGCTCCAAGGCGGGCGGATCCGATATCGGTTACGAGGCCGATACCCTTCAGGCCGACCTGGGCTACAATTCCCTGATCAACGACATCTCCGTGGGGGCGGACTTCGAATACAAACCGGTCCCCGAGCACGACATCCGCTTCGGCGCCGATTATATCTTCCACACCTTCAAGCCTTCTGTGACCACCATCAGCATGAAGGCGGGCTACACCGACGGCACGCAGGACTTCTCGCAGAAGCAGGATACCACCTTCGGCGACACCAACCTCTACACCCGCGAGGCGGCCCTCTATGCGGAGGACAACTGGTCGGTGACCGACTGGTTCAAGTTCAACGCCGGGGTGCGCGGATCGTGGTACCATACCGCTTCCAAGGATTATTTCTCGGTGGAACCGCGCCTGAGTTTCCGCCTGCTCTTCAACAACGACCTGTCGTTCAAGGCCTCCTATTCGGAGATGAGCCAGTACCTGCACCTGCTCTCCAACAGCAACCTGGCGCTGCCCACCGACCTCTGGGTGCCGGTGACTGACCGGATTGCCCCGATGCGTTCGCGGCAGGGGGCGGCCGGACTCTTCTACTCCCGCGGGCAGTTTGACTTCTCGATCGAGGGGTACTACAAGACCATGGACAACGTGGTGGAATACCGCGACGGAGCCTCTTTCCTGGGCTCCACGGCCGGCTGGGAAGACAAGGTGGCGATGGGCCGCGGCTGGTCGTACGGCGTGGAGTTCCTGGTGCAGAAGAAGTCGGGCAACACCACCGGCTGGCTGGGTTACACCTGGGCCCGCACCATGCGGCAGTTCGACCGCGAGGGGAATATCCTAAACTTCGGCGAACCCTTCCCGGCCAAGTATGACCGCCGGCACGACCTGAGCCTCGTGGTCAACCACAAGTTCAACCGGAAGATCGACCTTTCGGGCACCTTCGTATTCGGCAGCGGCGTCTGCGGTTCGCTGGCCATGCAGAATGTGCTCGCGCCCACGTACGACGACGAAAACGGTTTCGTCTATCCCGGCAGCACGCCCTATTTCGAGAAGCGCAACAACTACCGGATGCCGCCCTACCACCGCCTGGATTTGGGCGTCAATTTCCACAAACCGCTCCGCAACGGCGGCGAGCGCATCTTCAACATCAGCATCTACAACGTCTACAGCCACCAGAACCCGTTCCTGGTCTACGACGGCTCGGTAACCGAATACCGGGAAGATCCCGACGGCACCTATCACGTCACCTCGCGCAAGGTGCTGAAACAACTCTCGATCTTCCCTATCATGCCCTCAATTTCCTGGAGTTACAAATTTTAAGGAGGAACAGCCATGAAACAAAGAATCTCTCTCTTTCTGATGCTTTCCGCACTCGTGAGCCTGGCCTCCTGCACCAAGGAGATCAAGTTCAACGGCGAACAGACCGAACCGCAACTGGTACTCTATTCGGCGGCCCAGGCGGGCAAACCGCTGGAGGTGCAGATTTCCCAGTCGGTCTTTTTCCTGGATGCCGGTATGCTGGATGATTACGCCAAGTCGCTCCGCCCCGAAGAGGGCAGCGTCAAGCTGTATGTCAACGACAGTGCGCTCCCGTACGTCCTGACGCGCCGCATTCCCCAGCCGGTCGATCTGGACGGCGATGGGAATCCGGACACCATGGACCTTCCCGAAGCGCCGCTCTATTACGATGCCGCGTATGTTCCCGTCGCGGGTGACCGGCTCCGTCTGGTCGCCTCTTTCCCGGGGTTCGACGAGGCCAGCGCCGAGGTACAGTTGCCGCTCTGCAGTTCGCTGACGGTCAATTCCGCCAGCGCGCGGCCCATCGGCGACGAAACGCTGAATTACCGGTATTACGACCTGACGCTGACCGTGAAGCGGGGCGCCGACCCGCAGTGCTATTACGGCATCCGGCCCTATATTGCGGTGAGTTATATCTATCAGGGCGAGCCGATACAGCACACCTTCTCCTGGGACATCGAGTCGGACGATTTCCTCTTCCAGGGGAACGGCGGCACCACGGACCAGATCTCGCAGCTCTTCAGCGACGACAACGTGTCGATGCTCTTCGCCGACACGAAGATCCCTTCCGACACCTACACCTTCCGCTGCTCGTTCCAGGCCTATAACCTTGACATTCTGCGCACGGAAGGCGGCACGGCCGAATGCTACCTGGTCTTTACCACCATGACGCGCGACCTCTATTTCTACCGCACTTCGATGGCTGCGCTCAACGGCAGTTCGTCGTTCAGTCTCTTCTCGGAGGCGACGGGAATCTACTCCAACGTCAAGGGCGGATACGGCTGTTTCTGCGCATCCTCTTCGCTGAAAATTGCTCTTGATTTGTGATTTTTTGTTATCTTCGCAGGAACAAGCTTTAGAAATGGACCGCAAAGCCGTCATCATTCCTACTTACAACGAGAAAGAGAACATCGAAGCCATCATCCGCGCGGTGCTGGCCCTTGAAGACGGTTTTCACATTCTCGTGGTGGACGACGGCTCGCCCGACGGCACCGCAGAGATCGTCAAGCGGCTGCAGGCCACCGATTATCCCGATTCCCTCTTCATTCTGGAGCGCTCCGGCAAGCAGGGGCTGGGCACGGCCTATATGACCGGTTTCCGCTGGGCGCTGGAGCACGGCTACGACTACATCATTGAGATGGATGCCGACTTTTCGCACAATCCGGACGACCTTCCGCGCCTCTACCACGCCTGCTGCGACGACGGCGCCGACCTGGCGATCGGATCGCGCTACTGCAACGGCATCAGCGTGATCAACTGGCCCATCGGCCGCGTGATCATGTCGTACTACGCCTCCAAATATGTGCGCACCATGCTGCGCATGAAGGTCTACGACTCCACGGCCGGCTTCAAGTGCTATCGTCGCAAAGTTTTGGAAACCATCGATTTCGACCGCATCAAGATGCGCGGCTACGGCTTCCAGATCGAGATGAAATACAACGCCTACAAGCTCGGGTTCAAGATTGCCGAGGTTCCCATCATCTTCGTGGACCGCAAGCAGGGAACCTCCAAGATGAGCAGCGGTATCTTCGGCGAAGCCTTCTGGGGCGTGATCGCACTGCGGTTCCGCCGGATCAGACCGAAAACTACAACCCAATAAACCTATACGCCTATGAAAAAAATTCTGACTCTGGTTCTTTGCGCAACGTTCGTACTGAGCGGATGCGGCAACATGTCTAATCTCGGCAAGGGTACCGCAATCGGCGGCGGCTCCGGTGCAGCTGCCGGCGCACTGCTCGGTCTGCTG
>DBXZ01000015.1:5536-7604 GCA_002309795.1 Bacteroidales bacterium UBA1199
GCCGGTGTCGGTGCACTGATCGGCAACAAGATGGACAAGAAGGCAGAAGAGCTCAAGGCTCTCGAAGGTGCCAA
This sequence comes from Bacteroidales bacterium UBA1199, assembly GCA_002309795.1. The sequence goes on from DBXZ01000015.1 coordinate 5,611, forward strand.
CGTGGAAATCCTCAAGGACCTCAATGACCTGGACGCCATCAAAGTTACCTTTGAAAGCGGTATTCTCTTCAAGATCAACAGTTCGGCTCTCAGCGACGTCTCCAAGAAATCCCTCAAGGAGTTTGCCGCTCAGATGAAAGACCTCCCCGATACGGATGTCACCGTGCTGGGTCATACCGACAACACCGGTAGCGACGAGTACAACGAGAAACTCTCGCTCCAGCGTGCGGAAGCCGTGGCAAACTATCTGAAGACCTGCGGATTGCCTGCTGGCCAGATGCGTCGCGTGGAAGGTGTTTCCTACAAGCTCCCCATCGCCGACAACGCAACCCCGGAAGGACGTATCCAGAACCGCCGCGTCGAGATCTACATCTCCGCTAACGAAAAGATGATCAAGGACGCCGAGAACGGCACCCTGAAATAGGCTGATCCTCGTACATGAAAAATCCGGCACCGATTGCGGCGCCGGATTTTTCATTTGGAGAGATACTGTCGGTATTCCAGTTCGAAGTTGGGGGTGAAGATCCCCTTGCCCAGATTCGCTTCGATTTCAGCGGGCGGCCAGAAACGGCCGCCGGAGAGTTCGTCGCTGGGTGCGGGTTCTTCGTCGCAGACGGTCTTGTAAAGATAGACGTATTCCCGTTCGCGGTCGGATTCAAAGAGGTATTTTTTGACGGCTACCGGGGTGAAGTCCGTGATGCCCAGTTCCTCCTCGACTTCGCGCTGCAGGGCCTCAGATGCCGGTTCTCCGAATCCGATATGGCCGCCCACGGCCGTGTCCCATTTGCCGGGCTGGATGGTTTTCCAGAGCGGGCGCTGCTGGAGATAGAGCTCGCCGCGGCTGTTGAACAGGTGCAGGTGTACCACCGGGTGCAGCAGCTTGCTGCCGTTGTGGCACTCGCGGCGGGTGGCTTTGCCCACGGTGAGCCCCCGGTCGTTCACGAGGGGAAGTACCTCCTCGCCGTCGTCCTGGCGTTCGGGCTGTCGGGCAGGGGCGGGAGCCGGTGTCTGAGCAGGTGCTGATGCTGGAGCCGATGTCGGTGCTGTGGGCTGTGTGACCGCTTTCCGGGGTGCACTCGGTTTTGCCGTTGCCGGTCGGGAATCGGAAGAAAGCGGCGTCAGCGGCAGCGGGTCGTAAGAAACCGCTGTCAGCGTCAGTTTTCCGCCGGCCGCTTCCACGATATCGCCTGCCCGGTGGCCGTAGAGCGCTTTGGCGACGGGGGAGAAGAAAGAGATCAGCCCGCGGCTCGCGTCCGCCTCGTCGGCCCCCACGATCCGCACGGTGCGCGGCGAACCCTTCTGCGGCTGCAGGGTCAGGTAGGCGCCGAATCCGGCCAGGGTTTCGTCGTCGGGCCGCTCCCGAAGGACTGCGGAGGCGATCCGCTCTTCCAGCAGGTGAAGCTTGGCGGCCAGGTAGTTGCGGAGCACGCGCCGGTCGCTCTCGTTGCCCGAGACGGCGTCGCGCTGCGCGTTCAGCTCCTCACGCTCCCGCTTCAGGGCCGCGAGCCCCTCTGCCGTCACGTAATTGGCGACACCCTCCGGCAGAAACGCGCGCTGCTCCACCGCCGGCGTCTCTTCAATATCCCCGTCTTTGACGAATCCTCTGCTCATAACGCTATTTTTCTTCTGCGAATATACGCAAAAAAACTATCTTTGCAGAGGACCGCACCAGACTCATTTACAAATACTACCGATATGAAAAGAATCCTTTTGCTGACTGCCCTTGCAGTGATGATGATCCTGCCGGGCTGCGGATCCCGGCCCGAAACGCCCTCCGCATTGGATGTGATTATGACCCGGACCAGTATCCGGCAATTCACCGGGGAACCGGTCTCCATGGAACAGTTGGAAATCCTTCTTCGTGCCGGTATGGCGGCACCGACGGCCATGAACAGTCAGCCCTGGCGCTTTGTAGTCCTGACGGAAAAGGAGCGGATCGCTGAATTGTTCGGTGGCGGACCGCGCAGCGGAATGTTCACCGATGCCGGCGCCGT
>DBXZ01000015.1:7762-9374 GCA_002309795.1 Bacteroidales bacterium UBA1199
CTCTGGGCCTTCCGGAAAACGTTGTCCCGCTGAGCATTATCCCCGTCGGCATCCCCGCCGAGGACCCCGCTCCCAAGGACAAATGGAACCCCGACAACATCCACTGGAATAACTGGTAGAGGTTTCTCCTTCTATTTCAACTGTGCCCCAAAAATTCCGGCGCGCGTGTGACGCGCGTCGGCATTTTATTTGGGATATTCTGCCACCAGCCTACGGGCGCCAGGATCGGCGCTTTGGCGAGCAAGGGTGCCTTTAAAAGATTTTACGAAAAACATATAATTATTTTATGAAAATCGTAAAAATGGCACTATCTTTGTCCGGCGATTGGGCAGATAACAAATCGTACCTTTATGAAGAATAAAACACAGAAAAACATCAAATGGCTTTCCGTGGCCATTCTGTTCCTGGCGACCCTCTCCGTCGTCTTCATCTACTGTCAAATGGTCAATCAGCTGTGGCTGAACCATCCCGAGAACCACGTCGTGTGGAATCCGGACGGGCTGGCCTGGCAAATCGGAATCGTTGCCGGCCGGTTCGTCTGCGTTACCCTCCTGTATGTCTTCTGCTGGATTTTCCTGATTCGTACGAACCGGTCTTTGCGCACCGGAGAAATCTTTCCGAAATCGAATATCGCCCTTTTGCGCTGGACCGCGCTTGTCTCTCTGCTAAGCACCTTCGTCCACACAAATTATGGCGACGTGATGGCGGGCGTCATGCGAATCGCTATTGACAGCAGTACCCTAATGGTGCCCCTTTCCATTCTCCTCTTCGCCGGCCTCTACAAAATGGCCTATCTCACCGCAAAAGACAGCAGCCTCGCGATATGATTACCGTTAACCTTGATAAAATGCTCTGGGAGAGACATATGAAACTCTCGGAGCTCTCGGAAAAGATTGGCATTTCGATGACCAATCTTTCCTTGCTCAAGACCGGGAAAGGCCGCGCGATCCGCTTCTCCACGCTCAACAAAATCTGCAAGGTACTGGACTGCGTCCCCGGCGACATTCTGGACTACCAGCCCGACCCCGCCGGCACAACCCCCGACGACGATATCTTCGCAGAGTAAAGGCGGTGGCGGGGTCGGAGCCCCGCCGAAGATTCCGGCGCGCGTGTGACGCGCGTCGGCTTTTTTTGAGGAGGTACTGCTGCTACCCTCCTGCTGAAGCCGACAACGGAGAGTTGTGCGAACAGGTGTACCTGTTAATATTATTTGGAACGAGAGCTGCCAGTGTTATGCTTTTGAGCGAAGGCGTCGTACATCTGGTCTTTCGCCAAAGTGAAGCACGTTGATATGCGTTCAGGGACACTGTAGAGCATATCGGTCTGCTTGAGAGGCCGATTTCGGGCCTTGAAGCACAGCCGCCCTTGTTATAGTTCCCTGTAGGGAATATCGGTATGCTTCACTTTGGCGGAGCTCTTTGAGAGAAGTGCGAAAACAGTCTGGTTTAACTGTGTGGGATTCTCGCCAAAGTGGCGGCGGGCAATAAGGGCTAGAGAGGGCTGGAAAGAGGGTGAGTGGCCGCGAAAGGCCGATTTGGGCTCGTCGCGGCGGACGATATGCCCTACAATGCTTCAGAACGAGGGTCTCCCGCCGCGACTTTGGCGAAAGGGG
>DBXZ01000015.1:9470-9673 GCA_002309795.1 Bacteroidales bacterium UBA1199
CTAGCGGAGCGCGGGCGGCAGAAGCTTGTGGGACAGCAAGCGCGAAGCGAGGGTCTGGGGCCGTGCCCCAGTAGATATGGGTGCCCCGGCACCACCAAAACAAAAGCCGCCAGCGGAAAGCTGACGGCTTGTTTTGGTGGTGCCACCGGGAATCGAACCAGGGACACAAGGATTTTCAGTCCTTTGCTCTACCAACTGAGCTA
>DBXZ01000015.1:9730-28505 GCA_002309795.1 Bacteroidales bacterium UBA1199
GGACTCAACTTTCTTTTTCCTATATTTGTACGCTATGCCGCAGAGTGTCAAATACGCCGACGTCCTGTTGCCGCTCCATCTGGTGCGGGAGTTGACCTACCGGCTTCCTGCCGGAGAATCGTTCGCCGTGGGGGAGTGGGTGCAGGTCAAGGTGGGGGCACACGCCTACCAGGGGGTGATCGCCGCCCTGCGCGACACCTGCGACATCGATCCGCTGCGCATCAAGGAGATCCTTTCGCGTGAATCGCTTCCGAAGGTCACGACCGACGATCTCGCCTTCTGGCGGGAGCTGGCCGACTATTACATGTGTACCCCCGGCGACGTCTTCAAAGCCGCCTTCCCGCAATACCTGCGCAAGCAGGCCGACGTCAAGCCGCGCAAGCGGAAGCAGGCCCCGGCCCCGGCGGACTTTACGCAGCTCCCCGAACTCTCCCCCGCCCAGCAGAAAGCCTTCGACGAAATCGAGGCGCACTTTACCGGCCGCAAACCGGTGCTGCTCCACGGCGTAACAGGCAGCGGAAAAACCGAGATCTACATGCACCTGGCCCGCCGCCGGATGGAGGCAGGACGGAGCGTCCTCTACCTGGTCCCGGAGATCGCCATGTCGCGGCAGCTGCAGGAGCGGCTGCAACGGGTATTCGGCGATCAGCTTTTGGTTTTCCATTCCCGGCAGACCGCTGCACAGCGCAAGGCGGTGGTAGACAAACTGCTCGCAGCCGAAGGTCCCTTCCTGGTGCTCGGCACCCGTTCCGCCGTGCTGCTGCCCGCCCGCAACCTGGGCCTGGTGGTGATCGACGAAGAGCACGACGCCTCCTACAAGCAGGACGATCCCGCACCGCGCTACAACGGCCGCGACGCCGCGATGCTGCTCGCCGCAAGGCTCGGCGCCAAGGTGCTGCTGGGCACGGCGACCCCATCCTACGAGAGCGCCTATAACGTGGAGACCGGCAAGTATGCGAAGGTCGCCCTGACGGAAAAATTCCACCGGCTCGCAGAGCCTAAAATCGTGATTGCCGACACCGCGCGCGCCCATCGCCTCCACAACATGCAGGGCCCCTTTACGCAGCAGTTGCTCAACGAGATAGAAAAGACCGTGGCCCGCGGCGAACAGGTGCTCGTGTTCCGTTCGCGCAGGGCCTACGCCACCCAGGTGCAGTGCGAGGCATGCGGTAAGGTGCCGCTCTGCCCGAACTGCCATATTCCCTTGACCTACCACAAGTTCAACAACAGCCTGGTGTGCCATTACTGCGGTGCCCACCAGCCGCTGCCGGAGGTCTGTCCGGAGTGCGGCAAGGGCGCGCTGGTTCCGGTCGGCGCCGGCACGGAACGGATCGAGGAACTCCTGCAGGAACGCTTCCCGGACCTGCGGATTGCCCGCTTCGACGCCGACACCACCGAGCGCCGCAAGGATGAAGAGAAGATGCTCTCCGATTTTGCAGCCGGAAAGATTGATATCCTGGTCGGTACTCAAATGATTACCAAGGGGTTCGACTTCGATAAGCTCTCGCTGGTGGCGGTGCTTAGCGCCGATTCGCTGCTGGCCCTGCAGGACTTCCGCGCCGACGAACGGGCCCTGCAGTTGCTGCGTCAGTTCCGGGGTCGCGCCGGCCGCCGCACCCGTCCCGGCAAGATGCTGATTCAGACCGCCCAGCCCGACCATCCGGTCTTCGCGCAGCTCAAGGCGGAAGCCGAACTTCCGGAAGCGGACGATGCGCTGATGGCCGCTGCCCTTCAGGAACGGCGCGCCTTCCGGTTCCCGCCCTTCGTGCGGCTGATCACCCTGACGGTGCGCGATGCCTCCGAGGGCCGTCTCTGGCACCTCTGCCGCGACATCGAGGCTACCCTGAAGAACGCCGGAATCGCCGGTCCCTGCGCCCCGGTCGCTCCGCTCAACGAGACGGTAGGCCGGCAGCATGTCCGCCAGTTCTGGATCCGGCTGCCCCGCACCGCCGCACTGGCCCGCACCAAACGTGCGCTGGCTGCCGAACTCGACGCCCTCACGCTCCGTTACCGCGGCCGCGTAGACCTTTCCATCGACGTAGATCCCCTCTGATAACATCCCCGAACCTATGGCTGAAGCAACCGCCTGGCAGCGAGTCAAAAAGTCTGTAAAAGAGGTACTTCCCTCTTCTGGAAAAACCTGCATCTGGATGATCAAGATCACCGTCATCGTCTCGTTTGCGATGATGCTGCTCAAGTATTTCAACATCCTGCCGTGGATTTCGGACCTGGTGTCGCCCGTCTTCAAGTTTTTCGGGCTGCCCGGCGCTTCGGCGCTGGCCTATCTTTCCGGCTACTTCGTGAACTGCTACTCCGCGATTGCGGTGATAACCTCGCTGGAACTGGACTGGCGGGCTACGACCATCATCGCTACGATGGTGCTCTGCTCGCACTCGATGATTCTCGAGACGGCCGTGCTGCGCAAGACCGGGGCATCGGCCGTGCGGATGGTGATCGTCCGCACCCTTTCCGCCCTTTTTCTGGGCTGGCTGCTGAATAGGATTCTTCCTGCAGGTGAGGTGATTACGGCCGAGGTGGCCACCGGCGGCGAACTGGCTCCGTTCTGGCCGGTGCTGCGCGACTGGCTGATTGCCACGCTGAAGCTCTGCGTGATGATGACGGCCATCATCTATGCCCTGAACATCGTCCAGCGGCTGCTCACCGAATTCGGGGTGATGAAGGTCATCTCGCTGGCCCTGACTCCGCTGATGTATTTCTTCGGGCTTCCGGCCAAAACCTCGTTCCTCTGGCTGGTGGCCAATATCGTGGGCCTCAGCTACGGCGCGGCCGCCATGCTCGACGAGATTGACCGGGGCGCCATCTCCAACCGCGACGTGCGCCTGCTTGACAGTCATATTGCCGTGAGCCACAGCAACCTGGAAGACCTTTCGCTGATGGCTGCGATCGGCGGCCTCTGGTGGGTGATGCTGCTCATCCGTATGGCGATGGCCTTCGTGCTGGTCTGGGAGCAGCGGTTGGAATTCTATATCGCAGATATAGTTTCTCGAAAAAAATAGTACATTTGCAGTTTCAAAGCAAATTGCCGAAATGAGCGCTGAAACTGTCAAATGCCTGATCCTCGGGAGTGGCCCTGCCGGCTACACCGCTGCGATTTATGCGGCCCGTGCGGGTCTGCAGCCCGTGCTTTACGAGGGCGTGCAGCCAGGCGGACAGCTGACTACCACCACCATCGTGGAGAACTTCCCCGGTTATCCGGAGGGAGTGGACGGCACGCAGATGATGGCCGATTTCCGCGCACAGGCACTCCGGTTCGGGGCGGACATCCGTCCGGGACTGGCCACCAAAGTGGACTTCTCGCAGCGCCCCCTGCAGGTGGAGATCGACGGAGAGAAGCAGCTTGAAGCGGCCACCGTCATCATCGCCACCGGCGCCGTGGCCAAGTATCTGGGACTCCCTTCGGAGAACAAATTCCGCGGCATGGGCGTCTCCGCCTGCGCCACCTGCGACGGTTTCTTCTATCGTGGCAAGGATGTTGCAGTCGTAGGAGGCGGCGATACGGCGTGCGAGGAGGCGATGTACCTCGCTTCGCTCTGCCGCAAGGTTTACATGATTGTCCGCCGCGACGTCCTAAGGGCCTCCAAGGCGATGCAGGAGAAGGTCTTGAACGCTCCGAACATCGAGATCCTCTGGAAGTGCCAGACCGACGAAATCCTGGGCGACCTGACCGCCGGCGTGACCGGCGTAAGGCTGCGCCACGCGGACGGCGGAATGATCGAGAAGAAGATCGACGGATTCTTCCTGGCGATTGGCCACCACCCGAATTCCGACCTCTTCAAAGAGTGGATTGCGACGGACGAAAACGGATACATCCTCACCGAAGAACGCAGCAGCCGGACCTGTGTGCCGGGCGTGTTCGCGGCCGGTGACGTGCAGGATCCGACCTACCGGCAGGCCATCAACGCTGCAGCCAGCGGATGCCGCGCCGCGCTGGACGCCGAAAAGTATCTGGTATCCTTAAAATGAACGCTATGCGACTGAAAACGCTTCTCATAACCCTGACGGCCCTGCTCGCGCTGTCCTCCTGCAAGACGGAATACGCCGCCCTGCTCGAGGGAAGCGACATTCCGGCCAAGTATGCCAAGGCCTTCGAACTCTTCGAGGCCAAAAAGTACGGCCGCGCCGCGGAGATGTTCGAGTCGCTCACCGTCCTGACCCCCGGTCTTCCGCAGGACGACACCGTGCAGTTCTACTGGGGCCTGAGCAACTACCGCTACGGCGACTATACCACGGCGGAGAGCAACCTCGACCGCTTTATCAGCGTTTACCCTTCGAGCCCCTTCACCCAGCAGGCTAAGTTCCTGCGGCTGGACTGCCTCTACCGGAGCACCTACCGCTACGAACTGGACCAGCAGCCCACCTACCGGGCCATGACCGCCATCTCGCAGTTCATCCTGGAGAACAAGGGTTCGGAGTACATCCCCCGCTGCCGCGAGATGCTGGACGACCTGAAAGACCGTCTGGAACTCAAGGCCTACAAGGGCGCCTGGCTCTATTACCACATGGAAGACTACCTGGCCGCCCACTATGCCCTGAAGAACGTGCTCAAGGAGAATGCGGACAACCGCTACCGCGAGGATATCCTCTATTTTACGGCCATGTCGTCGTACAAATACGCCCTGAACAGCATTCCCTCCAAGCAGCGTGAACGCTATATGACCTTCGTGGACGACTACTTCAACCTGATTAGCGAGTTCCCCGAGAACGAGCACAGAAAGGAACTGGACGGTCTCTACGCCAGGGCGCAGAAGTATATCAGCAAGAGTGAACCCTCTGAAAACGAAGATAATAACAATACGAACAATAATTAATCATGGACAACAAACAGCAGGTTGTAACCAACACGATCACCCGGGAACTCCGGGATTTCGCAGCCCCGACGGGCAACATTTACGAGACCGTGATGATCATTGCCAAGCGCTCCAACCAGATCGCGGCTGACATCAAGCAGGAGCTCAGCAAGAAGCTCGAAGAGTTTACCAATTATGCAGACACCCTCGAGGAGACCTTCGAGAATGTCGAGCAGATTGAGATTTCCAAGTACTACGAGAAACTCCCGAAGCCCACGCTGACGGCTACCAAGGAGTTCGAAGAGGGGAAGATCGTCTATCGAATGGCTGAATAATTGCCGTCCGATGCTCAAAAGACTGACGATACGCAATTATGCACTGATTGATTCGCTGGACATTGAATTCCCCGGGAATTTGATTGTCATCAGCGGAGAAACAGGCGCCGGCAAGTCCATCTTGCTAGGCGCCTTGTCACTTCTTTTGGGCGGAAAAGCAGACGTTTCGGCACTCGGCGACCCGGCTTCCAACTGCGTGGTGGAGGGAGAGTTCGAACGGGAAGGGGAGGAGTACATCCTCCGGCGGGTCATCTCGCCGCAGGGCCGCTCCCGCTCGTTCATCAACGACGAACCCGCCACGATCGACGCGCTCAAGACCCTGTCGGCCTCGCTGGTGGACATCCACTCCCAGTTCGACCAGACCCAGTTGGCCGACCGCCGTTACCCGATTGCGCTGCTCGACTTTTTTGCCGGCTGTGCCGACGAAACGGCCCGGTGCGCAACGCTCTACGAACAGCTGACCGCCTGCTCGCGCGAGATTGCGGAGCGGGAGGCCGCCGCCGACGAGGCCCGGCGCAACCGCGACTACCTGCAGTTCCAATACGACCAGCTCGATTCGGCCCGGCTTCGCGAAGGTGAACTGGAAGAGCTGGAAACCGAACAGCGCCAGCTCGCCAACAGCGGCCTCATCAGCGAACAGCTGGCGGCCGCCGATTCGGTGCTTTCCGCCGACGAGGCTTCGCTCCCGCAGCAGCTGCATGCCGTGGAGAACGCCCTCTCCCGCGTGGCCGCCTTCATCCCGGAAGCGGAGGAGCTGCGCGAACGCGTGGAATCGGCGCGGATTGAACTGAAAGACATCGCTTACGAAGTGACCGCGCTCGCTGAAAAGAGCACCTTCTCGCCCCGCCGCCTGGAAGAGGTGGAGGAGCGGCTTTCCACCCTGTACAGCCTGATGCGCAAGCACGGCGTGGAGACGGAGGCCGGCCTGATTGCGCTGCGCGACGACCTTGCCCGGAAACTGGCGGACAGCCTGGATCCCGACGCCGCACTGGCGGAACTCCGCCACCGGCTGACCGCGCTCGAACACGACTACTCCGCGTCCGCCACGGCCCTGCACGAGGCCCGCGTCAAAGCGGCGCCGGCGCTCGACAAGGCCCTGCTCGCTTCCATCCGTTCGCTGGAAATGCCGCAGGCCGTTTTCCGCACCGATATCCGGGAGCGCACCACGGGCGGCCGCGACGGAATCGACGAGGTCCGCTTCCTGTTCTCCGCCAACCCCGGTGTGGCGCCCATCGAACTTTCGCGCTGCGCCTCCGGCGGTGAACTTTCCCGTATCATGCTCTGTCTGAAAGATCTGCTGTCGGGCTATACGGGAATGCCTACCCTGATCTTCGATGAAATCGATACCGGCGTCAGCGGCAGCGTAGCCGACAAGATGGGCCGGATGATCGTCTCGATGGGCGAACGGATGCAAGTCTTCGCCATCACCCACCTGCCCCAGGTGGCCAGCAAGGGGAACGCCCACTACCTGGTTTACAAAGCCACGGAAGAGGGCCGGGCACGCAGCCGCATCCGCCCGCTGACGGGTGAGGACCGGGTGCGCGAAGTGGCCCGGATGCTCAGCGGCAGCGAGGTGACCCCCGAAGCGCTGGCCAACGCCCGCGTGCTGCTCAAAACCCAGAAATCATAATCAATACTTCATACAGCTATGCGAATCATTATCCAAGAAACGTACGGGAAGATGTCCCAGTGGGCTGCGGCCTACATCGCAAAGCGCATCAACGCTTTCAAACCGACCAAAGAACGTCCCTTCGTTCTGGGCCTCCCCACCGGTTCCACTCCGATCGGCACTTACAAGGAGCTGATCCACCTCTACAAGACGGGCAGGGTCTCGTTCAAGAATGTCGTCACTTTCAACATGGACGAATACGTGGGCATCCCGGAGAACCACCCCGAGAGCTACCACAGCTNNTTCATGTGGAACAACTTCTTCTCGCACATCGATATCCCCAGGGAGAATGTCCACATTCTCAACGGCAACGCCAAGGATCTCGAGGCTGAGTGCATCAACTACGAGAAGCAGATTACCGAATTCGGCGGAATCGAACTCTTCATGGGCGGTATCGGCCCCGACGGCCATATTGCCTTCAACGAGCCGGGTTCGTCGCTGAGTTCGCGCACCCGCGTGAAGTCGCTGACCACCGATACGATTATCGCCAACTCCCGCTTCTTCGACAACGACATCAACCTGGTTCCGAAGACCGCACTGACGGTGGGCGTAGGAACCGTGATGGATGCACGCGAAGTGCTGATCCTGGCCAACGGCCACAACAAGGCCCGCGCACTCGCTCACGCAGTCGAGGGTTGTGTGACCCACATGTGGACCATCTCCGTCCTGCAGCTGCACCCGAAGGGCGTGATCGTCTGCGACGACGCCGCTACCGTGGAGCTCAAGGTGGGCACGGTCAACTATTATAAGGATATTGAAAGAGGAAACCTCGACCCCGACCGCATGATCTAGTGCGTCGGGTCGACGACGACCTTAACGGTATTGTCAGGGCGGTATTCGATGTCCCGCGTGTGGACGTTGACATATCCGCCCTCTTCATTTGTCTTCACGAAACGGATGCTGTTCTGCAGCAGGTCCATCGGATAGTATTCCACAAAGTCGAGGAAGGCGTTCCCCAGGTCGTAGAGGGTGGCGATAAAGTAGGTGAGGATGTCGTAGCCCTGGTAGGCGTACTGGCTGGGCTCCGTGTTGTAGAGCGCGCGGTATTTCAGGATGAAATTGCGGGTCTCCTCGTTGGTGTATTCCACGTAATAAGGAGTGGAGACGCGCAGTCCCAGTTTGTAGAGGCTGGAGGCGTCGATCGTCTCGAAATTGCGGATCCGGTTGGAGGCGTAAAGCGTCACCGGAATGTTGTAGAGGGTGGTCAGGAGGTTCATGTTGCGCACCACGTCGGAGGCAAACGCCTCGTCTTCAGAGGCAAGCAGCACGCGCTGCGGCAGAATCTCCTCGCCGGGATTCATCTGGTCGCGCAGCTCTTCGGTAATCAGGCGGCCGCGCAGCACCTCGTAGGAAATCTTGCGGTAAGGGACACCGGCCGCGGTCAGTGCCAGTTCGTAGCGGGCCTCCAGCCGTTCCTCCTCCGGGGAGACCGGATTGGAGAAGAGGGTCACGGGGCCCTCGCCTTCGGCCTTGAGCCGAGCCACCAGATTGGCGGCCTGCCGGTCGGGCGAAGTGGGAACCTGGAAGAAGTAGGGGTTGTCGCTTACATAATCTTCCGCCGCCGGGTCCAGCGGAGAGACGAAGGGTGTCCGGAATAGTTTGCAGATACGCTGGATCAGCAGCATCTCGGCGGCGCGCACCGGACCGATGATGACATCGTTCTTGAAGAGGCCGTCGTTCAGGTCTTCGTCGTTGTCGTTCAGGTGCAGCAGGTCGATCACCGTCAGCTGGATATCCACGCCGGCATTGCGCTGGTTTTCAACAGCCAGCAGCGCTCCGGCGTAGAAATCGAGGTAATTGACGGACGGCGCTCCGGATGCGGCGTCGAAGGGAAGGATCACGGCCACCTTCACCGACCGTGCGCCCGCATTGGTGAAAATGCAGGCGCACAATACGATACAAAGGATGGTCCGGAGCCTTTTCACGGTACGTTAGCGGTTGCGCTTCTTGATGTACTCGTTGTTGAGGCCTTCCACGATCTCGGCGGTGATGTCGAGAGCCGGGTTGCCGACGATCACCACGTTGGTTGCAGCGCTCGTGGTGAGGATGGCAGCGAAGTTATGCTGCTCGTTGTAGCGCTCCAGATAGGTGGTAACTGCGTCCATCACCTGGTTCATCATCACGTTGTTCTCTTCCATCAGCTCTGCCTGGCGCTGTGCGGCGAGATTCTGGAGATCCTGCTGGCGCTGGAGCAGCGTCTGCTGCTGCTTCTCTGCTGCGGAACGGGTCAGGAGTCCCTTGCTGATCTGATTCTCAAAGGCTTTGCCGTCGCTTTCCAGCTTGCGGCTCTTCTTGTTGAGGTCGGATTCGATGGCCTGTTTCTTGGCGTCGAGTTCGCCGCTCAGGTCGCTGTACATGTCGTACTTGAGGATCAGGGAGTCGATACGGACATAAACGATGTCGCCTGCGGAAGCCGTCACGGCTTCACCTTCAGCGGCCGGTTTTGCGCCGCTCTTCGGGCATGCCAGTGCAATGATCAGGGCCGCAACTGCGAGAACGGCAGCCACGACGCTGAGGATGAGAGGTGTTTTCTTCATAAAAGTATTATTGTTTGTTTGGTTTGCTTTTGCTGTAAACTGCAAAGGTAATCAATTATCTGCAAGTTCGTTCAGGTAGGCCTGTACCGTGTGCTCCAGCCCCAGGTAGAGGGCGTCGCAGATCAGGGCGTGGCCGATCGACACCTCTGACAGCGCCGGGATGCACTTGCGGAAATAGCGGAGGTTTACCAGGTTCAGGTCGTGGCCGGCGTTGAGTTCCAGCCCGCAGCGGACCGCCTCTTCCGCCGCAGTCACGTACGGGGCGATCGCCTGCTCACGGTTGACGGTGTAGTCGCGTGCATAGGCCTCTGTATAGAGTTCCACGCGGCGGCAGCCCGTCTCGGCGGCATAGCGGATCATCTCCGGCACAGGGTCGATAAAGATGGAGGTGCGGATTCCCTCGTCGTTGAAGAGCTTGCAGATGCGCTTCAGGTAGGGGAGGTTGTCACGCGTGTTCCAGCCGGCGTTGGAGGTGAGCACGTTCTCCGCATCGGGCACCAGCGTCACCTGGGCCGGGTGGACTTTGCACACCAGTTCTATGAAGGATTCGATGGGATTTCCTTCGATGTTGAATTCCGTGGTCAGGATGGGTTTCAGGGCCGTCACGTCGTCGTAGCGGATGTGGCGCCCGTCCGGTCTGGGATGAACGGTAATTCCCTGAGCGCCAAAACGTTCGATATCTATTGCCGCCTTCAGTACATCCGGCATGTTGCCACCTCGCGCATTGCGGAGCGTGGCGATTTTGTTGATATTTACACTTAATTTCGTCATACCTTGCAAAATTACACCAAAAAAAGGTAAATTTGAACAAAAATACAGGATTCCCAAATGAAGATAGCGATTCTCGGCAGAGAGCCCGAAGGCCGTTCCCTCGAAAATGCCGCCAGGCTTCTTGAGACTGCCAGCAAAAGCGGTGCCACGTTGTGTTATGTTGATTCCCGCAAGGGACTGCCGGAAGGGACGGACGTGCTGCTCACCCTGGGCGGCGACGGCACCTTTCTCTCTTCGCTCCCGTGCGTGCGCGACAGCGGCATCCCGGTGGTCGGCATCAACCTGGGGCGGTTGGGATTCCTGACGGCCGCGGAGGCCGATTCCGCTTCCGAGGCGCTTGCAGCCATCATTCGGGGGGACTACTCCGTGCAGGAGCGCTCCCTGCTGACGGTGACGCCGGAAGAGGCCGTACTGCCCGGGGAATTCTACCCTTACGCGCTCAACGAGATCTCCTTCTCCGGTGAACGCCGCGAGATGGTGGCCGTCGCGCTCACCATCAATTCGCGCCGGCTGCCCGTTTTCTGGGCCGACGGACTGGTGGTGGCCACGCCCACCGGCAGCACCGCCTGGTCGCTGAGCCTGGGCGGCCCCATCGTCCTGCCGGATTCCCAGGTGGCCGTGATCACGCCCATCGCGCCGCACAATCTCAACGTCCGCCCGATGGTCGTCCCGCTGGACGCTTCGATCGAAGTCTCTGTCACTTCCATCCGCGGACAGGTGGTCCTTTCGGCCGACGACCGCACGGCCGTCTTTGAATCGCCGTTCCGTGCGCGCATTTCGCGCGGCGACTTTTCCCTCCGCTGTATCTCCTTATCAGACAATAATTTTATAGATGCGCTCCGCAGCAAGCTCCACTGGGGCGAAGACGGGCGCCAAAACCATAAGCTATGACAGAAGTCCCGCAACACGTCACCATCATCATGGATGGCAACGGCCGCTGGGCCCGCAAGCAGGGCAAACAGCGGCTGTTCGGTCACAAAGAAGGGGTGGAATCAGTCCGCGCCTGCCTGGAATTCGCGGTGGAAAAGGGAATCCGGTACCTGAGCGTATTCGCCTTTTCGGAAGAGAACTGGAACCGTCCGGAAGAGGAGGTCTCCGGTCTGATGGCGCTGATGTTCAAGTCGGTGCTCAACGAAGAAAAAACCTTCATGCGCAACAACGTCCGCTTCCGCGTGATCGGGGACCTCGGCCGCCTCAAACCGGACCTGCTCCGCGTCGTGCAGGGGCTGGAGGAGCGGACCGCCGCCAACACCGGCACCACGCTGGTCGTGATGCTGAGCTACAGCGGAAAATGGGACATCGCGCAGGCCGCGCAGCGCTACGCCGACGACGCCCTGGCCGCCCAGCGGGAGGGGAGGACGCCCGAACCGCTCACGGAAGAGCGTTTCGCCTCTTACCTGAGCACCGCGGGCATCCCCGATCCCGACCTGATGATCCGCACCAGCGGCGAGCAGCGCATCAGCAATTATATGCTCTGGCAGTGCGCCTACACGGAGTTTTACTATACCGACGTCCTTTGGCCTGATTTTCGCAAAAACGAGTTTGCACGCGCATTGGAAGCCTTTTCCACCCGCGACCGGAGATACGGAAAAATAAAATAGGTATTCCCGAAAATTAAGTGTAATTTTGCAGACTTTATAAAAATGATGAACAGACTCCTCAAGCCCTTTGTTTTTCTGGCCTTCTTCCTGGCCGTTTCCCTTTCAGGGAAGCCGGCTCTCGCCCAGGGTATCGAGGTGGACTATTCAAATCCCAAGTCCTATATAGTTGGCGGTGTCAACATCACCGGCCTGAAGTATCTTTCTGCCGACCAGCTGATTTCGGTGCTGGGCTTCCGCGAGGGTGACTCCGTGACCATCCCCAGCGAAGATGTTTCGAACGCCGTCAAACGCCTCTGGCTGCAGGGTGCAACCTCCAATGTAGGACTCTATATCGAGCGCCTCTCCGCCGCCCGCGATACCGCCTGGCTCCGCCTGGATATCGAAGAGCTGCCCCGCGTCCTGAAGTGGGAATACCGCGGTGTGCGCAACGGCGAACGGGACGACCTCAAAGACAAGCTCAACCTGCGCCGCGGCAGCCAGCTCTCCGATTATGTGCTGACCACCTCCGTGGACCTGATCCGCGAATACTTCAAGGAGAAGGGTTTCCTGAATGTCGCGGTCGACGTGGAGCAGGAGCAGGACTCCATCATCAAGAACGCCACCAAGGTGACCTTCGTGGTCAACAAGGGCAAAAAGGTGAAGATCCGTGAGATCACCTACGAAGGCAACGAGGAGATCAGCAAGTACAAGCTCGACAAAACCATGAAGAAGACCAAGGACCGTTCCTGGTACAACTTCTTCAAATCCAAGAAATTCAACGAAGAGGAATACGCCAACGACCGCAAGAGCCTGCTCGACGCCTTCAACGAGGCCGGCTACCGTGACGCCCGCGTGGTGCGCGACTCCATCTATGAGATCGAGGAGGGCCGCCTGGGCATCCACCTCGTCTTTGACGCCGGCCGGAAATACTACTTCCGCAACATCACCTGGACCGGCAACTCCGAATACGACGACGAGACGCTCAACTCCGTGCTGCACATAGACAAGGGTTCCATCTACGACATCATCACCATGGAGAAACGGCTCTACGGCGGTGACCAGAGCGAACTCTCGATTGCAAAACTCTACCGCGACAACGGATACCTCTTCTTCAACGTCACTCCGGTGGAAATCAACATCGAGGGCGATTCGGTAGACGTGGAGATGCGCCTGGTGGAGGGCAAACCCGCGAAGTTCAACAACATCATCATCAACGGCAATACGCTGACCAACGAAAAGGTGGTCCGCCGCGCGGTCTTCACCCGTCCGGGCTATCTCTTCCGCCAGACCGACTTCGAGCGCTCCATCCGCGAAATCTCCTCGATGGGCCACTTCGACCCGGAGGTCGCCGCCGATCCGAACAGGGGCTACAACATCGTCCCGAACTCCATGAACAATACGGTGGACATCTCCTACAACGTGGAGGAGAAATCCAACAGCCAGATCGAGCTCAGCGGCGGCTGGGGCAACCGCATGTTCGTGGGTACGGTAGGTTTGAGCTTCAACAACTTCTCTACCTACAGCTTCTTCAAGAAAGAGGCGTGGCGCCCGGTTCCGCTGGGCGACGCGCAGCAGCTCTCCATCCGCTTCCAGACCAACGGTACTTACTATACCACGCTCTCGGCCAGCTTCGTGGAGCCGTGGCTGACGGGCAAGAAGCCGACTTCGCTCAGCATCTCCGCCTACTTCTCGCGCCAGACCAACTCCTTCATCTCATCGTACTACAGCGTCCTGAACAACGACCAGTACATGGAGGTCTACGGTGCGAACATCGGTCTGGGTACCCGCCTCAAATGGCCGGATACCTACTTCGTGTTCTACAGTTCGCTGGGCTGGCAGACCTATGAGCTGAAAGACTGGAACTACTACTTTATCTACAGCACGGGCAAGTCCCACAACCTCAGCCTGACCTCCACGCTCTCGCGCAACTCCACCGACCAGTCCATCTATCCCCGTCAGGGCTCGGAGTTCTCCTTCACGATGCAGGTGACGCCGCCCTGGTCGCTGATGCGCAAGAACGCCTCTTCGATCGACTGGCAGTCCAAGAGCATCCAGGAACACTTCAAGTGGATCGAATACAACAAGTGGACCTTCAAGGGCGCGGTCTATACCCGCCTGCTCGGCGACCTGGTGCTGATGACCCGCGCGCACTTCGGCTATCTGGGCTACTACAACCGCAACTGGGGCTACTCGCCGTTCGAGGGCTTTATCGTGGGCGGTGACGGCATGTCGGGCTACAACACCTACGGCTCCGAGGTGATCGGCCTCCGCGGCTACGAGAACTACTCCCTGACGCCGTACATCAACGGCGCCTATGCCGGTAACGTCTACGACAAGTTTACCGTCGAGCTCCGCTACCCGCTTGTCATGCAACCTTCTTCCACCATCTACGCGCTGGCCTTCCTGGAGGCCGGTAACTGCTGGTCGGATATCCATAGTTTCAACCCGTTCCAGGTCAAGCGGAGCGCCGGTATCGGTCTCCGTGTCTTCCTGCCCATCGTCGGCCTGCTCGGTATCGACTGGGGCTACGGTTTCGACGCGACCTCGGACAAGAGTCAATTCCATTTCGTTATCGGTCAACAATTCTAAAGCATAAGATTATGAAAAAGTTGTTTACGCTCCTTACCCTCGCTCTCCTGAGCGCCTCGATGCTCCAGGCACAGAGCCAGAAAATCGGTTTCATCAACACCGAGACCGTTCTCAAGGAACTCTCCGAATATCAGAGTGCACAGAAGTCTCTCGAACAGCTTTCGAACAAGTATAAAGCAGAGATCGAAGCGGACCTGAAGGTCATCGACCAGCTTTATTCCACCTACCAGAACCAGAAGGCCTATCTTTCCAGCTCCCAGCGTTCCTCCGCTGAGAACAAGATTATCACCAAGGAACAGGAGATGAAGAAGAAGGAAGACAGCTACTTCGGCTCCGAGGGCGTGCTCGCCAAGAAGTCGGAAGAACTGCTGACCCCCATCCGCGAAAGGGTGGAGAAGGCTGTCCGCCACTATTGCGAGCTGAACGGCTTTACCGCCATTATCGACCTGGCCGGCACCGGCAATATCGTTTACTACGACTCCGCGCTGGACATTACCAACGAGATTATCAAACAGTTATAGCAGATACGACAGATTATGAAGCGAATCGTTTTAACCCTGCTGCTCGCCGTGGCCGTCACGGTGCTGGCAGGCGCACAGAACTTCAAGTGCGGCCACATCAATTCCCAGGAGCTGATCGCCCTGATGTCCGAGACGGATTCCGCCCGGCTTAACCTGCAGGTTTACCAGCAGGATCTCGAGGAGACCATGCACGGAATGGAAGATGAGTACAACACCAAGTTTACCGAATATCAGCGCAAGAACGCTACCTGGACGCCGGCCGTCCGCGAAGCCAAGGAGAAAGACCTCCAGGACCTGGTGCAGCGCATCCAGCAGTTCCAGCAGACCGCACAGCAGGACATGCAGCGCCAGCAGCAGCTGCTGATGGGCCCCATCTTCCAGAAGGCCAACGACGCTATCCAGAAAGTGGCCAAGGAACAGGCCCTTGTCTATGTGTTCGACACCTCGGTGGGTGCCGTCATCTATTTTGACGATGCGATTAGCGTAGACCTGCTCCCGCTCGCCAAGAAGGAACTCGGCATCCCTGCTGAAAAAGTTGCGCCCACGCAGCTTCCCAGCCAGGCTGACAAGTAACACGACTCTCCACAGCACCTACTTAACCTATCATAAATCATGCAACATAAAGTTATTGACACCAACGATGTCGTAATCCGTTTTGCCGGTGACTCGGGTGATGGCATGCAGTTGACCGGAACGCTGTTCGCAGACGCTTCCGCACTGTATGGCAACGAGATTTCCACCTTCCCGGATTACCCGGCAGAGATTCGCGCCCCGCACGGAACCGTGTCGGGCGTTTCCGGTTTCCAAGTCCATATCGGCAGGAGCGGCGTGACCACTCCGGGCGATTTCGCAGATGCGCTCGTCGCCATGAACCCCGCTGCCCTGAAGGCGAATGCCAAGTGGGCAAAGCCCAACGCAACGATTATCGTCGACCTCGATTCGTTCGATGAGTCGAACATCAAGCGCGCCGGTTTCGAGACCGACGATCCGATCGCGGAACTCAAACTGCAGGACCGCACGATCGTAGCCGCCAACATTACCACTCTCACCAAGGAGAGCCTGAAAGACAGCGGCCTCGGACTCAAGGAAATGGAGCGTTGCAAGAACATGTTCACCCTGGGTATGGTGTTCTTCATGTTCAACCGCCCGCTGGAATACACCGACGCCTACCTCGTCAAGAAGTTCGGAAAGAAGCATCCCGAAATGGTGGATGTCAACAAGAAGGTGATCCGCGACGGTTTCAACTACGCAGAGAACATCCAGGCGATTGCCAATACCTACACGATCGCTCCCGCCAAGCAGGAGCCGGGTGTCTATCGCAACATCAACGGTAACCAGGCTACCGCATGGGGCCTGATCGCAGCTTCCGAGAAGGCCGGCATTCCGCTCTTCTGCGGTTCCTACCCGATCACCCCGGCTACGGCTATCCTTGAGGAACTTGCCATCTACAAGAACCTCGGTGTCAAAACTGTACAGTGTGAAGACGAAATCGCCGGTATCTGCACCGCGATCGGCGCGGCCTTTGCCGGCAACTTTGCCGTGACCACCACCTCCGGCCCGGGTATCTCCCTGAAGTCCGAGGCCATGGGTCTGGCCATGATCACCGAGCTCCCGCTCGTGATCGTGGACGTCCAGCGCAGCGGCCCTTCCACCGGTATTCCTACCAAGACCGAACAGACCGACCTCAACCAGGTCCTCTACGGCCGCAACGGCGAGTGCCCGATCTGCGTGATCGCCGCTCACTCTCCGAGCCACTGCTTCGATGCAGCTTTCATGGCCGGCAAGCTCGCCCTCGAGCACATGATGCCGGTCGTCCTGCTCTCCGAAGGTTTCCTGGGCAATGGTTCCGAACCGTGGAAGATTCCTTCCATGAAGGACTATCCCGCCATCAAGGCTCCGGTGATCGACTCCTGCGAAGGCAAGTTCCAGCCCTACAAGAGAGATCCGGAAACCATGGCCCGCTACTGGGCTCACCCGGGCAAAGCCGGTCTCGAGCACCGCGTAGGCGGTCTGGAGAAGAACACCGCCGGTGTCATCTCCTCCGATCCTGAAAACCACGCCAAGATGGTTGCCGAGCGCGCCGAGAAGGTCGCACGCGTAGCCAACTACATCCCCGACCAGGAAGTGATCGGTCCCAGGAAGGCTGATACCCTCCTGATTGGCTGGGGCGGTACCTTCGGCCACCTGCTCTCCGCTTACAACGAGCTCAAGGACGCAGGCAGGGACGTTGCGCTCACCCACTTCGACTATATCCTCCCGCTGCCCAAGAATACGGCAGAGATTTTTGCAAACTACAAGAACCTCGTGGTCTGCGAGCTCAACAGCGGCCAGTTCGCCAACTATCTGCGCGCCAACTTCCCGCAGTTCCAGTTCAAGCAGGTCAACAAGGTTCAGGGTCAGCCCTTCATCGTGAAGGAGATCGTAGATGCAGTCAATAACCTTTAATTACGGAGGATTACACCATGAAATATACAGCACAAGACTTCAAGAGCAATCAGGAACCCCGCTGGTGCCCGGGTTGCGGTGACCACGCCATCCTTGCAGCGCTTACGCGTGCCCTTCCGACCGTCTGCGAAGACCTCGGTTATTCCAAGGAACGGATTGTCGTCATCTCCGGTATCGGCTGCTCCTCGCGTCTTCCTTACTATGTAGATACGTTCGGATTCCACTCGATCCACGGCCGTGCAACACCGATCTCCACCGGTGTGAAGGTGGCGAATCCCACCCTCAGCGTATGGCAGGCAACCGGCGACGGCGACGCGCTCGCAATCGGCGGTAACCACTTCATCCACGCAATCCGCCGCAATATCGACATCAACGTCATCCTCTTCAACAACCAGATCTACGGTCTGACCAAGGGTCAGTATTCCCCGACCTCCAAGCTCGGCCAGATTACCAAGACCTCCCCGTACGGNNNNACCTTCTTTGCCCGCAGCCTCGACTCCGAAATGGCGCTCAACCAGGAGATTCTCGTGGCCGCTGCCAAGCATGACGGTTGCTCCATCTGCGAAATGCTGACCAACTGCGTCATCTTCAACGACGGTGCCCACAACCAGATTGCAGACCGCACAGTCCGTGCAGACCGCACCATCGTGCTCCGTCACGGCCAGCCCATGGTTTTCGGTACCAACAAAGACAAGGGCCTGATCCTCGAAGGCGGCAAGCTCAAGGTCGTGAAGATCGGCGAAGACGGCATCACCGTTGACAAACTCCTCGTCCACGATGCACACTGCGACGACACCGCTATCCAGAGCCAGCTCATCAACATGAAGGCTCCGGACTTCCCGGTGGCGCTCGGCGTGATCCGCGACGTGGCCGAACCCACCTACGACGACCGCGTACGCGACCAGCTCGCAGAGGTCAAGGCCAAATCCACCATCACCTGCGTTGACGACCTGCTCAAGAGCGGCGCAACCTGGACGGTCAAATAAGCAATACCATTCCCAAACAATAATTTTCAAACTTTACAATTATCTATCTGTTATTATGAAAGCAGCTGATATTATGGCAAAGCTTCGTGAGAAGCACGCTGAAGAAAAAGAATTCCTCCAGGCAGCTGAAGAGGTCCTCGAATCCATCGAAGAGATCTACAACCAGCACCCTGAATTCGAGAAGGCAAAGATCGTCGAGCGCATCGTCGAGCCTGACCGTATCTTTACGTTCCGCGTTGCATGGGTTGACGACAAGGGCGAAGTCCAGGTCAACCTCGGCTACCGTGTTCAGTTCAACAGCGCAATCGGTCCCTACAAGGGCGGTCTCCGCTTCCACAAAGCTGTCAACCTCTCCATGCTGAAGTTCCTCGGTTTCGAGCAGATCTTCAAGAACTCCCTGACGACCCTCCCGATGGGTGGCGCAAAGGGTGGTTCCGACTTCGATCCGGTTGGCAAATCCGACGCTGAAATCATGCGTTTCTGCCAGGCCTTCATGACCGAACTCTGGCAGTGCATCGGTCCGGACACGGACGT
>DBXZ01000015.1:28536-28745 GCA_002309795.1 Bacteroidales bacterium UBA1199
GGTTACATGTACGGTATGTACAAGAAGCTCGCTCGCGAGTACAACACGGGTGTCCTCACCGGTAAGGGTGCAACCTGGGGCGGTTCCATTCTCCGTCCGGAAGCAACCGGTTTCGGTGCGCTCTACTTCCTCGAGAACCTCCTCAAGGAGCACGGCAAAGACATCAAGGGCAAGAAGATCGCTCTCTCCGGCTTCGGTAACGTGGCTTG
>DBXZ01000020.1:0-3359 GCA_002309795.1 Bacteroidales bacterium UBA1199
TTCTCCATAAAGATGTACGGAGCCATTTTAGGATTCCACTTTCTCTTCAGGTGACCGAAGTGAACGCCTGCATCAAGCAAGTCTTGGAAATTGGTTCTAGACATTTTAAAATTGTTTCTTTTAGTTGTTTAACTGTTTTACTCTCCTTTTCAAGCGAGAGTCCTCTTTTCATCAATCCGAAGTAGCGACTCAGTCGGTCTTCTGGATTTTCCGCAGCCGGACAAATCGGGGGCAGCCATTCGGGTCCCGGGATTTTATAACCGGACTGTGCAGTTTGTAAATCAGGGCAAATACTAACGTTTGCTGAACTGGAAGCGGCGGCGTGCACCGGGCTGGCCGGGTTTCTTACGCTCGACTTCACGTGCGTCGCGCGTCAGGAAACCGTTTGCCTTCAGAACAGGGCGGTAAGCCTCGGCATCCACCTTGCAGAGGGCGCGGGCAATACCCAGGCGGAGAGCCTCTGCCTGGCCTTTGATTCCGCCGCCGTCAAGCGTGACGGTGATGTCGAAATTGGCTTGCGTGCCGGTGAGTTCCAACGGCTGGTTCACGATGTAGCGGAGGGTATCCTCTTTGAAGTACTCTTCGAGGGTACGGCCGTTGATCGTGATCGTGCCTTTACCTGTGCTCAAATAAACGCGGGCAACAGCTGATTTACGTCTTCCAAGGGCGTTGATAACTTCCATTACTCTAGTTTAAAGTTCGTTTAAGGTAATTGTTTTGGGTTTCTGTGCCTCGTGAGGATGTTCGCTGCCTGCATATACGTACAGGTTGCCGAAAATCTTGTCACCCAGGCGGTTCTTAGGGAGCATACCACGGATGGCGTGCTCGACTACTGCTGTCGGCTTGCTTGCGAACAGTTCCTTGGGGGTGCTGAAACGCTGGCCGCCCGGATAACCGGTATGGCGAACGTACACGCGGTCCGTGAGCTTCTTGCCCGTGAGACGAACCTTGTCCGCATTGATGATGATGACGTTGTCACCACAGTCAACGTGCGGCGTATAGCTCGGCTTGTTCTTGCCACGGAGGACAAGAGCGACACGGGAAGCCAGGCGACCCAGGATCTGATCCGTAGCATCGATAACCAGCCACTCTTTGGTGACGGTACCGGCGTTAGCAGAGACGGTCTTGTAGCTAAGTGTGTCCACTGTGTTGATTTTTAGGTTAATACGTTAATTAAATGTTGCGATACTCCGTTTTTGGAGGGGTGCAAAGTTAAGCAAATTATTTTAAGTGCCAAAATCTCCTTAAATTAGCAGGGATTTACCACAAGCGGAAATGCAGATAGGCAATATCACATTCGGACCCCGCCCGCTCTTCCTCGCCCCGATGGAAGACGTGACCGACATCTCTTTCCGCTACATCTGCAAGGGGTTCGGCGCGGAGATGATGTACACCGAATTCATCTCGTCGGACGGACTGATCCGCGACGCCGCCAAAACCATTGCCAAAATGCGGCTCTACGACTACGAGCGGCCCATCGGCATCCAGATCTACGGCCACCTGCCCGACGCGATGGTGGAGGCTGCGGTGCGCGCGGAGGCGGCCGGTCCGGACCTGATCGACATCAACTTCGGCTGCCCGGTCAACAAGATCGCCCGGCGCGGCGCGGGCAGCGGCATGATGCGCGAACCGGACAAGATGGTGGAGATCACCCGCCGCGTGGTGGAGTCCGTGAAACTGCCCGTCACCGTGAAAACCCGGCTCGGCTGGGACGAGGACAGCAAGATCATCGTTCCGCTGGCCGAACGGCTGCAGGATGCCGGAATCGCGGCGCTGACCATCCACGGCCGCACCCGCTGCCAGCTCTACAAGGGCGAAGCGGACTGGACCCTGATCGGCGAAGTGAAGAAGAATCCGCGCATGAAGATTCCCATCATCGGCAACGGGGACATCAATTCGCCGGAGAAGGCAGCCGAGGCGTTCGACCGTTACGGCGTGGACGGCATCATGATAGGTCGCGCCAGCTTCGGCCATCCGTGGATTTTCCGCGAGGTGCGGCACTACCTGGATACGGGCGAGCTGCTGCCGCCGATGAGCGTGGCCGAACGGGTGGAACTGGCCAAACGCCACCTGGCCAAGTCGCTCGAAGTGAAGGGACCCAAGGTGGGCATCCTGGAGATGCGACGCCACCTCTCCTGCTACTTCAAAGGGCTGGATAATTTCAAGGAAACCCGGCTAAAATTAGTAACTTTGACCGATCCGGACGAACTGTTCGCGACGCTCGACTATATCAAGGAGAACTGGCAATGAAGGCAAGCAAGATCGTGCTCTTCCCTTACTGGCTGACGCTCAAGCTCCGCCACCGCCTCTACGACAGGGGGAAGTGCAAGTCTTACGCCTTTGAGGTGCCGGTGATCGGCGTGGGCAACGTGACGGTGGGCGGCACGGGCAAGACCCCGATGGCCGAATATCTGGTCGACATCCTTTCCGACGGGCGTCGGGTGGCCGTACTTTCCATGGGCTACAAGCGCCGCAGCCGGGGATTCCGGATTGTGGAATGCGACTCTACGGCCGAGGCGGCGGGCGATGAACCGCTGCAGATCAAGCGCAAATTCCCGCAAGCCGTGGTGGCCGTGGACCGCAACCGCAAGCGCGGAATCGAAACCCTGCTGACGCTCCCCAATCCCCCGGAGTTGATTATCCTGGACGACGCCTTCCAGCGGCGCGAAATCCGGCCGCAGAAGAGCCTGCTGCTGATAGACAGCGAACGGCCGGTGGCCGGCGACGAACTGCTGCCACTGGGGCGGCTCCGCGACCTGCCCGAACAGATTTCCCGCGCCGACGCGGTGGTTTTCACCAAGTGTCCCGAATGGCTGGACGAATCGGACCGCGAGCGGCTGCGCACGGAGAACCGGATCGCTCCCGGACAGAGAGTTTTCTTCACGCGGATGGACTACGGCGAGCCGCGGGCGGTCTTCGAAGGGATCGGCAACAACCGCTACATTTACGCGAAGGAGGCGATTCTCATCACCGGTATCGCTCATCCAAAATCACTGATATCCAGCCTTATGGGTCGTTATTGGCAGGTCTATACGGAGACCTTCCCCGACCATCACTACTTCACGCGCGCCGACATCCGTTCACTTTGGCGCGTCGCTTGCAACTACCCGCTCTCGGTCATGATGACCACGGAAAAAGATGCCCAGCGACTGCTGCACAACCGCTATATCCCCGACGCCATGAAGGAGCGTCTCTTCTACGTTCCCGTCCGGACCGCGTTCCTGACGGCCGCGGAAGAGCAATCCTTCCTGGAATTCATACAACCCTGACAAATCTTTAAAAACCAAGAATATGTTTGACGCACAAGTTTACATCGAACGCAGAAAGGCACTCGCCGCCAGGATGAGCGGCCTGCTGCT
>DBXZ01000020.1:3441-4796 GCA_002309795.1 Bacteroidales bacterium UBA1199
CTGGCAGCCGTGATCGACGCCGACAGCGGCGAAGAGATCCTCTTCGGCGACGACGTGGACATGGACGACATCATCTGGATGGGTCCCCAGCCGCTGATGGCCGACGAGGCCGCATCGGTGGGCGTAGCCAAGAGCGCACCCCTCGCCAAGGTGGCCGACTGCGTGAAGGCGGCGCTCAAGAAGGGCCGCAAGGTCCACGTGCTTCCGCCCTACCGCGAAGACACCCGCACCTGGCTCTGCGAACTGCTGGGCTGCACGCTCGCCGAGCTCAAGACCCTGCCGAGCGAAGCGTTCATCCGCGCCGTGGTCAGCCAGCGCCTCATCAAGGAGCCGTGCGAGATTGCGGAGATCGACAAGGCCTGCAACCTGGGCTACGCGATGCACTACACCGCCATGCAGATGATGAAACCCGGCATGAGCGAGCAGCAGCTCGTAGGCATCCTGGAGGGCGTCTGCCTCTCCGAGGGCTACATGACCTCCTTCCCCACGATCCTCTCGCAGCACGGCGAGACGCTGCACAACCACAACCACGGCGACATCCTGACCGCCGGCAAGCTCTGCGTGATTGACGCGGGCGCGGAACTCGGTTCACACTACGCATCCGACTTCACCCGCACCTGGCCGGTCAGCGGCAAGTTCACCGAACGGCAGAAAGAGATCTACACGATTGTCTCCACCGCCAACCAGTATGCGCTGGATGCAGCGAAGCCGGGCATCACCTACCGCGACGTGCACCTGGGCGCTTCCAAGATTATCCTGCAGGGCCTCGTGAACCTCGGGCTGCTGAAGGGCGATGTCGACGAGATGTGCGCCGCCGGCGTGCAGGGCCTCTTCATGCCGCACGGTCTGGGCCACAACATGGGTCTGGACGTCCACGACATGGAGAACCTGGGCGAAAACTACGTGGGTTACGACGAGGGCCAGGAACGCGCCAAGCAGCTGGGCCTGGGCTCGCTGCGCATGGCCCGCAAGCTGGTGCCGGGTCAGGTGATCACCGACGAACCGGGCATCTACTTCATCCCCGCCCTGATCGAAAAGTGGAAGAAAGAGGGAACCAACGCACAGTACATCAACTTCGGCAAGCTGGAGAGCTACTACAACTTCGGCGGCATCCGGCTCGAAGATGACCTGCTGATTACCGCGACCGGCGCCCGCCTGATGGGCTCCAAGCGGCTCCCGATCACCGTCCGCCAGGTGGAAAATGCCATGAAAAACAATTAATCAAACCATACCTGTATGAAAAAGGCTATTCTGTTTGTCGCAGCCCTGACGCTCTGCCTGAGCGCGGGCGCGCAGAGTATCGGCAAGAACGAACTCAAGGAGATCCAGGACAGTTTCGTGAAAGATCCTGCCAC
>DBXZ01000020.1:4803-5121 GCA_002309795.1 Bacteroidales bacterium UBA1199
GTGGCGCTCCAGAACGTGCTCTCGCACAACACCGACATCAACGCACTGGCCCAGAACCTCTCCAACGAGGGCAAGCTGGACACCTACTTCAAATATGAGGTCGACGTGAAGGGCATCACCAACCAGCGCAGCTCCGGCCGCTGCTGGCTCTTCACCTCGCTCAACGAGCTCCGTCCCGTGGCAGCGGAGAAGCTGAACATGAAAGAGTTCTACTTCTCGCAGAACTACTGCTCGTTCTGGGACCTCTTCGAGAAGAGCAACCTCTTCCTGGAGAACATCATCGCCACCGCGGACCGTGACATCAACGACCGCGACGTG
>DBXZ01000006.1 GCA_002309795.1 Bacteroidales bacterium UBA1199
GGCAACCGCTTCGAGTTCCGCGCCGTCGGTTCCTGCGCCAACTGTGCAGGCGCGATGACCACGCTCAACGCCGCCGTGGCTGAGCAGCTCATCGCGTTCAAGGCCGAAGTCGAGAAGGAAATCGCGAAGGACAAGCAGACAGGAGTGGCCATCATGGATGCCCTCAAGCCCGTTATCAAGTCGGTGCTCGGCACCGTCTGCTTCGACGGCAACGGCTATACCGAGGAGTGGAAGAAAGAGGCCGCCCGCCGCGGTCTCGACGTCGAGACCAACGTGCCGAAGATGTTCTGTGAGTTCACCAAGCCCGATGCCGTCAAGATGTTCACCAAGACGGGTGTCTATTCGAAGAAAGAGCTCGAGGCCCGCAATGAAGTGAAATGGGAGACCTATGTCAAGAAAGTCCAGATTGAATCCCGCGTGATGTTCCGGATGGCCATCAACCATATCATTCCCGCTGCGCTCGAATATAAGGCCAAGCTCCTGCAGGAAGTGACCCTCGCGAAGGGAATCTACGGCAACCTGGACAATTGCACCACCGAATTGCGCATACTCGACGACATCAATAAATATGTGGAGGATGTGCGCGTCAAGGCTTTGGCTATGAAGGAAGCCCGCAAGGCGGCCAATGCGATAGAGGACATCTACGAGCGTGCCTTGGCCTACCACGAGATTGCGGAAAGCCTCTTCGCGCTGCGCCGTCCGATCGATAAGCTTGAGGAAGTGGTGGACAATAAGATGTGGCCGCTCCCGAAGTACCGTGAGCTGCTGTTCATCAACTAGCTTTTCCCTGCACCCAGTGGACGATCTTTGTATTTGATAGCGAACTGATATATGGACGGAGGTCTGTATAACGCGGCGTCGGAACACGACGCCTGTGGGGTTGGTATGGTTGTGAATATCCGGGGCGACAAGACCCACGAACTCGTGGAGAGTGCCTTGTCCGTGCTGGAGAACATGAGTCACCGCGGTGCGGAAGGCGCCGACGGCAAGTCCGGAGACGGCGCGGGCATCATGGTCCAGATCCCCCACGAATTCATCCTGTTGCAGGGAGTGCCCGTGCCCGAAAAGGGCCGTTACGGTACCGGACTCGTCTTCCTGCCCCGCGATGCCGGCAAGCGTGCCCGGATCCTGGAACAGATCGGCGACGAGGTTGCGCACATGGGCTGTTCGCTCAGCCATGTGCGCGAAGTCCCGGTCAATTCCGCCTGCCTGGGGGAGGAGGCCGCCAAAGCCGAGCCCTTCACGGTGCAGCTGTTCGTCACGTGCGACGGATACCTCGAGGAGGACGAATTGGAACGCCGCCTCTACCGCATCCGCAAGCATGTGGAGCGCTTGGGGAAAGACTGCTACATCTGCTCTCTTTCCACGCGCAACATCGTTTATAAAGGGATGCTGACAAGCCGTCAGCTCCGGGAATATTACACGGACCTGACCAGCCAGTGGTTCACCAGCTCGATGGCCATCGTCCATTCGCGTTTTTCAACCAATACCTTCCCGCAGTGGAGCCTGGCGCAGCCGTTCCGGATGCTCTGCCACAACGGCGAGATCAATACCATCCGGGGCAACCGCAGCTGGATGCAGGCGCGCGAAAGCGTACTGGGGTCCGGGGTGCTCGGTGATATCTCCGACCTCACCCCGCTGGTCCAGCCCGACATGAGCGACTCGGCCAGCCTGGACAATGTTCTCGAATTCCTCACGCAAAGCGGACTTAGTCTGCCGCAGGCGGTTTCCGTGCTGATGCCGGAGAGTTTTGACGGCACCAATCCGATCACGGAGGATTTGCGCGCTTTCTATGAGTACCATTCCATCTTGATGGAGCCTTGGGACGGACCGGCGACGCTGCTGTTCAGTGACGGCCGCTATGCGGGCGGGATCCTCGACCGTAACGGCCTTCGCCCGGGGCGCTACACCATCACCAAACGGGGCCTGCTTGTGGTCGCGAGCGAGGTGGGCGTACTGGACTTCGATCCCACGGAGATCGCGTGCAAAGGCCGTCTGGAGCCGGGCAAGATGCTGCTTGTGGATACCAGGGAGGGCAAGATCTGGTACGACAGTGAGATCAAGGAACAACTCGCAGCCGAACATCCCTACCGCAAGTGGCTTGCCGAAGGCCGTATCCAGTTGGAAGACCTGCACAGCGGTCGCAAGATTGAGCATAACGAGGCGGATCTGCTTGTCAAGGAGCGCCTCTTCGGCTACACGGCCGAGAGCATCGAGAATGCTCTCAAACCGATGTGCGAAAAGGGAATCGAGGCCACTTCCTCGATGGGCAACGATACTCCGCTGGCGGTGCTCACAGAGAAACCCCAGAGCTTCTTCAACTATTTCCGGCAGCAGTTCGCACAGGTGACCAACCCGCCCATCGACTCCATCCGGGAGCAGATGGTGATGTCGCTCTTCGAGTATATCGGCCGCGTAGGTACCGGGATCCTGACTCCGGACGGCGACAACTGCAAGATGGTGCGCCTGCCGCACCCGATCCTGACCAATACGCAGCTCGACCTGCTCTGTAACATCCGTTACAAGGGCTTCAAGACAGAGAAACTGCCGATTCTGTTCGCCTGTTCGAAGGATCCCAAATCTGCCGCCGATAACCTCCGGCGTGCCCTCACTCAACTGTGCAGGCAGGCGGAGAAATGTGTGGACGACGGAGTCAACTACATCATCCTGTCCGACCGCGACGTGGATGGAACCCATGCGCCGATTCCCTCGCTGCTGGCTGTGAGCGCCGTGCATCACCACCTGATTGCCGCGGGCAAACGGGTCCAGACAGCCCTGATCGTCGAGAGCGGCGAAATCTGTGAGACTATGCACGCCGCTTTATTGCTTGGCTATGGAGCTTCCGCCATCAACCCATACCTGTCGTTTGCCATCATATCCAGCCTGGCGCACGGCGGCAAACTCCAGCTCAATTATGCGACAGCCCGCACTAACTATATCGAGGCGATGAAGAAGGGCCTGCTCAAGATCATGGCCAAGATGGGCATCTCCACCATCCGTTCCTACCGCGGGGCCAAGATCTTCGAGAGCATCGGTCTTGAGGAAGGATTGCTGCGCGAGTACTTCGGTACGGAACGTTCGACCATCGGCGGCATCGGCCTGGAGACCATAGCCCGTGACGCGATGGCTTTCCACTCTATGGCTTATTCTCCGCAGGGACAGCCGGATTTCCTGTCCAACGACGGGCTCTTCCATTACCGCAAGGACGGCATCGTCCACGCGTGGAACCCTGAGACCATCGCTTCACTTCAGGTTGCTACGCGCCTGGGCAGTTATACGAAATTCAAAGAGTTTACCGCCGCCGTGGACGGTAAGTCGGATCCGGTGTTCCTGCGCGACCTGCTGGACTTCAAGCGCGCGCCGATCGGGATCGACCGGGTGGAGCCGGTGGAGGAGATCGTGAAGCATTTCGTGGTCAGCGCGATGAGTTTCGGCGCGCTGAGCATCGAGGCACACGAGGCCATCGCCCTGGCGATGAACCGGCTTGGGACCCGTTCCAATACCGGGGAGGGAGGGGAGGACAATGATCGTTACCACAGTGACGTGGACGGTATCTCCTTGTCCAGCAAGACCAAGCAGGTGGCTTCCGGACGCTTTGGCGTCACGGCCGAGTACCTGGTCAACGCAGAGGAGATCCAGATCAAGGTGGCCCAGGGCGCCAAACCCGGTGAAGGCGGCCAGCTACCCGGATTCAAGGTCAATGCCATCATAGCCAAGACCCGCAACTCCATCCCGGGCATCTCGCTGATCTCCCCGCCGCCGCACCACGACATCTATTCCATCGAGGACCTCTCGCAATTGATCTTCGACCTCAAGAATGTCAACCCCGCTGCAGCCATCAGTGTCAAACTGGTGTCCGAGAGCGGCGTGGGCACGATTGCGGCCGGCGTGGCCAAGGCCAAAGCCGACCTGATCGTCGTGTCCGGCGCCGAAGGTGGCACGGGTGCTTCTCCTGCCTCATCTATGCGTTTCGCGGGAATCAGCCCGGAGATCGGCCTGGCAGAGGCGCAACAGACGCTCGTACGCAATGGCCTTCGCTGCGGGGTGCGCCTGCAGGTGGACGGCCAGCTCAAGAGCGGCCGTGACATCATCTTGATGGCCCTGCTGGGTGCCGACGAATTCGGCTTTGGAACGCTGCCGTTGATTGTGCTCGGCTGCGTGATGATGCGCAAGTGCAGCCTCAATACCTGCCCCACGGGTGTGGCGACGCAGGATCCCCGGCTCCGGGAGCACTTCCGGGGCAAGGCAGATTATCTGGTCAACTATTTCACCTTCCTGGCACAGGAAGTGCGCGAATACCTGGCGGAGATGGGCTTTGCCCGCCTGTCGGACATCGTCGGGCATACGGAACTGCTGGTGCGTAAACCGCTGGATCCGGCCTCCAAGGCCGCCCGTGTGGACCTGTCGCGCCTGCTCTTCCAGGAAAACGGTACGCTCAGCTGGGCTGGCGGTACATGGCATCCGTTGCCGCCCGTCAAGGACCTTGAGATTGTCAAGGCGGCGCAGCCCGCCATTGACTGGAAAGAGGAGATCAGCCTGGAGTATCCGATCGCTAACACAGACCGTGCTGCATGTACGCTGCTCAGTGGCCGCGTGGCTGCGAAATACGGGGCTGCAGGCCTGCCGGATTCGACCATCAACATCAAGTTCAAGGGGGCTGCAGGACAGAGTTTCTGCGCCTTCCTGGCTGAAGGCATCAACGTCCGGCTGGAGGGCGAGGCCAACGACTATGTAGGCAAGGGTCTGTGCGGTGGCCGCGTGGCCATCCGCCCTTCTGCCAAGTCCACCTTCAAGGCGGAAGAAAACATCATCGTGGGCAATACCTGCCTGTATGGTGCCACGGCTGGCGAGATGTACGTGGCCGGGCGTGCCGGACAACGTTTCGCGGTTCGCAATTCCGGAGCCCTGGCGGTGGTGGAAGGTGCCGGCGACCATTGCTGTGAGTATATGACCGGCGGGCGCGTTGTCGTGCTGGGGCCTGTGGGCCGCAATTTCGCGGCCGGTATGTCCGGCGGTGTGGCCTACGTGCTCGATTTGACGCACGACTTCGATTTCTATTGCAATATGGATATGGTGGAGATCTCGCTGGTAGACGACAAGCTCGACCGCAAGGAACTCCACGAACTGATCCGTCAGCACTACCTCTATACCGGATCGGCAATGGCCCGGACCATCCTGGATGACTGGAACCGCTGCGTCGAGGATTTCATCAAGGTTATTCCGATCGAATACAAGCACGTGCTGGAGCGGGAGCGGATGCGCGAGCTGGAGCAGCGGGTACAGAACCTCCAACTTCAATACTGACGCCATATGGGAGATTATAAAGCATTTCTGACGATACCCCGCAAGGAGGCCGGATACCGGCCGGTGCACGACCGGATCCTGGATTTCGGGGAAGTGGAGCAGACGCTCAACGAAGGCGACCGCCGCCTGCAGGCGTCCCGCTGCATGGATTGCGGCGTGCCTTTCTGCAACTGGGCCTGCCCGCTGGGAAACCGCCCGCCCGAATGGAACGACGCCGTCTTCAAGGGGGACCTTGAACTGGCTTACCGCCTGCTCAATGCGACCAACGATTTCCCGGAGTTCACCGGTCGCGTCTGTCCGGCTCTCTGCGAGAAGGCCTGCGTGCTCAATCTCACGATGCACGAGCCTACGACCAACCGGGAGAACGAGGCGGCGATCACCGAGATCGCATATCGCGAAAATTATGTCCACCCTGTAGCTCCGCTGCGCAACGGCCGCAAGGTGGCCGTAATCGGCGCGGGTCCCTCAGGCCTGGCCGCGGCCAATCAACTGAACCGCAAGGGTTATACCGTAACCGTCTTCGAGAAGAACGAGAAGGCCGGCGGCCTGCTCCGGTTCGGCATTCCGAATTTCAAGTTGAACAAGATTGTGATTGACCGCCGCATCGCATTGATGGAACAAGAAGGGATCACTTTCCGCTACGGCGAGGAAGTGGCGCCGGATGCGCTGCCGAAAGGCTTTGACGCTTACGTCATCGCTACCGGCACCCCGACGGCGCGCGACCTGCCCGTGCCCGGGCGCGAGCTGAAGGGTGTGTACTTCGCCCTGGAGCTGCTCGCGCAGCAGAACCGCGTCCTGTACGGCGCCGAAGTGGATGCCGCGCACCGGGTGACCTGCAAGGGCAAGGATGTGCTGGTTATCGGTGGCGGAGACACGGGTTCCGACTGCATCGGCACGGCGCACCGTCAGGGCTGCAAGTCCGTGATGCAGATCGAAATCCTGCCCAAGCCCCCTGTGGGGCCGGACGACCCGGCGAATCCCTGGCCGAACTGGCCGCGCACGCTCAAGACCTCTTCTTCGCACGAAGAGGGCTGCGTACGGCGCTGGAACATCAATACCCTGCGCTTCGTCGGGGAAAAAGGACATCTCACCGGCGTCGAGATCCAGCCTGTCGACTGGAAACCCAACCCTGAGGGCGGACGTCCGCTGATGGTCCCTGCCGGCGAGCCGGAACTGGTCAAGTCGGACATCGTCCTGCTGGCGATGGGCTTCCTGAAGCCGCAGTTGCCCGAGGTGAGGGAGAATGTCTTCTTCGCCGGCGACGTGCAGAGCGGCGCCTCGCTGGTGGTGCGTGCGATGGCTTCCGGCCATACGGCTGCGGCCGCCGTGGATGCATACTTTAAAAAGGCAAAATAGAAATGATGAACACGAAATATATCTTCATAACAGGCGGCGTGGTCTCTTCTTTGGGCAAGGGCATCATTTCCGCCAGTCTGGGCAAATTGCTCCAGGCCCGTGGGTTCAAGGTGACGATCCAGAAGTTCGACCCCTATATCAACATCGACCCGGGGACGCTCAATCCCTACGAGCACGGTGAGTGCTACGTGACGGCCGACGGCATGGAGACGGACTTGGACCTTGGTCATTACGAGCGATTTACAGGTATCCGCACCACCCGTGAGAACTCCATCACCACGGGGCGCATCTACAAGACGGTCATCGACCGGGAGCGCCGGGGCGATTATCTGGGCAAGACCATCCAGGTAGTCCCTCACATCACCGACGAAATCAAGCGCCGGATGCTGCGCCGGGACGTGAAAGGCGAGGATCTCGACTTCGTGATCACGGAGGTCGGCGGCACCATCGGCGACATCGAGAGCGCCCCGTTCATGGAAGCCATTCGCCAGTTGCGCTGGGATCTGGGCCGGGACGCCGTCTGCGTCCACCTGACGTATGTGCCTTACCTGAAGGCCGCAGAAGAACTGAAGACCAAACCCACACAGCACTCTGTCAAGGAACTGCAGGGGATGGGTATCCAGCCCGATATCCTGGTGCTCCGCACTGAGCGCCATCTCGATGACTCCGTGCGTATGAAAGTGGCTTCCTTCTGCAACGTAGACCTTGAGTGCGTGGTGCAGAGCGAAGATCTGCCGAGCATCTATGAGGTGCCAGTGAATATGCAGCGCCAGGGCCTTGATGCGGCCATCCTGCGCAAGATCGGTATTCCTGTAGGGGAGACGCCCGCCATGAAGTCCTGGCACGACTTCCTTGACATGCAGGCCGGTGCGCACCGCCTGGTGCATGTGGCCCTCGTGGGCAAATACGACCTCCAGGATGCCTACAAGAGCATCCGCGAGAGCCTGAACCTCGCCGGTATCTACGATGATGTGAAGGTAAAGATCCACTTCATCAACAGCGAAGGCGTTACGCCGGAGAACGTGGCGGACAAACTTGCCGGCATGGCTGGCGTGGTGATTTGCCCGGGCTTCGGTCATCGCGGCATCGAAGGCAAAATCCTTGCTGCGGAGTTCGCCCGCACACACGATCTCCCTTGCTTCGGCATCTGCCTGGGCATGCAGATGATGGTGATCGAGTTCGCACGCGACGTGCTCGGCCTCTCCGACGCCGACAGCAGCGAGATGAACCCGGACACGCCGCACAACGTGATTGACATCATGGAGGAGCAGAAGA
>DBXZ01000056.1:0-132 GCA_002309795.1 Bacteroidales bacterium UBA1199
CTCACCCGGGTAGTCCCCTGCTACGTACTGGACTGCCTGCCCGACGAAGCCGCCGCCATCCTCTGTCATAATACCGTTGCCAATGGATAAACGTGTGGTAGCCAATGAAATCCTCCTGGAGGATGCCGCCGC
>DBXZ01000056.1:286-17403 GCA_002309795.1 Bacteroidales bacterium UBA1199
CTCACCCTCATGGGAGACGGCAACCTCGTGGGCACCGAAAGCTGCACCCAGGCCGATGTCCTGGGCACTGTCGTCGCCATCGAGCGCGGCAAGCGCGTGGTCGTTCCCGGCAACGGCCTCTGGTGGCGGCGCCTCAAACCGTTTAGAAGATATATTTTAGGTATATATAGAAGAGTGTTTTTATGAAAATAAAAGAAGGATTCATCCTCCGTCAGATTTGCGGAGAATACGTTGTAGTAGGTGAAGGACTGGCTCAAGTGAACTTCAATAAGATGCTGTCACTGAACGAGTCAGCTGCATACCTTTGGAAATCGGTAAGCGGAAAGGAATTTACCAAGGAAGACCTGGTGCAGCTGCTGCTGGACCAGTACGAGGTAACTCCCGAGCGCGCCGCCGAAGATGTAGACAAACTGGTAGCCATCTGGATGGAACAGGGCGTAGCCCAGGAATAAGATGAAGAAATTCAGCGCCTGCATGAAGGCCCTCTGGGGCATGTCCGCGCCGGTAAGGTGGCGGATGGCGGTGAGCGTGGGCATCGGCCTCGTGCGCATCGCAGCCTCGCTGGGCTTCGTCTGGGCCAGCAAATACCTGGTAGATATTGCCACCGGCGTCAAAAACGACAGCCTAACCACCGCCATCGGCATTTTCCTGGGCATCCTGCTGCTGCAACTGGGCACCATCGTCCTGTCCAGCTGGTGGGATTCCTACAACCAGGTCAAGGCGCAGAACATCCTGCGCAAGGATCTCTTCGGCCATGTCCTTAAAAGCCGATGGGACGGCCGCGAGCGCTTTCTCTCCGGAGACACCGTCAACCGCCTGGAAGAGGACATCCGCGTGGTGGTGGACCTGCTCTGCTCCCGCCTGCCGAGCGCGATTGTCACCCTGTGCCAGCTGATTGCGGCTTCGCTCTTCCTGCTTACCCTCTCGCCCAACCTCTCCTGGATCCTGATTGTGCTGATGCTGGCAGCCGTGCTGGGCAGCCGGCTCTTCTTCCGCACGCTGCGCCGTCTGACGGCCGCTATCCGCGCCAAGGACAGCCAGGTACAGGCCTACATGCAGGAAAACCTGCTCAACCGGATCGTGGTGCTCACGCTGATCGGGGCGGAGCGGGTGCTCTCGCGGCTGGGAATGCTGCAGCGCGACGTGCGCGACAATACCGTGAAGCGCTCCAACTACAACGCGGTGGCCCGCACCTTCATGGGGCTGGGTTTCCTCTCGGGCTATGCGGCCGCCTTTCTCTGGGGCGTATTCGGCATCCGTTCGGGCGCGGTGACCTACGGTATGATGACCGCGTTCCTGCAGCTGGTCGGCCAGATTCAGCGGCCGATTGCCGAACTGGCGCACCACGTGCCCGCTTTCATCCACTCGCTCACCTCGGTGGAGCGCCTGATGGAGCTGGAAGAACTGCCGCTGGAGGAGCGTGGAGAGCCGGTCCAGCTCGAAGGAGCGCCGGAGATTGCCATCGAGCACCTGACCTTCGGCTATGCGGGCCAGGCGGAGCCCGTCTTCAAGGATTTCTCCTTCACCTTCAAGGGCGGCGAGATGACCGCCATCACCGGCCACACCGGAATCGGCAAGAGTACGCTGATCCGGCTGATCCTGGCACTGTTGCGCCCGCAGGAGGGATCCATCCGCATTGGCGGCGTCGCGGTCAGTCCCGACCTGAGAGGCAATTTCATGTACGTTCCGCAGGGGAATTCCCTGCTGAGCGGAACCATTCGGGAGAATCTGCGGATGGTGGCGCCCGAGGCCACTGACGAGCGGTTGCGCGAAGCGCTGGAACTGGCGGCCGCAGAGTTCGTGTTCGACCTGCCGGAAGGGCTCGAAACCCTCTGCAGCGAGAAGGGCGGCGGACTGAGCGAAGGCCAGGCACAGAGGATTGCCATCGCGCGCGGCCTGCTGCACAGCGGCGGAATCCTGGTGCTCGACGAGGCGACCTCCGCGATCGACCCGGAAACCGAAGAGAGGCTGCTGCAAAATCTTAGCGCCCGCTTCCACGGGCGCAAGACCATTCTGTTCATCTCCCACCGGGAGGCGGTGACTTCGGCGGCCGATGCGGTTCTGCGGATCGGCGCGAAGGACTGAGAATTATAAATCGAAATTGGTTTTGTAGAACTCCCCGACCTTCGTATCGGCGGAGGCGTTGAGCCGGTTCAATTCGTCGCGGTCAATCTTTCCGGCCGCATACCAGCCCTTCAGCGCTTCGCGGTAAGGCGGCAGGATCTCCGCTTCGAGCTGAAGCACCTTCTGGAGATATCCGGTACCCTCTCCGTTGAAAAGGAGTTCCCAGTTGAAATAGCGCCGGTTGTTTTCTTCGGTGTCGTCCAAATCATAGTTGTATGCACGCTCCTTGAGGGCAAAGCCCCACTGGGAGAGGGGCGACTGGCGGTTCTCGTCGCCGCGGAGCATGACGGGAATGCCTTCTTCGCCCGTCGAAGCCCAAACCGGCATGGTCACGGTGGTGCCCGGGTAGCTCACGATGGTCCACATCGTGGTCAGTTCCGGGTTTTCGCCCGGTTTGACGCCCGTAATGACGACACTGCTGGTCGTGGTCTTCCGGGTGATGAAATCATTGTCGAAAGCCCAACCCTTAAGCTTGGGAGCGTGATTCTCGTCACCGCGGAGGTTCAGGTCCATCAACGCGTTGGCATAGCAGCGGGCATGATTGTTCAAGACAAAGTCCGCCGTGATGCCGCCGGCGGATTCGAGCGCCTTGCGGGTCAGCGCTTCCGCCGTGATGTACCGGCACTGGCCCCTGCCCTCGATGCGCGGGCGGCCGTTGAATGAGAAGTTGCTGCGAACCAGATAGCCGTCGGGGGCGACGCTCGGGTCGTTGACGTCGTATTTGTAATACTCGTAGCTGTTCACTTCGAAATACGCCACATTTCCCTGGGCGTCCATGACACCGAAGTTGGCGTCTACGTCCCAGGGGGTGGGAAGTTCCTCGAGCATCTTCTCGAAGTCTTCCATGGTCGCGCAGTATTCGAGAGCCATTTTCATGACGACACCGTTGGACTGGGAGTCTCTTTCCTTGTCCCATTCAATGTTGTAGGAAAGCGTATTGAAGATGGCGAACCCTTCCGAGTTGGAGCCGATCCAGATAGATTCCGGATCGTCGGTTTTCTCCGCCACAATGGCCGTATAGGCATACTTGCCGTCCTGTGCGGGGAAGTGGCGCATGATGTTGCGGTCGGAATCCGTGTCACGGTTTTTCCAGATGAGCGGACGACCGTCGGGCGTTACTTTGCCGGAAACGATGATGCTGGTACAGGCATACGAAATCGCGGCGCTTGCAAAGAGCAGGAACGTAAGAACAAGTGCTGTTTTGCGGAAATGTGTCATAAGAAATCCCTTTTGTGTTTACGGCGTTAAAAATACGAAATAATACTTACTTTTGTAAAAAAAGGAGATTGCCATGAAACAGTCACTTCATCTCGCCATCGCTTTGCTTCCCATCCTGCTGCTCGTCACCGGGTGTCCTCTGGGACCGGATCCGGGGCCGCAGACCTATACGGTCATCACCGGTGTCTATGCGATTGACGGCGGCACGGAG
Organism: Bacteroidales bacterium UBA1199; assembly: GCA_002309795.1. The sequence goes on from DBXZ01000056.1 coordinate 3,840, forward strand.
AGTACGCCTGCCATGCTTTCAGCAATCAACTATGAGAACAAGACCCTGACGCAGAATATCTTCGAGGACCAGAACGGCAAGACGCTCGGCGGAAGGGTGCCGGATGCCATCAGTTTCGGCAGTCACCTCTGCCTGTGCGCCCAGGACGCCGGGACGGTCTATATCACCGACCTTGCGGGCAAAATCGAACATGAAATCACGGCCGGCGGAACCGGCGCTCCCTACAAACCCGGCCACATTGTCCGGCATAAACAGTATCTGTTCGTTACCTATTCGGAAGGATACCTGGCCCGGATCGACACGACCACGTACGGTGTAAGCCTGCTGGAAGTGGGTGCGAATCCGCAGGGGCTCGCCGTTTCCAACGAAAAGGTTTATGTAGCCTGTCCGGGTGCCGACGGGACCGGAACCACGATAACCGTGGTGGACGCCCCCTCCTTTTCCCTGTTCAGAAACCTCACCGTGTCGCCGAACCCTTCGGAGATTCTGGCCAGCGGCAAGAACTTCCTTCATGTCCTCTACAAAGGTTCCGGACTGGATGCCGCGCCTTCCATCGAGATGTTCACCACGAAACAGGACGAGAAACTTTCCACCATCCCCGTTGCATCGCCCCTGACGATGGCTGCGGGTCCGGGCGTGTACAGCTACGTCTTCGTTTTGACGCGGGAGATGGACGATTCCGGCGTTGTCCGCCAGCGGATCGTCCCCGTGGACGGCATATCGGGCCGGCCCATCACGGATGATTTCAACCAGGGAGAACTTGTCCTGGAAACCGCGGTTACCATCAGCGTAGACCCGGTGAACGGCGCCGTCTTCGTGGGCAGTACCCGGACGGACGGATCCGGTGTGTACGAGGTCCTCAACGTCAACGGCAGCCTCTGGCACACTTTCAACACGACCGGCACCCCGGGGAAGGTCTTCTTCTCCACGGCCCAGGTTGAGTACTAAATCGGATTATTCTGCAAAAGGTCCTTTGCGGCGGAAGCGGTAGGTAATGTCCGTCAGGCTTCCGTCCGCGGCTACGGCATAGAGCCGCTGGTTGGTGTCCGGATCTTTCAGGCTGCCGTATTCGGCCCGGTAGGGTCCCACCTTGATAAAATCGAAGCTGGTGCGGTCGATCCCCTCCGGGATGGCCTCGGCGCCGGAATACCATGCGCTCTTTTTCCCCAGTTCGCGGCGGACGAAACCGGCGAGCCGCGCCACTTCGGCCGGATCGGCGTCGCCGCCCATCAGGCAGATACAGGTAATGCCCGGATAATGCTGCGACAAGACACGCAGAGCCTCTTCCGTGAGAGGCTCTCCGATGTCTTCCCGAAGATGGGGGCTGTGGCAACCTTCGCACCGGAACGGGCATCCGGTAATGTTTACCGCCAGGGTCGTTTCGCTGGGAATCTCCTGAAAAACAATGTCGAAGTTGTAGAATTTCAACATTATTTCAGCGAGGAGGATTTCGCGTAGAAGCGTTTGGCGGCCTCCTTCTGGCGCGGCAGCGAGAAGCAGCTGATGCGCTTCATGTAGCCGATGATGCGGGTTGCGTAGTCCACATTCTTGCTGTGGCACTCCGGGCACTCGGCCAGATAGCGCTTGTCAATGTGGCCGCAGTCGTTGCAGATGGTGTTCGGAATGTTGAACGTGAAGTAGTTGCAACCTTCCTGCGCAGCCACCTTGAGCAACTGGCGATACTGCTCCTTCGAGAGGTGCTCCTCCAGGTTCATATGCAGTGCGGAGCCACCGGTCAGGTGCTCGATGTACTGACGGCCATGGAGGCGGAACTTGTCGAGGATGTTCAGCGAATCGTCTTCCACAATGTAGAAGTAGCTGTTGTAGCAGTCGCGCGGCACTTCGTAGCCGTCTTCGCGGTCCCACTTCGCATGCTTGACGCCCACGTTCTCTGCCGGGATCATCTCGCAGTTGAACATCAGGTCCTTGGTGCGGTACTCTTTGTTCTTCTTCTCGATGAGGCCCAGAACGTCCTGCACGAACTTCAGGTAGTCCTTGTTGTCGTTGATCTTCAGGCCCAGGAATTCAGCAGCCTCCACCAGGCCGTTGACGCCGATGGTCAGGTACTGGCGGCTGAGGTTGATGAAGCCGGCGTCGAAGAGCGGCAGCATACCCTTGTCCATCAGGTTCTTGAGGTTCTCGTTGTAGGCAATCTGCACTTTGTGCATCAGGTCGATCACCTCACCCAGATACTTCAGGTACGGGATCTTGTTGGACACGGCGTACTGGACGCAGCGGTTGAGGTTCAGCGTGAGCACGCTCTTGCTGCCGGTGGAGACGCCGCCCGCGCCGAGCGTATAGCTGAAGCCGTTGTCCTGGATCTCGTTGCGCAGACGGCAGCAGCTTGCCAGCGAGTCGGCGTTGTCGCTCATGTAGGTGAAGAAAGAGTGGCCCTCCGCATACATCTGCGCGGTCCATTCTGCGTACTCTTCGTCCTTGGCGTCGCCGTTCTCGGTGAGCAGGGCCATGGTTTCGACCGGGAAGGTCAGGATGGTCTTGGTGCGCTCCTTGTTGAACCACTTCATGAAACGCTTCTGGAGCCAGTTCAGGGAATCCCAGTCCGGACGGCTTCCGTCGGGGAAACGGAATTCGCCGAAGATGCTCTCGAAGTAGTAGCGGTCGTAGTAGGAGATGTTCCAGAACACGGCCTGGAAGTTACGTGCGCCGGTCGGCTGGTTGATGGTGTAGACGATCTGCTCGAAGCAGTCGGTGATCACCTTGTCGATCGAGCGCTGTTTCTTGGAGAGGTCCACGATGTAGTCGGGGTGCTTCCAGTAGTCCTGGCCGTACTCCATGCCGATGAAGTAGTTCATGTACATCAGGAACTCCGGGGTAGCGCAGGCGCCGCTGAGCATACTGGAGACGATAAAGACCAGGTTGGCGAAGCCGCCGCAGAACGACTTCAGGTTGGTCGGAGCAGTGCTGTTGCCGCCTACGGGAATCGTACCCTGGAGCAGCCAGGGATACATGGTGATGCTGGCGCAGTAGTTGGCCAGGCTGGTCTCGTCGTTTTTGTAGATGAAGTGCTTGTTGAGCAGATCCAGGTATTTGTCTGCCAGCTCGCGGCCGTACATCTCTTTGATGCGGTCGGTGAGCAGACGGCGGTTGAGGCGGATGAAGCTCTGTTTGGGCAGCTCGCCAATCAGGGTTGCGATGTTCTTCTTCTCGATGTTGGCGTTGGCGTCGTACTTACTGCCGGTTGCGGCGTTGGTGGCGTCGCAGTAGTTCATCAGGAAGGTGAGACGGTCGCGGACTTCGCGGTCCTCCGTGTGCTGCTGGCGGTAGAGCATGTAGTGCTTTGCCACCGTGTAGTACTTCTCCACCATCAGGGACATCTCCACCTGGTTCTGGATCTCCTCGACCGACATTCCCTGGGAAATGCTCACGCGGCTGAGGATGCTGGTGACGATGTCTTCCGTTGCATAGCTGCCCGTAGAAAGGAAAGCGGCGCGGATGGCGTTTTTAATCTTGTCAATGGAGAACGGCACCTTTTTACCGTCTCGCTTGACAATGTAGAGGTCTGTTTGTTCCATAGGTATAGGTTAACTTTCTGTGTCTCGGTCTGTTATCGACGAAGTGAAAACCAGCTCTCCTTGCTATCTGTTTGATAATCAAGGTTTTGCTGTTATAATTCGGCTGGTTCTCGATTTTTTAGGTCGATTTCGAGGGACAAAGTTAGCCGCGAGTGACAGATAAAAAATGGGGTTCTCGAGTAGTTGTACTAACAAGATATAAACAGAAATCAACGGCTGTTGAAGGCGCACTCGTTTCTATTCATTTGGACGCAATTTTTCAACATTCTTGTTATAAATATCATTTCTGTTATCCGGGGCCGGACAGGACGAGTGGCGCTTGCAAAGCGAGGATTTTTTTGTCCGAGCGACGCAAGACGCCCGAGTCCCGAGGCCCCGGCAAATCCGATTGTTTTGTAAAACCCGAAAGAATCTCTACCTTTGCCGCGCTGATCGCGCCCGGATGGCGGAATCGGTAGACGCGCTGGTCTCAAACACCAGTGGCTGTAATGGCTGTGCCGGTTCGACCCCGGCTCCGGGTACAAGAAAAGGCTCCTGCAAGGGAGCCTTTTCTTGTACCGTCGGCAGCTTCCGCCGCCTCCTTGTTTACGGGGGACAACCCCCGAGCCCCCGCGGCCCCTGGCCGGGCCGCCGAAGCGGCCTGTTCGTACACATCTCTTCATTTGTACACCACAGGGGGTTCTAGTGTACCAAATGACATAAAAGCGGCGAGTTGTACATTAGGGGGCTTTCTGGTGTACAAAAAACCAATTATCATAATTATTATGGTAATTTCGATTATTAATGTACCTTTGCGGAAAAGAATGAGGCTATGAGAGTTTTGATGAGGCAAGAGTTGCTGGAGCTATACCAAAGCGGAAGGAGCAAGGAGCATAAAGATGTGGCTAGAAACAGCGAACTGATGGAGGGGTTCAGAAGGGCTGTTCGGATCATGGCTTTGGTTAACCACGTCACAGACCTGCGCGGGTTCAGCTATTTGCATTACGAACAGCTCAGGTATCAATGGTCTGGCTTCTCATCTATCCGATTGTCAAACAGGTTTTTTATACAGACTCATTTTTAAAGAGACAGCCGAAGGGCTACAAGTCGATCTTATTGATATAGACGATACGCATTATGGAAACAAACACTAATGAACTATATCTCGTCAACGACGTTACACCCTCTTATCCTGTGCATCCGGGGGGTATTCTTGGCGAAGAATTAAAAGCGCGGGGCATCAGCCAGAAGGTGTTCGCTGAAACTGTCGGATTGCAGGCAACACACCTCAGTGCCCTAATACATGGGACCAGGAACTTCACGCCTTCGGTCGCCGGAAAGATTGCCTCCGGACTGGAAGGCATTTCTGCGAATTTCTGGATGAAGCTTCAAAAACAGTATAATGTGGATGTCCGGCGGAAAAGAGTCGACACCTCTCTGCTCGTATCCGGATACAGGCCTGCCGGCGCAGAGGTTCAAACCGCTTTTGCCGAGCCCAAAGTTTCGTACGGAGAGTGCATGAAGATAGTCGTGACAATTCCGACCACCGACAAAGCCCTGCTGGAAAACCTGGCCGCCCGGATGGGGTGGTTCTTCCATTAAAAAAGAGGCGGCTCTGTTGAGTCGCCTCTTTTTATTTCACCATTACCGTGGTTAGTTGGTACCTTCGATGGGGAGGGTACCGGCCGGGTATTCCGGCGTGGTGGCAGCCTCGGTTTGCTCCAGCTGCTGCTTCAGGTCGCTGCTGTTCTGCTGCTTCTTGCTCGGAATCACGAAGTTTGCGACGATGCAGAGAACGATGATAGTGGCTGCGAGACCCCAGGTCAGCTTCTCGAGGAAGTCTGCGGTCTGACGGACGCCGAAGGTCTGGTTGCCGGAAGCGAAGTTCGCTGCCAGTCCACCGCCCTTGGAGTTCTGGACGATGACCACGAGGGTCAGCAGAACGCTGGCCAGCACGATAATGACGGAAATAACAATATAAGCTGCTTGCATGGTTTATTGTTGTTTTATATTATTCGATTTTTCGATAAGGGCTGCAAAGTAAGCACTTTTTTCGGGATATAGCAAAATTAGTTTTTCGTAAACGGCTATGGCTCTGTCGTAAAGTCCCTGGTCAAAATAGATGCGGGCCAGGGTTTCCGAAGCGGGATCCGACGATTCTGCGCCTGCCGATACGACCGGTGCCGGAGCTGCGGAAAAGCCCTCAACGGTAGCGGTGATGGGATTGAAAGCCAGTTTGCTGTCGATCTCCTCGCCCGCTTCGCCCAGCGCCTTGAAATCCTCTTTGCCGAAGTAATCGCCGCCGACCACATAGACCTTGCGGGCCGCGGGAGCCGGTTCAGGAACAGGAGCGGCTGCGGGTTGGGGCGCCTGGACTTTCGCCGGTTCCGCAGGCGCGGAGACCGGAGCCTTGCGGACCTCGGCCCGGGGCCGCCTCCCGGTGATTTCAGCCAGGAATTCACTGCGGGAGAGCAGATAGATACCTGCGCGGGCAGCCGCTTCGCGCAACTCCTCCTCCCCGAAACTGCGGCGCCTGCGGACATACTCCTTGCGGGCAAGGGTAAACCACGGATATTCATCCAGCAGCTGTTCCAGTTCGGCGAGCGTGAGGGCGGAAACTTCCATGACGGATTACCAGTTGGCGACGGTGGCGTTGAAAATATCTTCTACGATTTTCTCGATGATCGTCTCGCAGAGGGTTCCCTCTACGGCATCGAGCGAATTTTCGGAGTTGTAGTCTTCGTAGGCGGCAAAACTCTTCTCGAAGTTGTCTTCCTGGTGCTTTTCGTTGACAAACTTGACCTTCACGGTCACCGTCAGGCGGTTGAGCGCTGCCACTTCGTCGGCGGTCACGGCCGCTGCCGAAACCTGGTACGACTCGATGGTGGCCAGCACGTAAAGGTCGCCGCCGTCGCTGACCTGCTCGAGCTTCGTCAGCTTCTTGTATTTGTCGCACATCGCCTCGAAAAGGTCGTTAGCCAGGCTCGGATTGACCTTCATCGCCTTGTTCTCCACCGGCTCGATGCAGATGGTCTTCACATCCGGCTGGATGGAAGTTCCGCTGAACGAGTAGAGCCAGCAGCCGCTGACCGACAGCGCGACGGCCATCAGCAGAGGAAAGATACGAAGAGAGCGGCGGAAGTGCATATTACTTGTTGTCAAACTGTTTGATTTTGCGGTAAAGCGTGCGCTCCGAGATACCCAGTTCGGCTGCGGCCTCTTTGCGGTTGCCGCCGTGGCGCTCCAGGGCGCGGCGGATCAGGTCGGTGTTGGCGTCCTGGATGGAGATGGTCTCCTGGGCCTCCGCTTCGCGGATCTCTTCGCGCACCTCCTCCCGGATCTCGTCGCGCACATCTTCCGGGCGGATGATGAGCGAACGCGACTGCGGTTCCTGCGCCGCGACCGGTTCGGTGCCGGAGAGGCGCTCTTTCAGGCTGTCCACCTCGTTGCGCAGGGTGAAGAGAATCTGGAAAATCAACTCGCGGTCCGACTTGTAATCCACATCCGAATAGGCCTGGGACGCGGAGACGGGCAGCGCGCTGCCGGGCGCTTCGGGCAGATACTTGCGCAGCACGGCGGCGGAGATGAGCCGTTCGTGTTCGAGCACCGAAATCTGCTCCGCAATACTCTTGAGCTGGCGGATGTTACCCGGCCAGGCATAGGCTTCGAGCATCTGAACGGCCTCCGGCTCCAGCCGCACGGGCGGCATCACGTAGCGGTCGGCGAAATCGGCCGCGAACTTCTTGAAGAGCAGATGGATGTCATCCTTGCGCGCGCGGAGCGGCGGGATGGTGATGGGTACCGTGTTGAGCCGGTAGTAGAGATCTTCGCGGAACTTGCCGGAGGCAATGGCCTTGGGCAGGTTGACGTTGGTGGCCGCAATCACGCGGACATCGGTTTTCTGGACGGTGGACGAACCCACTTTGATGAATTCACCCGACTGGATCACGCGCAGCAGGCGGACCTGGGTGGAGAGAGGCAGCTCCGCCACCTCGTCCAGGAAGAGCGTGCCGCCGTTGGCCACCTCGAAATAGCCCTTGCGGGTGTCGATCGCGCCGGTGAAGGCGCCCTTCTCGTGGCCGAACAGTTCGGAATCGATGGTTCCTTCCGGAATCGCACCGCAGTTCACGGCGAAGTACGGGCCGTGCTTGCGCGGACTGAAGGCGTGAATGATCTGCGGGATAGACTCTTTGCCCACACCGCTCTCTCCCGTCACCAGCACGGAGAGGTCGGTCCCCGCCACCTGGCAGGCCACCTCGATGGCGCGCTCCAGCTCCGGGTCGTTGCCCGTGATATTGAAACGCTGCTTGATATCCTGGATATTGCGGTTGCTTTTGTCCATAGTCATATTCCGCAAAGTTACAAATTTTAGAATATTTGCACTATATTTGCTTTCTGTCACAATGAATCAATAAAAACAAAATAATCATGAAAAGAATCTTTACCCCGCTGCTGATGGCCGTTGCCGCTCTGGCGCTCGCCTCCTGCAACAATCCCGCAAAGATGGCGGAAGCTGCTGACCAGATTCAGATTACCTGCACGCCCGAAGTGCTCGAGGTGGTTGCCGGTGAAATCAAGGCCGAGGTGATGGTTACCTTCCCGGCCGATTACTTCCAGCCGAAATACACCCTGACCCTCACCCCCGTGATTGTTTACGAAGGCGGCGAGGCTGTCGGGAAGCCCTTTGTATACCAGGGCGAAAAGATTGCCGACAACTTCAAGACCGTCAGCAAGAAAGGTGCAACCATCCGCGAGAATGTCCGCTTCGACTATGTCCCGGGGATGGAGAAGTGCCGCCTCGTGGCCCGCGCCAAGGTGAACGACGGCAAGAAAGATTATACCTATCCGGCCGATATCCGCATTGCGGACGGCGCCAACACCACCTATATGCTGGCAGGCGACGCCTGCTACTTCAAGCTGGCCAAGGACGAATACGAAGAGATCAATTCCGAGACCGCAGAGGCCCAGATTCTCTACCTGGTCAACAGCGCCGAGGTCCGCCAGTCGCAGATCCGGAGCAACGATATGGAGGATTTCGTGGACATTATCGGCCAGATGACCTCCGACCCGCGCTCCAAGGTCAAAGGCACACAGATTATCGCCTACGCATCGCCGGAAGGTGACGTGAAGCACAACAACGACCTCTCTTCCAACCGCGAAAAGTCCGCGAAGCAGGCCTTCGACAAGCTGACCAAAAAGGTCAACACCGGCGAGGTCAAGACCCGCAGCATCGGTGAAGACTGGGAAGGTTTCCAGGAACTGGTCCGGAATTCCAGCATCGAAGACCGCGACCTGATTCTCCGCGTGCTCTCCATGTACAGCGACCCGAATGTCCGCGAACGCGAGATCCGCAACCTCTCTTCCGTTTATAAATCGCTGGCGAACAGCATCCTCCCCGAACTGCGCCGCGCACGTTTCATCACCACGGTGGAATACGCCAACTATACGGAAGCCGAACTTCGCGACCTGCTGGAGAACAACATCACCGAACTGGACGAAGAGGCGCTGCTCCGCGTGGCAACCCTCGTCAAGGGTGACGCCCGTTATGCCGCATACGACCAGGCCATCAAGAAATACAACAGCGACCGCGCAAAATACAACGCGGCCTGCATCAGCCTGAAAGGCCGCGACGAGGCCCGTGCCCGGGAATACATCAACAAGATGAAGGAGAAAGACACGCCCGAGGTGAAGAACCTGCTGGGTGTGATTGCCCTGCGAGAGAAGAATCTGGACGAGGCCCAGCGTCTGTTCAAGGAAGCCGGTGACGTGGCAAAGGCCAATCTGGGTATCGCAGAGCTCCAGAAGGGCAACTACAAAGCTGCAGCCGCCAACCTCAAGGGCACCAAGTGCGTGGAAGAGGCGGTGGCCATGGTGCTGAGCGGAGATCTGGACGGCTGCCTCAAGATGCTCGAAGGTCACGACTGCGCTAAATCCGACTACATCCGCGCCGTCATCGCCGCACGTCAGGGCAGGAACGACGAAGCCAAAGCTTTGATTGAAAAGGCTTCCAAGAACAAGGAACTGGCCGAGCGCGCTGCGAAGGACGTGGAGTTCGCAAAGATCCGATAATGAAAAAGTTATTGTTGTTTCTCCTGCTGGCCTCGTGTTCAGTGGCTGCTAACGCGCAGTTCAGTGACGCGGGAATTCCGGACGGTGCGCTCAAGCGCAAGGGAAGCGTGATGAAGTCCGCCGACAAGACCAACAAGGTCAAACTGACACCGGAACAGGTCGCCTATGTTCTCTCGGACATTGACGGGGTGGACTATAACGAAGAGTGGCGGGCGCTCAACAAGACCCGCAAGAAGGGCGTCGGTCTGATTGTGGGCGGCTCGATCGCCGCCGGGGCCGGTACCGTCGTCTTCCTGGGCTCCGCCCTGGTGGAGCTGCTCGTGTTTCTGGTTGGGGCGCCTGTCGCATCAATCGATGAAAGCGGGGATTCGATGAAGGAATTCCAGGAGAATCTCGACAAGCAGTTTGCCCCGTGGTATATCGGCTCGGGCATCGTGGTCGGTGCGGGAGCGGCTTGCGCGATTGCCGGCATCCCGACGACGGTCTCCAGCTGCAAGAAGATGAACGCGATCGTCAACAAATACAACGACGCCCACGCACCCGAGGCTTCGTTACCGGCTGTTTCCTTAAACTTTGGCCGCACCGCCAACGGCGTGGGTCTTACATTGAATTTCTAAAACCTGGAGATGTCGGTATTTCTCACGCTGTTGATCCTCCTGCTCTCGGTAGCGCCCTCCGAATCTGTCTTGTTTCAGAATCCGGAAGCGGCGGCCTCTTTCTATGATTTCGAGGAGGATTGCATCGATGAAGAAATGACCGAGACACGAACCGTACGTCTCGGTGAGCGACAGCCCATGCCGAAGCATGCTACCGCTTCAACCGACAGGGAGAATCTCCGCCCTGCCCGCCGTATCCGGATAATTGCAAATCTGCAGTCCGGCTCTATTCAGTATCTACATCTGCTTTGCCGTTTGCGAATTTAGGGAAGAGACCCCTCTCTCTTATCCTGTTATTTCACAAACTCCAGTAATGTATTTATTGATTCAAAATGGATTTTAATATGATTATGGGAGCGATTCTTACGCTCCTCTCAGGTATCGGAATCTTTCTGGTCGCCTGCAAGATAATGAGCAATTATCTGGAATCGGCCAGCTCCGACGGCTTAAAACGGCTGTTTGCAAAAGCCTCCGGGAACAAGCTTCTGGGGGTCGGAATCGGTGCTGCGAGCACTGCCGTCATCCAGAGTTCCGGCGCCACGACCGTGATGACCATCGGTTTTGTAAATGCCGGCATCATCTCGCTCTACCAGGCCGCAACGCTTATCTACGGCGCCAATATCGGAACCACGGTGACCGCCCAGATTGTTGCACTGGGTATGTTCGGTTCCGGCGGCATCTCCATGACCGCCATCTTCTCTGCCCTGACGGGTATCGGTGCCTTCCTGATGCTGTTTGCGAAGCGGGAAGGATGGAAAACGGCCGGGGGCATCATCACCGGATTCGGCATGCTCTTCGTGGGTCTATCGCTGATGAGCGGATCGATGGATACCTTCGCCGCACAGGATTCCGTAAAGGACTTCCTGGCGACCATCAGTAACCCCATTCTGCTGGTGCTCACGGGCGCCATCCTCACCGCCATCATCCAGAGCTCATCCGTCATGACCTCCATCGCGCTCGCCATGGTGGTGTCCGGACTGATTTCGCTGGACCAGGGCATTTTCCTGACGATGGGTTCCAATATCGGTTCCTGCGTGGTAGCCGTTCTTGCCGGAGTCACCAGCGGCATCAACGCCCGCAGGACCGCGTTGATTCATCTTCTGTTCAACTGTTTCGGCGTCATCCTGTTCCTGGTCGCGGGCTGGATTGTCGACCTCGCATCGGAAGCCGGAGGGTTCGGTCGGATGTTCGAGCACCTGTTCCCCCATGCCCCCCAGACACAGTTGGCCATGTTCCACACGTTCTTCAATACGGTGACCGTAGCCGTGATGCTGCCCCTGACAAGGCCGCTGGTCAATATGGTTACGCGCATGATTCCCGAAAAGGAAGAGGCGAAAGAAGAGCGGATGCATTTGCATTACCTGGATGAAAACCTGCTCAAGACCCCGCCGATTGCCGTGCAGCAGGTACGCCGCGAGATTCTGCGGATGGCAAGCCTGGCCAAGCAGAATGTCGACCGGTCTCTTCAGATTATCACCACGCTGGATTTTGGAGCAAAAGCCGAATTTGTGCAGACGGAGGCGGAGTTGGATTATCTGAACGGGGCTATCGTCGACTATGTCGTGGCACTGTCCGACAACAAGGGTTTAAACCGGCGCGACAGGGTTTATCTGACCACGACATTCCGGACGGTGCGGGATCTGGAGCGAATCGGCGACTATGCAGAGAATATCGTGGAATACGCCGACGCGCTGAAAATCATGAACCAGCATTTCACCGACGACGCCCTGTACGAAATCAGTCAGCTGAAAACCATTCTTTCCAATCTCTATAAATTGATGATCCGGGCCTATCGGGATGAAGACCTCGCCGCCTTCGACGAGGCAAAAGAGCTGGAAGAGCAAATCGACGATTACACGCAGTTGATGGAGGAAAACCATATTCAGCGGCTGATTGACGGCATCTGTACGCCTGAAGTCGGGGCTCAGTACCTGTCGCTTTCTTCGAACACGGAACGGATCGCCGACCACATGATCAATGTCGCCAAGTCCATTAAGAGTATACCTGAATCACTATAATGTCTATCTTTGTACTGGTATAACCCAACCGCTTGCCAATCATGAGCTTCACCATCCAACATCCGGAGAATGACGCGGGAATGAACCCGAGGATCCGGCGCCTGCGCAAGGAGAGCGTGGAGACGCCGGCTACCCTCACCATCGAGCGCGCCCTCATTGAGACCGCCTTCTATAAGGAGAATTACGGCAAGTATCCGATAGCCGTGCTCCGTGCAAAGAACTTCTATGAGATCTGCGCGAAGAAAACCCTCTATATCGGGCCGGACGAGCTGATCGTGGGCGAGCGCGGGCCCAGGCCCAAGGCGGTTCCGACCTTCCCGGAACTCACCTGCCACAGCGTCGAAGACCTTCACGTGCTGGATACCCGGGATCTTCAGGCCTACCACATCAGCCAGGAGGACATCGATACCTACGCTCGCGAGGTGATTCCCTACTGGAAGGGCAAGACGCAGCGCGAGCGCATCTTCAACCACGTCTCGAAGGAATGGGAGGAGGCCTACCGCGCCGGCGTCTTCACGGAATTCATGGAACAGCGCGCCGCCGGCCACACCGCGATGGACGGCCGGATGTATCGCGAAGGTCTCCTGGACATGAAGGCGCGGATTGCAAAGCGGATTGCGGAACTGGACTATATCCATGACCCCGAGGCCACCGACAAACAGCAGGAACTCGAAGCGATGTCCATCTCCTGCGATGCCGCCATCCTGCTGGCCGAACGCCACGCCGCGCTGGCGGAAGAGATGGCCGCCGCCTGCACCGATCCCGTCCGCAAGGCGGAACTGGAAAAGATTGCTTCCGTCTGCCGCCGGGTGCCCGCCCACGCTCCGCGCGATCTCTGGGAGGCCATCCAGATGTACTGGTTCGTACATCTGGGGACGGTAACGGAACTCAACGGCTGGGACTCCATGAACCCCGGCCATATTGACCAGCATCTCTATCCCTTCTACAAAAAAGGGCTGGCGGACGGCAGTCTGACCTACGACAAGGCCAAGGAACTGCTCTGCTGCCTGTGGATCAAGTTCAACAACCAGCCGGCACCGCCCAAGGTGGGCATTACCGCCCGCGAATCCGGCACCTACAACGACTTCACCAATATCAATATAGGCGGCGTGGACCGGAACGGCCGCTCCGGCGTGAACGAGCTCTCCTACATGATTCTCGAGATCCAGGAAGAATTGCACCAGCTGCAGCCCGGACTCTCCATCCATATCGCGGAGAACACCCCCGACGAGTTCCTCGCTGCAGGCATCAAGGTGATCCGCCAGGGCCACGGCTATCCGTCGGTGTTCAATCCGGACACCTACGTGAA
>DBXZ01000056.1:17573-19510 GCA_002309795.1 Bacteroidales bacterium UBA1199
GGCCTGGAGACCGGCGATCCGAGGCTCTTCAAGGATTTCGAAGCGCTGTACGCCGCCTGGCATAGGCAGATGGTGTACTTCGTGAACCTGAAACTCTCGGTGAACAATTACATCGAACGGATGTTTTCCCTCTACGCCCCGGCCACCTTCCTGAGCCTCTATATCGATGATTGCATAGACAAGGGCAAGGACTACTACAGCGGCGGTGCCCGGTACAACACCACCTACATCCAGTGCACGGGACTCGGAACCGTTACGGACTGCTTCACCACCCTGAAGAAGCATGTCTTCGAGGACGGGCGTTACACGATGGACCAGATGCTGGCCGCGGTGGCCGATGACTGGAAGGGACACGAGCCCATGCGCCTCTATATCCGCAACCACACCCCGTTCTTCGGCAACGACGACAAGTATGCGGACGACCTGGCGGTGCGCGTGTACGACGACCTGGTGAAGGCCATCGAAGGCCGGCCCAACACCCGCGGCGGCAAGACGCAGCTGAACATGCTTTCCACCACCTGCCACAACTACTTCGGCCAGGTATGCGGTGCCTCCGTAAACGGACGTTTTGCGCATTTCGCCATCTCCGACGGCACCTCTCCGGCCCATGGATCCGACACCAAGGGCCCCACCTGCGTGGTGCGTTCCCTGGGCAAGCTGGACCAGACCAAAAGCGGAGGAACCCTGCTGAACGTCCGCTTCATCCCGGACCTGCTGAAGACCGATGCCGAGGTCGCGAAGCTCGGCCATCTGATCCGTACCTACTTCCGGCTGGGCGGACACCATATCCAGTTCAATATCGTCGATACGGAAACGCTTTGCGATGCACAGAAGAGGCCTGACGAATACCGCGACCTGCTCGTACGCGTGGCCGGTTATTCCGACTATTTCAACGATATGACGGCCCAGCTCCAGAACGAGATCATAGCCCGGACCGAAAACGACAGCCTGTAACCGTGGCGCTTCTCTTCGACATCAAGCGGTATGCCCTCCACGACGGCCCCGGCATCCGGACCACCCTTTTCCTGAAGGGCTGTCCGCTCCGGTGCGTCTGGTGCCACAACCCGGAAAGCTGGGACCCGAAGCCCCAGAAAAACTACAAGAAGAGCAAGTGCATCGGGTGCGGCTCCTGCGTCAAAGCGTGTCCGCAGGGCGCTTTGGAACTCACTTCGGACGGAATCGTCCCGACCGCCAATCCCTGCATCCTGTGCGGAAAGTGCGCGGAAGCGTGTCCCGCCCTGGCTCTTGAGATGAGCGGCCGCGCCTGGCCGCTCGGGGAGCTGATGGACGAACTTGAAAAGGAGCGCGGCGTGATGGAGGAGAGCGGGGGCGGCGTCACCCTGAGCGGCGGCGAGCCCCTGATGGAACCGGACTATGCGCTGGAACTCCTGCGGGAGCTGGGCCGGCGGGGATTTCACCGCGTCGTAGACACGACGCTGTTCGTCTCCCCGGAAACGGTCCGGGCCGCTGCGGCGGAGTGCGAGCTTTTCCTGGTGGATCTCAAAACAATGGATTCCGAAGCGCATCGCACCTACACCGGCGCGCCCAACGATCAGATTCTCAGCAATCTCCGCCTGCTGTCAGAACTCGGCGTGCAATACTGGATCCGCATCCCGCTGATTCGGGAGGTCAATGCCGGCATGGCCAATCTTACGGCGACGGCCGATTTCCTCTCGGCGCTCCCCACACCACCCCGGGAGGTAGACCTGCTCCCTTACCACGATATCGGCAAGGGTAAGCACGAACGGATGTGGTCGGTCTACAATCCCAAGGGATACGCCTTCTCCGCGCCGACCCGGGAAGAACAGGAAGCCGCCGCAAATCTTTTCCGCTCCCGCGGCTTCGACGTCCGGATCGGCGGATAATTGTTTGCGGAAAAGAAAACTTCGCGTATCTTTGCACCCTCGAACCGGGTGAGTTGTCCGAGTGGTTGAAGG
>DBXZ01000056.1:19535-29598 GCA_002309795.1 Bacteroidales bacterium UBA1199
GGTTCGAATCCCTCACTCACCGCAAACCGGTATAAAAAATCAGCGCCAAGCCAGCTTGAGCGCTGATTTTTTATGCCGGTTTGCAAAGCCCGCCGCAGGCGGGCAGGGATGTTGCGCTCTGCGCAACAATCCCGGTGAGTGAGGGAATGCGCTTCAGCGCAACAATCCCGGTGAGTGAGGGAATGTGCAACGAGGAGCCAGGGATCTCTGAGGGCGCAGCCCGAAGAAATCCCAGTAGTTTTCCCCTAATACATCATCCTCAACGACGCATTGGTCGCATTCCGGCTCTTCGCGGCATTCAGCTTGCCGAAGTTCCACTTGACGGACAGAATGATGCGGCGGCCCAACTGATTCTGCATCACATCCTCTACATAATTCTCGGTCGTGATGTGCCGCTTGTTGCGGCTGCTGTTGAGAATATCGTCCACACGGAATGAGATGGCCCACGCCTTGATGTTCTTGGTAACGCTTGCATCCCACCGGAGATACGGATCGTTATACCCCTCCGGGAATCCCTGGTAGAAATGATACCCCGCATCGGTCTCCAGCTCCCAATCGTGTGGCAGGACCCATTCGGCGGAACCGCTGATGTCGTGTATCCACGTGCGGGTATTTGCGGTCGGGTCGAGCGAGTACGAAGAAACGTTCAGCGTTGTGCCATAACCGACGGCCAAGGTAGCCGCATCCGATTTGTAGAGGAGATTTACCTCCGGTCCGAACATCAGGCTGCGGGTCATGCTTTCGCCGAAACCGCTGACCCCCTCGTAAAACCTGCTGCCTGAGGCACCGCCCCAGAACCAGCCCATGAACTGCATATAGTCGAAACTGTCCACATTGAGGCCGCTGACCGGCTTGATGCTCTGGTAACTGACGGCGCGTTCATAGGAGAGCGTATAAAAACAGTCGAGTGTCAGCCGCTTGTCTTCCGACAGGGGAAATCCGAATCCGCCGTAGGAACTCGCACCGATTGCCGGCTTCCGGGAATTGACCGGAATGCTGTACCGGATGCCGTCCGAATCGAACCAGCTGGCCGTCACTATCGGACGAAGTGTCATCGTGCCGTTAACCGACAGCGATACATAGCGCTGATTGGCGGAGTCGTTGAAATAGACGCTGGTCGAGGCGTTGTGCCGGTATGAGGGTTTGAGGTAAATATTGCCGGTCTGCAGCCGGGTCGGCACGGAGATGTCGAGTACAGGCAATAACCTGGCGTTGGAGGGACGCTGGGAGCGACCGTTGTAGTTGAACGAGAGGTGCGTCTGCTTTTTCGACCAGCGGATGTTCACAAAAGGGCTCCAGTCAAAGAGCCATTCGCCCTGCCCCGTCCGGGTCTCGACCCCCAGCGACCGGGTATAGGTTTCGTTCAGGGTCTCCTGCGTCCGGACGCCCAACTGCACGGAAGAGCGATCCTTCTTGTACTGGAACTGGGCACTTTGGCCCACAACGACGTAGGTATTACTGGACTGCGTCGAGTAGTAGTCGTTGCGCTGTGTATGATCGGGACGGTCGAAGGCCTCCCTGCCGTTGTCGCGCATCGTACCGTATGCTTCCGCTTCCAGGGCCAGCACCCAGTTTTGAGAGAGAGGTTCCACATAGTTCAGTTGTGCGTTCGCGCCCCAGGTGCGGTTGTCCGTCAGGTAGAACAGGTTCCGGGTCACAGGATCCGTATCGGCGGCCCGTTGGGTTTGGGAATACTCCCGGCTGTCGGCGTCGTAGTCTTCCAACGTCAGGTTGCCCGTAAAGGTCAGGTTGCGCCGCTTGTCGCCCAGATTGCGGATGCCCGCTTCCAGGCGGCCGTCATAATAGAACCGCTTCGACTCCTGAAATGTGCTGGACTTCGAGTTATTGAGCTGCATTCCGCTCTCCGCTTCACGGGCGCTGTTGTCGTTGTAATACTCCGTCTTGCCGCCGGTGAACCGGACGGTGGGCTGGAAGCTGAAAAGATATCGGGAACGGTCGGTGTTTTTCAATTCCAGCGACACCTTCGCCATGTTGTCCGTCGTGAAGTTCACGACGTCGCTGTTCGAGCGGATATCGCTGCCGTTCTGGATCCACGTGGTCCGTTCGGACCGGTTGCGGGCGTCGCGGAAGGAGTGGCTGTAGCTGGCCATACCCGTGCTCTCCAGCCCCTTGAGGCGCGTGGTGTTGTAGTTGACGCCCACCTGTCGGTAGGTCTGAATGCCGCCGGCGCCAAAACGCGACAGCTCGCCGTCTTCGTCCCGGAACACGATCCGGATCTGGTCATTCGTGATCGGCGCGTTGTAGGCATTCGCGACGACGACAACCTGGTCTTTCTCGCTGTACCCGGAAATTATTCCGTTTCCGTTATAGAGCAGGCCGCGGTCATCCACCATTTCGTCTTTCCGGTCACCGGCCAGCGTGGTGCCGGCGCCCGCCTTGACGTTGCCGAACCAGCCCTGCTGGAACTCCTTCTTGAACTCCAGGTCCATCACCTTCTCCCGGTCGGTGGCTACGCCCGAAAACTGTTCGGAGTCGCTCTCCTTGTCGATGACCTTCACCTTGTCCACCACCTGTGCGGGAAGGTTCTTGAGAGCCATCTTCGGGTCGTCAAAGAAGAAGGTCCGGCCGCCGACCGTAATCTTCTTGATGGTTTCGCCGTTGTATTTCACGGTGCCGTCGCTGCCGACCTCCATGCCGGGCATCCGCTTGAGCAGGTCTTCCAGCATGGCATTCTGCCCGAGCTGGAACGAAGCGGCATTGAAGATGATGGTATCCTGCCGGATCTCGATGGGGTTGCCGATGGCCGACACGTGGGCTGCATCCAGCATCGTGTGGTCCTCTTCCAAGTGGATGGTTCCCAGGTCCTTCTCCTCGCTGTTCCAGGAGAAGTTGAAGTAGTGTTCCTTCTCGTAGGGCTTGTAGCCCATCATTTCAACGGTGAGGTTGTAGGTGCCGCGCGTCACTTTTTCGAGCTTGGCCAGGCCGGTGGTATCGGTCAGGGTAAAGTTGGTGATCAGCGTGTCGTTTTTGGCTTTCAGATAGACCGACGCGAACTCCACGGGTTTTTCCGTTCCGGCCTCCAGCACCTTCAGCTTCACGTTTCCCTGAACGGTAAACATGTCGATCGAAATCACCTGGGCGCGGGCCGGAGCGGCCAGAACCAGCAGCAGAACGATCAGATATGACAGGCGATTCCGCATCATTTCTCTTCCATAAACAGTTCGCCCTTGAGGAAATCGACGCTCTTTTTGGCGAACTCATAGCCGCGGGAGCCGGGGCGGGCCACCTTAAGATACAATTCGTAGTACTCAAGCGCCTGCCGGTATTTCTTTAGCCGTTCGTAGCTGTAAGCAATGGTCGAGAGGGCCTGGATGTAGGAGGGATTGTAGCGGTAGGCCTCCTTGTAGTAAGGAATTGCCTCTTCGTAACGCTCCTCGCGATAGTAGCCCGCTCCATATTGCTGATAAATCCGGGAAACGAACGATGAATCGGGCCGGATCATTTCGGCGGCCTTGTCCAGCCAGGGTTTGCCGCTCCGGTCGAACGAGCGGCGCATTTCAATCTGGACGGCGGCGATGGTCCAGGCCAGATTGGCATCGGTAGAATCGAGCGCCCAGGCTTTCAACAACTCCTGCTCGGCCTTATAGGTGTAATCCGTATGCCAGTAGCTCTGGCCCAGATAGTAGTGAATCGGATAACTCTCCTGTCCCTGATCTTCCAGCCGCTGGAATACCTCTTGCGCAGCTTCGTAGTTGCCACCCAGGTAGAAGGCCAGGCCGCGGATGGGCGCGACGGTCGGGTTGTCCGGATCGAGGGCCAGATAATCTTCCGTCAGCGCCAGTACGCCGTCATAATCTTTTGCCGCCAGCAGCAGGTTCGCCACCTTGCTCACTACGGACTCGTTGTTCGGCTTGAGGGCAAGCGCCTGCCGGTAATAGGACAGCGCCGAATCAGGCTGGTTGTTCAGATTGAAGGCATCGCCCACGAAGGCCGCAACGGCCGGAATGGAATCCAGGACCAGCACCTCCTTTCCGGCTTCCGCGCTTTGCCGGTAGGCTTTCATCCGGAAGGCGGTCTGCATCTGCTTGATTTTGTAGAGCGGATTCTGCGGAGCGCGCGCGGCCAGCAGGAAGTAGGTGCCGGCAGCCTTTTCGTAGTCGCCGTTCTGGAAATGACAGTCCGCCAGCGCGGAGAGCACCTCCTCATCGAACTGTTCCGGGACCACCAGCGTAGAGAGGCGCGCGATGGCCTCGTCGGTCTTGTAGATGCTTTTCAGGTATTGCGCCTCGGCAAGGACGGCCTGCCGGGCGACGGCGGCGGAATCGACGCTTTGCCCCGAAAGGAGGGGCGCAACCGTCAGGATAAGGCAGAACAGCAGGAATACACGACGGATCATAGGCGGATTCAATCAAATTGTCCTACAAAGATAAAGATAATAACTCACTCCTCAACTGCTCCGTATTGTGGAAACGGATGGTATGCAGTCCCACACGGCGGGCGGCGGCCACGTTGGCGGGGTTATCGTCAATAAAGACCGTCTCCTCCGCGTCGAGCGAAAACCGGTCCAGCAGAAGCCGGAAGATCGCTTCGTCCGGCTTGATCATATGCTCCTCGCCGGAGATGATCCGATCTTCAATCAAATTGAATATCCGGAAATGGGGCCGGGTGATCTGAAACAGTTCGGCAGACCAGTTGCTGAGACCCAGGATCCGGTAACCTTTTTCCTTCAGTTCCCGGATCAACTCTTCCATACCGGAAATCTGACCGCGAAGCATCTCCAGCCAGCGGTCATAGTACACCTGGATGGCGGCGGTCCACTCCGGGTAAAGGGCCTTCCGCTCTGCAAGGCAATCTGCGACCGGCTCGCCGGCATCCATCCGGGTGTGCCAGTCAAAGGGGCAGACCTCTGTCAGGAACCAGTCCGCACGGGAGCGGTCGCCGAAGTAGGCATCGTAGAGATAGTGGGGATCCCAATCCACCAGGACACCTCCGAAGTCGAAAACGATATTCCGGATCATTGTTTGTCCGTTTTGGGCTTCCGCACGCGGTTGGGCATGTTCTCCGGCAGGACCATCGAAAGTTCCATGAAGCCGGCATAGGAGTCGCCGTCGTACCAGGGGCACTGGAAGATCAGTTTCTTAAGTCCCTCTTTCTCCACGGTATAAACATTCGTGCGCGGGTTTTTCAGCATGTCCGCCAACAGCGAACGGGCCGGTTCCGGATGGCAGTCCAGCACGTTGCATCCGATCAGTTCCGGATCGCCGGGTTTCAGGAAGGTCCGGCGGGATTTGGCGTTCATATCCAGGATGGTCCCGTCCTTCGCACAGACCGTGACGGCCACATCCGTTTTTTCAAAATAATCGCGTTTCATCTCTGTTGAAATTTGACTCGAAGGTAGTAATTATTGTATCTTTGTAGCAACCCGAAGCAATCAGCAAATATCATACCCCGTTACTTATGAAAAAGTTTTTATTGATAGCTACCGCATTGATGATGGCGGCATCCTGCTGCCAGAAAGCGCCAAAAGTACTGGTACTCTATTATTCGCAGACCGGCGTGACCAAGACCGTCGCTGAAGAATTGCAGAACCGTCTCGGAGCGGATATCGAAGCCGTGCAGGCCGTTGTGCCGTACGACGGTGACTTTATGGCCACCATCGAGCGCAGCCGCCGGGAGATGGAAAGCGGCGCATTTCCGGACATCGAGCCGCTCAAGGTGAACGTCCGCGACTATGACATCGTTTTCCTGGGCTATCCCATCTGGTTCGGCACTTACGCCACCCCGATCGCCACGCTCCTGAACACGACTGACTTCAGCGGCAAGAAGATCGTACCGTTCTGCACCTTTGGCAGCGGCGGACTGGACTCCAGTGAACGGGCGTTGGCCGGGCGGCTGGCCGATTCCGAGATACTTCCGGGCTATGGCGTACGTGCCGCGCGCATTGACGCAGTGCCGGCCGAACTGGATCGCTTCCTGAAAGAAGGCGGATTCATTGAGGGCGAATGGGATCCGCTGCCCGAATTCCCTGAACAGAAACCCGTTACGGAAGATGAATCTGCCGTCTTCGATGCAGCCGTGGGCGACTATCCGATGATGCACGCCAAGGCCGAGACGGTGGCTTCGCGCAACGTGGCTGGCGGCGTGGAATACTGCTTTACCGCCCGCGACCTGCCGCGCGAAGGCGGCCTCAAAGGCCCCGGCAACGCAATGCCCAGGCGAACGATGACGGTCTATGTGCTGGTCGAAGAGGGAAAAGCCCCTGTTTTCACACGGGTTAACCGATAATCGCGCACCCGACGGAAAACCATTATTCTTTCTTTAGTTCCACCGCCGGATTGGTCCGGGCGGCCTTCAGGGTTTGCCGGAGGACGGTTCCAAAGGCGATGGTCAGCGAAATCACAACGGCTACCACGAACACCCAGCCGTAGCCTTCAGCCCTGTAGGCAAAGCGTTGCAGATAAACCTGGGCCGCCCAGATGGCCAGCGGAATGCCAATAAGGCAAGCCACGCCAACAAGAATCATATAGCTGCGGACATTCCTCAAGGTTTCGTGCGTCACATCAGAGCCGAAGACCTTCCGGATAGCAATCTGTTTCGTGTTCTCGTCGGCAAAGTAGGTGCTCATGGCCAACAGGCCCAGCAGGGCTATCAACACAGAGAGAACGGCGAAGAGTTCAACCAGGCGCAGCGTTCTCTTGACCGGGGCGAGCATTTTCTTGTTAATGTCACTTACAAAGCCATACCGCCAGGCTGGCTCTTCCACTCCGGCAGTTTCCAGACGATACTCCCTGTAAGCCTGCCGGATGGCTTTGTCGTATGACTCGTCCTCTCCCGTGGTGCCAATCAACATACAGTTGGAATAGCGGAGT
Organism: Bacteroidales bacterium UBA1199; assembly: GCA_002309795.1. The sequence continues at coordinate 26,366 of DBXZ01000056.1, forward strand.
TCTTCTGCCCGGGTAACGATGACTCCACCATTGGGGTTCTGACGACTCTCCGAAGCCGGCCGGGTTGGATAATCCGTCACCACGCCACCAATGAACTCCGGCTGGGCGCCGTTCATGTTGATTCTTCTGGGGAATACAGTAGATGTATCCGATACCGCTGCCGCGTTGAAAGCACTGCGGCTCATCCAAAGCGAATGCGTCAGCGGATGGCCGAAATCCTCCTCCACCTCAAGCCCTAGCAGTTTGAAATAGGTGGAATCACAGACGATGACGGGCATATCGACGCGATGCTCCTCATCCACTTTGATTCCCATGGTCATATTGATGAGTCCAGGAATACCGCGCCCCACACCAGCTTTTGTCACAAAGGGCAACTGTTCCACCTTGTCCTTGAAGAGTTTCATCATATCGTAGTCGCGGGCAGAGTACTCAATGTAATAGAGATTCTCTGTTGCGGAGTGCATCGGCCGGGTGAGCATATGCCGCATCTGCACTTCCATCACCAGCGCCAAGGCAATCAGGAATACCGACAAGACGTTCTGCACCACAATGAACACCTTGCTCAGTACCATTTTGCTGCGGCGCCGAAGCGTCCCTTTGATCACATCGATGGGTTCGTAACGCGAGGCTACGATGGCCGGAAGAAGTCCACAGAGGGTGCCCAAGAACAGGATGCTGGCGATGTATGCCAGGATATACCCGGGTGTTATCATAAAGGATAGCCTCACGCTGGTATCGCCGATGCCCAGCATCACCTCGTCTGGATCACTGGTGGAAACGAGGCTGTTCATCATCGGGACCAGAAAGTCGGCTAGTAGCAGTGCCGCGGCAAAGCAGACGGCGGTGAACGCCACGGATTCTCCGATGTATTTCCAGAGGATGCCCGTTTTATCGGCTCCAAGCAGGCGCCGGGTGGCCATTTCTTTGGAACGCTTTCCCGTCAAAGCCAGGCTCAGGTTTACATAGTTGAAAATGGCCGACAGGAGCAGGAGAAGCACAACCACAGTCAGGAGCCTGAGCATCTGGGCGTTACCCTGACGGGTAAGCCCGTTGCTGTTTCCTGTCGCAAAGAAAGCCTCATCCATTCGGTAAGCTTTCCAGGAATCCACCTCTTCCCCACTCCAGATAGCGTCGTAGTTCTTGTGCAGCAGCGCTTTCACTTTGCCCCTCACATCGTCGGGATTCGCATCTTCTCGTGCGCGGAACCAGGTCGTGTAGTTACCGATGCTGCCAAAGTTCCGCTCCTGCGCTGCAGCCCAGGTCCCCGAAATGTGCGTAATGATGTCGTAGGGCATAAAGAAGGTCCCGTCAAAATCGGCAAAGATTCCTTTAATGGTACGGTCCGATTCATCCACTTTGATAGTACGCCCAATAAGTCTTCCTCCATCTATGGATAGTTTCCTGGCCAGTGATTCACTGATGAGGACATCATCCTTGCCCACAAAATCTTCCTCACTGCCTTCTACAAGATGGTATTCCGGGAATACCTTGAAGAAGTCGGCATCAGTCTCCATTCCAGAGCACTGGAGCAAATCATCGCCCTCACGGATGAGCGGCTGCCACAGCAAGGCCACGCGGCTTGCTGCCTCGACCTCCGGGATATTCATCTCCAGTTCCTCTTTGTCCCAATAGGTCAAGCCCAGGAACTCATCACTTCCCAGAACAAATGTCCGCTTCCAGTCTGGAGACTCATGCGCCACCTCATACTGCTGCACCACATAGCTGCCAATCAGGATCACGAACGCCAGGCTCACGGCCAGTCCCACCGCCTCGATGACGGTGTAGAGTTTATTGCGGGATAGGAATTTTAGATAACTCTTCATACTATTCGTTCTTTAACGATTCCACTGGATTGGCGCGGGCAATGCGGAGGCAGTTCAGTACCACTACGCCAAGGACAATAAGCAGTACCAGCAGCGCCCCACCGATGAAATACAGCGGACTCAGGGATACCTTCTCAGCAAACTGCTCCAGCCACTTATGGGCCACAAAGTAGGCGGCCACCAGGCCCGTGAAGTTCAGTATCACCGCCGCGGGATATCGACGTATCAGGCTTTTGAGATTCTTTAGTATCATAATCTACTCCTTCTTTAACTCTACCGCCGGATTCGTCCTCGCGGCCTTGAGCACCTGCCAGATAACGGAGGCAAAGGCAATGGCTCCGGAAAGGAGCACAGCCGCCACAAAGATCCACCAATAGCCTTCCAACCGGTAAATATAGTCTTTCAGGTATTCCTGGGCCGCATATACGGCTATCGGGATGCCGATAATACAGGCGATGCCAACGAGCACCATGTAGTCCCGGATTGTTCTCCTGGCTTCGGAGTCAACCGTGCCGCCGAAGACCTTCCGGACGGCGATGTCGCGGGATTTCTCATCGGCATAATACGTGCTCATGGCCACCAGCCCCAGCAGGGCGATGATAATGGACAGGAGCATGAATATCTCCACCAGTCTCATATTGTTGCGGGCAGGCTTCCAATCCTCTGCAATATTCTCGTCAATCCAGAAGGCCAGGCTACCGTAAATCTGCTTGCCCTTTATGTAGTTTTCGTAAGTTTCCATGATCTGCGCTTTCGCCTCTTTCCTGTCCGGTGTGGTTTCTATGACCCAACCAGCGAAAGGAATGTCCTCGGAACGCATCAGCGAAACGATGGCATAGTCTTCTTCCCCAATATTGGCATTGTTCGTCGGGAAAGATTTGAAAACGCCGGCAACTTGTTCGCATCCTTTCGTCCGGCGGCTCAGCGTGCCACTGATGTCGTGATAGTCCGTATCGAAACCGGTAGCGGCATAACTCTTGTCCGAGAACCATACGCTGTTGAACTGTGGCGCATGAAAGTCCTCCAGAATCTCAAATCTGAACATTGAAAAAGCGGTGCTGTCCAGCCTGATCAGTTTATAGAGGATATCCTGACCATCCCGGGTAGTGCTGTACTGGCCCATATTGATACTGCCGGGAACGCCCGAACTCCTTCCGATTCGTCTTACGCAAGGGAGCGCCTCAAGGGCATCTTTCAAAGGAGCATTGTCCTCACCGGAAAAATCTTTGAGGAAGAAGATGTTCTCAATATTGCAGTTCATCGGTCGCTCCTGTGTCTTGCGCATCTGCGCCTCCATCGTGATGGCGAGCGCAATCAAGATGACCGCCAGGGCGTTTTGCAAAACGATGAAAACCTTGCTGAAGACCATCTTGCTCTTGCGCCTGTATCCGCCTTTCATCACGTCCACGG
>DBXZ01000056.1:29672-29828 GCA_002309795.1 Bacteroidales bacterium UBA1199
ACATAGCCCGGAGACCAGATGACTCTAATCGGGATATCCGGATTGTTCAAAAGCGCATTCATAGCTGGGCAGAAGGCTTCCGCGAGCAATAGACCGGCCGCAAAGCATACTGCGGTAAACGCGATGGATTCCGCCACGTACTTCCAGATAATGCCG
>DBXZ01000036.1:0-2928 GCA_002309795.1 Bacteroidales bacterium UBA1199
GGTATCTACACCAAGGCTGCCGACGTGGGTGCTGACCTCGTGGGCAAGGTGGAGGCTGACCTTCCGGAAGACGATCCCCGCAACCCGGCAACCATTGCCGACAATGTGGGCGACAACGTAGGCGACGTGGCCGGCATGGGCGCAGACCTCTACGAGTCCTACTGCGGTTCGATCCTCTCCACGATGGCGCTCGGCGCTTCCGCCTTCTTTACCGACGGCGTCGGGATGCAGACCAGGGCTATCCTGGCCCCGATGCTGATTGCTGCAGTGGGCGTGGTGCTCTCGATTCTCGGCATCTTCACCGTCCGTACCAAAGAGGGCGCAGGCATGGGCCAGCTGCTCAAATCCATGAGCAAGGGCACCAACCTGGCAGCCATCCTCAGCGGCGTGGCAACCTTCGGCATCCTGGCGCTGGTATTCGGTACCAACGACAACAACTGGTGGCACTTCTCGCTCTCCGTCGTCTCCGGCCTGGCTGCCGGCGTGGTGATCGGCAAGTCCACGGAATACTACACCTCGCACTCCTACAGGCCTACCCAGAAGCTGGCCGGCGCTTCGGAGACCGGTCCGGCAACCGTCATCATTGGCGGTATCGGCCTGGGTATGATCTCGACCGCCATTCCGGTCATTACGATTGCCTGCGCCATCATCCTGGCTTACCTCTGCGCAATCGGATTCGACGTGCACAACATGGTCACCGCACAGAACCTTTCGATGGGTCTCTATGGCGTGGCTATCGCCGCTGTGGGTATGCTGAGCACGCTGGGCATCACCCTGGCGACCGACGCTTACGGCCCGATCGCAGACAATGCCGGCGGCAACGCCGAGATGTCCGGTCTGGAGCCGCAGGTTCGCGAACGCACCGACGTGCTGGACGCGCTGGGCAATACCACCGCCGCAACCGGCAAGGGCTTCGCGATTGGTTCTGCAGCCCTCACCGCACTGGCGCTGATCGCTTCCTATATTGAAGAGATCAAGATCGCGCTCCACCGCGTGGGCGAGATGGTCGACGGCGTGGCCGGACAGGTCGATGCGGCCGGCGCAAGCATCCTCGACATTCTGAACCACTACAACGTGAGCATCATGAATCCCGCCCTGCTGGCCGGTATCTTCATCGGCGCCATGATGGCGTTCCTCTTCTGCGGTATGACCATGAATGCAGTGGGCCGCGCCGCACAGAAGATGGTGATCGAGGTCCGTCGCCAGTTCCGCGAGATCAAGGGCATCCTGACGCGCGAAGGCACGCCGGATTACAGCCGTTGCGTGGAAATCTCCACCAAGGGCGCACAGCGTGAGATGGTCGTTCCCGCACTCGTGGCAATCGCAGTTCCCGTCCTCGTGGGCGTGATTCTGGGCGTTGCCGGTGTGGTGGGCGTCCTCTTCGGCGGCCTGGGCGCCGGCTTCGTGCTGGCCGTCTTCATGTCCAACTCGGGTGGTGCATGGGACAACGCCAAGAAGTTCGTCGAGGAAGGTAACTTCGGCGGCAAGGGCTCTGAATGCCACCATGCTACGGTCGTTGGCGACACCGTGGGCGACCCGTTCAAGGACACCTCCGGTCCTTCGCTGAACATNNATCCTCATCAAGCTGATGTCGATGGTTTCGATCGTGATGGCCGGCCTGACCGCTACGATGCATCTGCTTTAGCAGCGGACCCGCAAAAGACAAAAGGCGCTTCGCGTTTGCGGAGCGCTTTTTTTTTGTACATTTGTAGCAAATAACACGACTGAATATGGCTAAACTCGAATTGAAAGGCATCAAGGATGTAAAAGAAATTATCTACAATCCTGATTTTGAGACACTCTATAAAGAAGAAACCCGCCCCGGCCTGGAAGGCTTCGACAAGGGCCAGCTGACCGAACTGGGCGCCATCAACGTGATGACCGGCGTCTACACCGGCCGTTCGCCCAAAGACAAATACATCGTGATGGACGCCAGGTCCAAAGACACCGTCTGGTGGAACACCCCGGACTATCCCAACGACAACCACGAGATTTCAGAGAAGGTATGGGCCGAACTCAAGAAGCTGGCGCTCAACCAGCTCAGCGGCAAGCGCCTTTTTGTAGTGGACGGCTTCTGCGGCACTCACAAAGACACCCGCATGAAGGTCCGCTTCATCATGGAAGTGGCCTGGCAGGCACACTTCGTGACCAACATGTTCATCCGTCCGACCTCGCAGGCAGAACTGGACCAGGCGCCCGATTTTACGGTCTACTGCGCCTCCAAGGCCAAGGTTGACAACTACAAGGAACTGGGCCTCCGTTCCGACACCGCCGTGGCCTTCAACGTCACCAGCAAGGAGCAGGTCATCCTGAACACCTGGTACGGCGGCGAGATGAAGAAGGGCCTCTTCTCCATGATGAACTATTTCCTTCCGCTTCAGGGAATTGCGTCGATGCACTGCTCGGCCAACACCGATATGAACGGCCAAAATACGGCCATTTTCTTCGGTCTCTCCGGCACAGGCAAGACCACGCTGAGCACCGACCCCAAACGCCTGCTGATCGGCGACGACGAGCACGGCTGGGACGACGAAGGCGTCTTCAACCTGGAGGGCGGCTGCTACGCCAAGGTGATCAACCTCGACAAGGAGAGCGAACCGGACATCTACAACGCCATCCGCCGCGATGCGCTGCTGGAGAACGTGACCGTGGACGCCGACGGCAAGATCGATTTCGCCGACAAGAGCGTCACCGAAAATACCCGCGTCAGCTACCCGATCTACCATATCGAGAAGATCGTCCGCCCGCTCTCGCAGGGCCCTGCCGCCAAGCAGGTGATCTTCCTGAGCGCCGATGCGTTCGGCGTGCTTCCGCCGGTGAGCATCCTCACGCCTGAACAGTGTAAGTACTACTTCCTGAGCGGTTTCACGGCCAAGCTGGCCGGTACCGAGCGCGGAATCGTGGAGCCTACGCCCACCTTCAGCGCCT
>DBXZ01000036.1:3024-5293 GCA_002309795.1 Bacteroidales bacterium UBA1199
GGCACCGGCAAGCGCATCTCCATCAAAGACACGCGCGGCATTATCGACGCCATCCTGGACGGCAGCATCACCAAGGCGCCGACCAAGAAGATTCCGGTCTTCGACTTCGAAGTTCCGACCGCCCTGCCGGGTGTGGATCCCGCCATCCTGGATCCGCGCGACACCTACGCCAACCCTGCCGAGTGGCAGGCCAAGGCCGATGATCTCGCGCAGCGGTTCATCAAGAACTTCGGCAAGTTCACGGGCAACGCCGCCGGCGCTGCGCTCGTGAAGGCCGGTCCCAAGTTGTAACGATCTGCCCGGCAGGTCCGGGCTTCATAGTATGCTCGCAACGCTCAAACAATACTGGGGTTACGACACGTTCCGGCCCAGGCAGGAGGAGATCATCTCCGCCGCGCTGGAGGGCCGGGATGTGCTGGCTATTCTGCCTACCGGTGGCGGCAAGAGCGTCTGTTTCCAGGTGCCTGCGCTGATGCGGGAGGGGATCGCGATCGTGGTCTCGCCGCTGATTGCCCTGATGAAAGACCAGGTGCAGAACCTCGCCCGGCGGGGCATCAAGGCGCTTGCCGTCTATTCGGGCATGAGTGCCCGGGAGATTGACGTGGCGCTCGACAACGCCGTCTATGGCGATTACAAGTTCCTCTATGTCTCGCCCGAGCGGCTCAACACCCCGGTTTTCCAGACGCGCGTCCAGAAGATGGCGGTCAGTTTCCTGGTGGTGGACGAGGCGCACTGCATCTCGCAGTGGGGCTACGACTTCCGGCCTGATTACCTGCGGATTGCGGAGCTGCGCGAGCGGATAGGACGCGACATTCCGGTCATTGCGCTGACCGCGACGGCTACCCCCGCGGTGGCGGCGGACATCCAGGAAAAACTGGGCTTCAAGCAGCCCAACCTGATCCGCGCCTCCTTCGTGCGGCCCAACCTGGAATACCTCTTCCGACAGGTGGAAAACAAGTTGGGCATGCTGCTGAAAATCAGCGCGAAAGTGGAGGGGAGCGGGATTGTCTATGTGGGCCGCCGCAAGACCGCGGAAGAGATTGCCGCCTTCCTGCGCAGCCAGCAGGTTTCGGCGGAATCGTACCATGCCGGACTGGAGCGCGAACACCGCGGTGCCATCCAGGATCGCTGGAAGCGCGGGGAGACGCGTATCATCGTGTCCACCAACGCATTCGGTATGGGAATCGACAAGCCTGACGTGCGGTTCGTCTGCCACTACGACGTGCCCGAAAGCATCGAGGCCTACTTTCAGGAGGCGGGCCGTGCCGGACGCGACGGAAAACCCGCCTGGGCGGTGCTGCTCTGGAACGAATCGGACGTGACGCGGCTGCGCCAGATCGTGCGCGTGAGCCTGCCGCCGCTGGACTATATCAAGGATATCTACAGCAAGGTGTTCAATTACCTGCAGATTGCCTACGAAGACGGGGCGGGGCAGACCCGCAAATTCAACGTGGAGGACTTTGCACGCCACTTCGGCCTGCATGCCGCCACGGCCTGGTACGCCGTCAAATACATCGAAACGGCCGGCTACTGGACGGTGACCGAAGAATTGGAAGTGCCCTCGCGACTCTCCTTCCTGGTGTCGCGCGACGAACTCTACCGCTTCCAGTTACAGGACCGCGACGCGGACACTTTCCTGAAGGTGCTGATGCGGATGTATACGGGCATCTTCTCCGGCTACGTGCCCATCGACGAAGAGCGGATCGCCCGCCACGGACACTATGCCGTAGACGTCGTCAAAACCAAACTTAAAGCCCTGGCTTCCAAAGGGATAATCGCCTACGTCCCATACTTCCGTTCGCCGCTGATCCACTTCACCTACGAGCGTCTCGTCCCCGGCAATCTCCGCCTGCCGCAGGCCGATTACGACGCTGCGCAGCAGCGCCTTTCCTCCCGCACGGAGGCCATGATCAATCTCCTCCACGAGCCTGACGACCGCCGGGTCGAAACCCTCCTGGCCTATTTCGGTGAAGAAAAAGTAGGTTGACGTCAAATTTATTTATTAAATTTGCAATCTACACTTTGACGGGATTATGTTTGAAAACTTGATGGACCGCCTCGAGAGTTCGTTTAAACTCATCAAGGGGCAGGGAAGAATAACCGAAGTCAACGTCTCGGAGACGCTCAAGGATGTGCGCAAGGCACTCCTGGACGCCGATGTCAGCTATAAAGTAGCCAAGAATTTTTGTGACGGAGTAAAGCAGGAAGCACTCGGACAGAACGTGCTCAAGGCCGTGCGTCCGGAGCAGATGATGGTCAAGATCGTCCA
>DBXZ01000036.1:5472-5601 GCA_002309795.1 Bacteroidales bacterium UBA1199
CTGGGCAGCCAGATCGGCGTGCCCGTTTACACGGAAGAGGGGGTGCAGGATCCGGTCCGGATCGCGAAGAACGCCATTTCGCACGCGCGCACGCAAGGTTGCAACGTGGTGATCGTGGATACCGCCGGC
>DBXZ01000019.1:0-210 GCA_002309795.1 Bacteroidales bacterium UBA1199
ATGCCCAGCGCCTCGTTCTCGATGGAGGGGTGCAGCAGGCGCTTGTAGGAATCGGCGATGGCCAGGTTCAGCTGGGTGCGGCAGGCGGGCGAAGGACGCCGTTTGCCGGCGAATACCGTGCGCTCGATGCGTTCCACGGCATGGTCGGGGTTGACCTCGATGCGGGCCGAGAGCAGCTCTTCGTTCACGCCGCGCAGGATGGCCAGCAGG
>DBXZ01000019.1:243-505 GCA_002309795.1 Bacteroidales bacterium UBA1199
TCGAACCAGGTGCGGTATTTGTCCGCCTTTTCATCGTCTTCCTTGCCGCGGGCCGGCCGGCTGACGATCGTTCCCCAGCGCAGGTAGAGGTCGCGCAGGTCCGCGCGGATGCGGCTGGTTTCGGCGATATCTTCCGCCAGGATGTCGCGCGCGCCGGCAAGGGCCGCTTCGACGTCTTCCACTTCGCCCTTCACGAAGTTGCGGGCAATCGTCTGCGGATCGTCGGCCTGCATGCGGGCAATGGCCTCCGCCAGCGGCTCCC
>DBXZ01000019.1:585-3715 GCA_002309795.1 Bacteroidales bacterium UBA1199
AGTTTGCCCTGTTCCTCGATGCTCGCGAGCACGGCCGCCTTGCGCTTCTCCAGCTCCAGAAAGAGCGAATACCAGTGCCGCACTTCGGCCACCTGGGTTTCGTCCAGCGCGCCGGTGCGCTCCTTGCGGTAGCGGCTGATAAAGGGGATCGTGGCGCCCTCGTCGAAAAGGGCAATACAGTTTTCGACCTGCCAGGAGGCGATTTGCATCTTCCCGGCAATAAAGGAAACGTACAGCTTATTCATGGGAAACCGCCTGCAGTTGTGCGCGATACGAAGAGAAGATCTTGGACTTGGAAACAAAGCCCACGTAGCACCCCTCGTCGTCCACAACCGGCAGGTTCCAGGCCCCGGTAATCTCGAACTTGTTCATCACCGACTCCATCTTTTCGTTGACGTTGACGGTGGCGGGAGCGCTCTTGAGGTATTCGGAGATCGTGTGCGTGTAGTACTTGGAGGTATCGAACATCACCTCGCGGACATCGTTCAGGAAGATGATGCCCAGGAAGTGGCGCTGGTCGTCCATCACCGGGAAGATATTCCGTTCGGAGGTGGAGATGGCCTTGACGAGGTCGCCCAGCGAACGGTCGCCGATCAGCGGCGCGAAGTCGGTTTCAATGAAGTCGGAAAGCTTGAGCAGCGTGAGCACCGCCTTGTCGCTGTCGTGCGTCAGCAGCTCGCCCTGCTTGGCGATCCGCTTGGTATAGATGGAGTACTGCTCCACGTAGCGGATGGTGGCGAAGGAGACCGACGCGCAGAGAATCAGCGGAATCAGGAGGTTGTAGCCGCCGGTGATCTCGGCAATCAGGAAGATGGCGGTCAGCGGAGCCTGCATCACGCCGGCCATCATGCCCGCCATTCCCACCAGCACAAAGTTGGCCTCCGGGATGGCGTGGATGCCGGTCAGGTTGATCAGGCGCGCCAGCACGAATCCGGCCACGGCGCCCGTGAAGAGGGTAGGACCGAAGGTTCCGCCCACACCGCCGCCGGCATTGGTCATGGCCGTGGCGAACACCTTCAGGAAAAGGATGGCGGCGAAGAAGATCAGGATGGCCCACTTGCTCTCGAGCAGCGGGTTGGTGAGCAGGCCGCCCATGATCCGGCTGGGCGCATTGGAGAGCATCAGGTCCAGCGAATCGTACCCCTCACCGTAGAGCGGCGGGAAGAGGAAGACCAGCAGACCCATCGAGACCGCACCGATCAGCCAGCGTACGCCCGGTTTGCGGACCGCGCGCATCTTGTCTTCCGTCCAGAGGGAGGTGCGGATAAAGTAGATGGACATGGCCCCGCAGAAGATGCCCAGCAGCAGATAGTACGGCAGGTTGCCCATCGAGAACTCCTCCAGCGAACTGGTGAAAGTCACCGCGTTGCCCAGGAAGAGATAGGAGATCACCGTGGAGGTCACCGAAGAGACCAGCAGCGGTAGGATGGAGGTCATGGAGATATTGAAGAGCAGCACCTCCAGCGTAAAGAGCACGCCGGCCAGCGGCGCCTTGAAGATGCCAGCCACCGCACCGGCCGCACCGCAGCCGAGCAGGATGGTCACATCTTTATAGGGCAGATGGAAGAGCCTGGCGATGCTCGAACCCAGGGCCGCGCCGGAATAGACGATCGGCGCCTCGGCACCCACGCTGCCGCCGAATCCGATGGTCACGGAGCTGGAGATGATGGACGACCAGGTGTGCCGCGCGGAAATATTGGATTTCTCCTTGGAGACGGCCTTCAGCACGCGGGTCACGCCGTGGCTGATGTCCTCCTTCACGATGTACTTGACAAACAGGAAGGAGAGGAGCATACCGATACCCGGGTAGACCAGGTAGAGGTAATTATAGGCAGGGGCGTCGAACCAAGCGGTCAGGCCGCCGCGGATCAGATCGATCAACTTCTTGAGTATGACGGCCGCCGTCCCGCTGAACAATCCGACGACGAGGGCCAGCGTCATCAGGATGGTCTTTTCCGGCAGGGCTTTGAATCTGTCAATCAGTCTCTGGAAGAAGTTGCGCATAAAACTGTGGTTTCCGGCTATTCTTCAGCCTCATCGTCGCCGTCCGAGCTGCCGGCGGCTGCGATATCCTCATCGGAAACTGCGGGGAAGCCGGTGTCTTCTTCGTCGCCGGAATTACCGCTGTCGTTGTCTTCGTCTTTGAAGAGGTCGTCCTGAACGTCTTCGATATCGTCTACCTTGACTTTGATCTTGACCAGGTAGATGGCACCCGGAACCTCCAGGGAGACGGCGTGGAAGAAGTCGCCGTTGGGTTTTTCCACTTTGATGATATCGCTGAAATAATCCGCGTAACCCTTCGGATATTTCTCCCGGAAGGCGTCCATCAGCTCCTGCGACATATTGTCGTAGCTGATGACGGCGCGTTTGATGGGCGTATTTTCTGACATATCGATCACTTTAATCGGGTGCAATAATAGGTAGTTTTGGTTTACCAACCAAAAAAAAGTAGTATTTTAGCGGAAATTATACAGAGCTTGTAAAATGGATAAAAAGACCCTGACCATCGACTACACCGAATACGGTTCGATCGATGAACTCGAGCCGAAATATAAAGAGCTGATGCAGGCCGCCATAGACGCCCTCAAAGGCTCCTATGCCCCCTATTCCCATTTCAACGTGGGCGCCGCCGTCCGGCTGCGCAACGGCATCGTGGTCAAGGGGGCCAACCAGGAGAACGCCGCCTTCCCCTCCGGCCTCTGCGCCGAACGGGTGGCCATGTTCTCGGCGGCTGCCCGCTATCCGGAGGAATCGTTCGACGCGCTGGCGCTCGTCGCCGCCCAGAACGGGGACCTGCAGCCCGCGCCCAGCTATCCCTGCGGCGCCTGCCGGCAGGTGATGGCCCAGTACGAGACCAAATTCGGAAAGCCCATCAAGGTATTGGTCGGAAGCAAGAAGAAGATCCAGGTCTTCGAGAACATCTCCGGCCTGCTGCCCTTCGTGTTCACGGACATCTAGAAAGGGCACAAAAAAAGGGTAAGCTGATTATATCGCACCGCTACAACCACCTACCCTTGCTGCGGTCAAGCCCTGGGGGAGTTCAGTGGGAGCTGGTCGTATAAGACTTACCCCGGCACAAAGGTAAACATTTTTTTGAATCGTTAAACACCATGGACAAAAAACCCAGGAT
>DBXZ01000028.1:0-183 GCA_002309795.1 Bacteroidales bacterium UBA1199
GTGCGGCAACGGCGGACGCTGCATCGCGGCTTTCGCCCGCGATCTGGGCATTCCGGCCCAGGCCGCTGACGGACGCTACCGCTTTGATGCGCCGGACGGAATCCACGAGGCGGAAATCCTGGACGACGCCGCTTCCGACAAGCGGGTCCGGCTCTCGCTGATGCCGGTCCGCAACTGCCGCCG
>DBXZ01000028.1:224-4180 GCA_002309795.1 Bacteroidales bacterium UBA1199
GCCGCCACTTTGTGACGTTCCTCTCTTCCGAGGAGGAATTGAATGCGCTGGATATCAATGCGTCCGGTGTCCCGCTTCGCTACCACGCCGCGTTTGCGCCCGAAGGCGTGAATGTGGATTTCGCGGTTTTGCGTCCCGACGGAACGCTGGCCGTGCGTACCTATGAAAAAGGGGTGGAGGCGGAGACCCGCGCCTGCGGCACGGGGATCGTGGCCACCGCCATCGCCGCTGCCATAGAGTCGGGCCGGAGCGGTGCCTTCCACTACGACGTGGATGTGCCCGGCGGTCACTTGCAGACCGATTTCAATTGGGATGGAACCTGCGCCGAGTCAATCTTCCTGACCGGCCCCTCGCACCGTCACTAAACGTTTAGAGTACGCTTCCGGTGGGTAAATCCTTCCGGGTGGCCAATTCCTGCGGCGTTCCTTCAAAGATTACTTCGCCGCCGCGTTCGCCGGCGTCCGGCCCCAGTTCAATCACCCAGTCCGAAGCGCGGATCACGTCCAGGTTGTGCTCCACGACCAGAATGCTGTGCCCCTTGGCCACCAGGGCGTTGAAGGTCTTGAGCAGTTTCTCCACATCCACCCAGTGCAGGCCGGTGGTGGGTTCGTCGAAGATAAAGAGAATGGATTCGCCCGGATTGAAGTCGCGGCCCAGGAAGGAGGCCAGCTTGATGCGCTGGCTCTCGCCGCCGCTGAGCGAACTGCTGCTCTGGCCCAGCGAGACGTAGGAGAGACCCACGTCCACCAGCGGCTGCAGCTTGGCCACGATTTTTCGCGCAAGGGCGTTCTCCTTGTCGGCCCCGAAGAACGAAACCGCCTCCGCGACCGTCATCTGCAGGATATCGTTGATGTCCTTGCCCTGGTACTTCACCTCCAGGATATCCGGCTGGAACCGTTTTCCGCCGCAGGTGTCGCAGACCATCGAGACGTCGGCCATGAACTGCATCTCGATCTTGATGATGCCTTCGCCCTGGCAGTCCGGACAGCGTCCGCCGTCGGAATTGAAGGAGAAGTGTCCCGGGCCGTAACCGTTCATCCGGGCGTAGGGCTGATCGGCGTAGAGCTTCCGGATGTCGTCGAAGATCTTCAGGTAGGTGGCGGGATTCGAGCGGGAACTCTTGCCGATCGGGTTCTGGTCTACATATTCCACCGAGGTGAGCCGGTCCAGGTCGCCGCGCAACTCGCGGTGGATGCCCGGTTTGTCGCCCGCCTCTTCAAAATGGCGCTGCAGGGCGGGGTAGAGGATATCGCCCACCAGCGAACTCTTGCCGCTGCCGCTAACGCCCGTCACCGCGGTGATGCAGCGCAGCGGGAAGCGGACGTTGATGTCTTTGAGGTTGTTCTCCATGGCGCCCACCACCTCCACGGCGTACTTCCACGGTCGCGCCTGGGCGCTGGACGTGAGCTGTCTGCGTCCGGAGAGATAATCCATGGTGAGCGAGCGTCCGGCGGGCAATTCTTCGCCCTGGGCCACCGTTCCCTGGAAGACGATTTCGCCGCCGCCCGTGCCGGCTCCCGGACCGATATCGATAATCTGGTCCGCGGCGCGCATGATCTGTTCGTCGTGTTCCACCACGATCACCGTGTTGCCCAGATCGCGCAGGTTCTTCAGCACCTCGATCAGCCGGGCGGTGTCGCGCGAGTGGAGTCCGATACTGGGTTCGTCCAGGATGTACATCGATCCCACCAGGTTGTTGCCCAGCGAACTGACCAGGCTGATGCGCTGGCTTTCACCGCCGCTCAGGGTGTTCGAGGCCCGGTTGAGGGTCAGGTAGCCGAGACCGACCGCGTTGATGTAGTCCAAACGCTGGCGGAGTTCGCGCAGCGGCCGTTCGGCAAGCGCCCGGTCGTGGTCGTCGAGCCGCGTTTCCAGTTCCCGGAGCCAGAGCGCGAGTTCCCCGATCGGCATCGTCATCAGTTCGTGGATGTTCCGGCCCCCTTCGCCCGTTTCGCCCACGCCGCCGATCCGGACGTAGAGCGCCTCTTTGCGCAGCCGGCTTCCGCCGCAGGCGCGGCAGGTGGTTTTGCCCGAATAACGGGCCAGCATATATCGGTACTGAATCTTGTAGCGCTGACTTTCCACCCATTTGAAGAAGCGGTCTATGCCTACGATCTCTTCGTCTTCCGTTCCTTTCCAGAGCAGGTCTTTCTGCTCCGCCGTAAGCTGGCAGTAGGGTTTGTGGATGGGGAAGTTGTACTTATCCGCATTGAGGGTGATGTTCTCCTTGAACCACTTCATCACCTCGCCCCGCCAGCAGGCGATCGCGTCGTCGTAGACGCTGCGTGAAGGATCGGGCACCACCAGCGCTTCGTCCACGCCGATTATCTTGCCGAACCCGCCGCAGACCGGGCAGGCCCCGATGGGGTTGTTGTAGCTGAAAAGGTGCTCGCTGGGCTCTTCGAACCGGATTCCGTCCGCCTCGAAGAGGTTGGAAAAGTCGCGTGAACTGCCCGCTCCCACAACCCGGATCTTGCCTGCACCCTCCTGGAATGCGGTCTGGATGGAGTCGAGCGCCCGGCTCAGGTTGTCGTCGTTGCGCACCGT
The DNA here is from genome assembly GCA_002309795.1 of Bacteroidales bacterium UBA1199. The sequence continues at coordinate 2,772 of DBXZ01000028.1, forward strand.
TCGGATGCGGTCCACCATCAGCCAAAGGCCGGCCTTCGCAAAGCGCTCGTGCTGTTGCAGCACCTCCTCGATCCGGAAGGTATGGCCTTCGGAATCGGCCAGCCGGGTGAAGCCGTTCTCCTTGAGCGAGAGCAGCTTCTCCACCTGTCCCTCTTCCTGCCAGCGGATGTCGGCCAGAATCAGGGCGTATTCGTCACCGGGAAGCGCGAAGAGATGGTCTGCCACGCCGGCGGCGGTATCGTAGCGCACTTCGCGTCCGGAAACCGGGGAATAGGTCCGTCCGATCTTGGCGAAGAGCAGCCGCAGGTAGTCGTAAATCTCCGTGCTGCTGGCCACCGTCGACCGCGGGTTGCGCGTGGTGACCTTCTGCGAGATGGCGATAGCCGGCGGAATGCCGGAAATCTGTTCGACCGCGGGCTTGCTCATGCGCCCCAGGAACTGCCGGGCGAACGAGGAGACGCTCTCCGCATAGCGGCGCTGTCCTTCCGCGAAAAGCGTGTCGAAGGCCAGCGAACTCTTGCCGCTGCCCGAGACACCGGTCACGACCACCAGTTTGCCGCGCGGGATATCCAGGTCAATGTTTTTCAGATTGTTGACCCGGGCGCCGTGAATATGGATGGATTCCTCTTTTTTCATGGCTTCAACAGTTCTTTCAGGGCGAACATCTCGTCACGGTAGCGTGCCGCCTGCAGGAAATCGAGCTCTTTTGCGGCCGCTTCCATTCGTTCGCGGGCATTCTCCATAGCCTTGCGGATCCCCTCGCGGTCCATCGACCGGATGACGGGATCTTCAGCCAGGCAGCGTGCGCGGTCTTCCTGTTCCGTCTCGTAGTTGCGGGAGAGGGTGGAGGCGCGGGTTGCCGATCCGACCTGGGACGGGGTAATCCCGTGTTCCTGGTTGTAGGCCTGCTGTTTGGCCCGGCGGCGTTCGGTTTCGTCGATCGTCTCCTGCATGGAACGGGTAATCGTGTCAGCGTACATCAGCACGCGTCCGTTCACGTTGCGGGCGGCGCGGCCGGCGGTCTGGGTGAGGGAACGTCCGGACCGGAGGAATCCCTCCTTGTCGGCGTCCAGAATGGCCACGAGTGAAACGGTGGGCAGGTCCAGTCCTTCGCGGAGCAGGTTGACGCCCACCAGCACGTCGAACCGCCCGGCCTTGAAGTCTTCGATGATTTCCACCCGTTCCAGCGTATCCACGTCGGAGTGGATGTAGCGGGCGCGGACCCCCATCCGGGTCAGGTAGTTTTCCAGATCTTCCGCCATCTTCTTGGTCAGCGTGGTGACCAGTACCCGTTCGTCGCGGTCCGCGCAGACCTGGATCTCTTCGAGCAGGTCGTCCACCTGGTTCTTGATGGGCCTCACTTCGATCGGCGGGTCGAGCAGCCCGGTGGGGCGCACGACCTGTTCCAC
>DBXZ01000028.1:4273-4416 GCA_002309795.1 Bacteroidales bacterium UBA1199
CAGCCGGAATCCGTATTCGATCAGCGTCTGCTTGCGCGACCGGTCGCCGCCGTACATGGCCCGTACCTGCGGAAGGGTCACGTGGCTCTCGTCAATGAAGGTCAGGTAGCCCGGGTCGAAATAGTCGAGCAGGCAGAAGGGAC
>DBXZ01000028.1:4455-6531 GCA_002309795.1 Bacteroidales bacterium UBA1199
TAGTTCTCGATGCCGGGGCAGTAGCCAATCTCGCGGATCATCTCCAGGTCGTACTCCACCCGGCTCATCAACCGTTTGGCTTCCAGGTTTTTGCCGATCTCCCGGAAATAGTTGTACTGTGCCATCAGGTCGTCCTGAATCTGGCTGATGGCAGCCCGGCTCCGTTCCTTGGAGGTGACGAAGTTGTTGGCCGGATAGATGGAAATCTCTTCGAAGCTGCGCAGCGTGGCCCCGCTGACCGGGTCGATCATCTCAATCGAATCGATCTCGTCGCCGAAGAAGGTGATGCGGTTGGCCGTGTCGCCATAGGCGGGGAAGATGTCCACCACGTCGCCTTTGACGCGGAAACTGCCGCGGGAAAAATCGGCTTCGGTGCGGCTGTAGAGGGCGTCGACCAGGGCATAGAGCAGCTTCTGGCGGCTGATCTGTTCGCCCACGCGGAGGTTGACCGTCGTCGCGTGGAAATCTTCGGGGTTGCCGATTCCGTAGAGGCAGGAAACCGACGAAACCACGATGATATCCTTGCGACCGGAGAGCAGGGCGGCGGCAGCGCTGAGCCGGAGCTTCTCGAGTTCGTCGTTGATGCTCAGGTCTTTCTCGATATAGGTATCGGTTACCGGGAGGTAAGCCTCCGGCTGGTAGTAATCATAATAGGAGACGTAGTATTCCACCGCGTTTTCGGGGAAAAACGCCTTGAATTCGCTGTAGAGCTGGGCGGCGAGCGTCTTGTTGTGGCTCAGGATCAGCGTGGGGCGCTGCAGCTGCGCAATCACGCTGGCCATCGTGAAGGTCTTGCCGGAGCCCGTGACGCCCATCAGCGTCGTGCACTTGTTGCCCTCGCGGATGGATGCGCAGATCTCTTCGATGGCCTGTGGCTGGTCGCCGGTCGGCTGGTACGGGGCGTGGAGTCGGAATTCCATTACTGGCAGAGGGCGTTGATGAAGTGGAACAGGACGACTGTCCGGCGCTGCAGGACCGCATGATTGATGATTTTCGGATCATCGGTGGCCTTGTAGGTGTGCTCGTGGAATCCGGAGGTCAGGAAGAGGGTGGGGTAGCCGCGCTCGGCAAAGACGGCGTGGTCGCCGGAGCGGTACATCATCCGGGTGAAATCCCGGCTGCCGTAGAAGCTCAGGTCCAGGTCCATCTTGGTGCCCGGGCGGGTGCAGATGCCCTGCAGGAATCCCTGGTAGCGCGACGGCAGGGTCTCTTCGCCCAGGGCGATCAGGTAGTAGCGGTTGCGCCATACCGGCACGAGGTCGGAGCCGAAGATGTCGATATTCAGCACGCAGGTCACCTTCTGGCGGGGGATCCCCAGGTGGTCGGCCAGGTAGCGGCTGCCCGCCGATTCCTGTTCCTTGCCGTCGAGGGCCGCGAAAATCAGGTTCTTGCGCGGGCCGATCCCGTCGCCCTGGAGCGCCTTGAACATCCGCGCCAGCGAGATGAGCGCCGCCACGCCGGACGCGTTGTCGTCCGCGCCGTTGTAGATGGTGCCGCCCAGTTCGCCCAGGTGGTCGTAGTGCGCCATGACAACGATGTATTCGTCAGAAGGTTCGACGGCGTTCAGCACCCCCACGATGTTGCGCAGGGTGATCGAATCGCGGTAGCGGAAACTCTGCGTGTAGACCCAGCCGCGCGGGTTGAGTCCCGCTTTGCGGAACTGGTTCACGATGTAGCGGGCCGCTTCCGCATTCCCCTCGGTGCCTGAGGCACGCCCTTTGCAGGCATCGTCGGCGAGATAGGCGATTACCTGTTTTTGCAATACGGTGTCCGCCAACCGTTCATACGGCTTGAGCCGCTGACCGGACAGGGGAGCGGCAAGAAAGAGCAGGATGAACAGGGAAAGGAGTTTCCGCATTTTGTGTACAGGTAATTCGCAAAATTAACTAATTTTGCACTTATGAACAAAAAGGCCGTCATAATTCTGGCGCTGTTATTCTTCCCGGTCTGCCGCCTTCAGGCGCAGTACGATTTGAACCACTTCTACTACCAGGGAAGGCAGGCGCTGATCGACGGGAAATATGCGGCCGCCATCGAGAGTTTCAACATCCTCTCCCGGCTCGATACCGCCAGTTT
>DBXZ01000048.1:0-5831 GCA_002309795.1 Bacteroidales bacterium UBA1199
TCCGAATGGCACTGGGCTTCGCTGGAGAAGATCTTCTTCGAGAAGAAGGTCTACCGCATCCTGGAGAACGACGCATCCACCTGGGAGGAACAGCTTGCCGACGTTGAGGCGGGAATGCGCCAGTACCAGAATCTGCTCAAGCGCGAAATAACTTCCGACGATATCCTGCGCCTGGTGGACAAGCCGGTCCGCAAGATCTCCCGTTTCGACATCAAGGCCGCCGAGGAGAAGATCCAGGGCATCGAATACAACATCGACGAGGTCCGCAACAACCTCGAGCACCTGACGGACTTTACGGTCCGCTACTTCCAGGCCATCAAGAAAAAATACGGCGCCGCCTTCCCGCGCCGCACCGAAATCACGCCGTTCGAACAGATCCAGGCGGAGAAAGCCGTGGCGGCCAACGCCAAGCTCTACGCCAACAAGGCGGACGGCTTCATCGGTATCGACCAGAAGAAGATTGAGGATGCGGAATACATCTGCGACTGCTCCGACATTGCCGAGATCATCGTCTTCATGAAGAACGGCAAGTATCTGGTCACCAAGGTGAAAGATAAACTCTTCGTGGGGCGCGACATCATTCACGCCGCCGTCTTCAACCGTCGCGACGAGCGCACCGTCTACAACGTGATCTACCGTGACGGCCGGCAGGGCCCGTACTACGCGAAGCGTTTCTCCATCACCGGCATCACCCGCGACAAGGAGTACGACTTCACCCGCGGAACGGCCGATTCCTATGCGGTCTGGTTCACCGCCAACTCCAACGGCGAGGCGGAGACCGTGCGGATCGCTTACCGTCCGAAGCCCAAGCTGAAGAAACTCTCCGAGGACTTCGACTTCGCCGCTCTGGCCATCAAGGGCCGCGCCTCGATGGGCAACCTCGTGACCAAGAAGAACTCCATCCAGCGCATCACCCTCAAAACCAAGGGCGTCTCTACGCTGGGCGGCAAGGATATCTGGTTTGACACCGACGTCAACCGGCTCAACGAATCCGGCTCCGGTATCTACCTGGGCGAATTCCTCCAGGACGACCGCATCCTGGTCACCTGCAAGAACGGTTCGTACTACCTGACCTCCTATGACCTGACCAACCGCTACCAGGGCGAGATTGACCGCATCGAGAAGTTCGATCCCGAAAAGGTCTTCACGGCGCTCTACTACGACGGTTCCGTCAAACTCTTCTACGTCAAGCGCTTCAGCTTCGAACTGAACAATTCGGTCACCCCGGTGAGCTTTATCGCCGAGGAACCCGGTTCCAAGTTCGTTGCCCTGAGCGACGACGAATTCCCGCAGATCAAGGTCACCTACAAGGCCAAGTCCAAACGTTCGCCGGAAGCCATCGACGTGGATGAATTCGTGGAGAAGAAGGGCTGGAAGGCCAAGGGCCGTCGCGTGGGCAACACGGACGTGAGCAAGGCCGAATTCATCGAGCCGCTCGAGAAGGAGCGCCCGGAGGAATCGGAAGAGCCTGTTAACGAGCCGGAGATGGCCGTTGAGGAACCTGTCGTTGAGGCGCCTGTCGCACCGGCTCCCGCTCCCAAGGAGCCCGTCGTGGCACCGCTCCCGCAGGGCGATCCCTACGAACCCACCCTTTTCTAAAATGATTCTCGCGCTGTGCGGATTCATGGCCTGCGGCAAGACCACCCTCGGCAGGGCGGTCGCCGAGCGGCTGAATCTGCCCTTCGTAGATCTGGATGAAGAGATTGCCTGCCGCTCGGGCCAAACTGCTGCGGAAATCTTTGAAAAAGAAGGCGAAGCCGCTTTCCGCGCACGCGAGCGGGAAGCGCTTCTTGCCGTGCTCGGCCGCGAGCGTGACGCCATTCTGGCGCTGGGCGGCGGCACGCTGCTCTCGGCGGAAAACCGCCAGCTGGTCCGCACCAAGTGCCGTGTCGTCTGGCTCCAAACCCCGGAGCCCCAGTTGCTTCAGTGGCTTTCAGAAGAGCCGCGCCCTCTTTCCAAGGGGCGTACGCCGGAAGAACTCCGCGCCCTGATGGCTGCCCGCGAACCCCTCTACCGCGAAGTCGCCCACCAGCTCTACACCCCCTGGCAAACCGACTTCCCCACCGACCTCCGCAACCTCACGCAAATCGCTCAGACAGAGCGCGACGCCTACCAGCCTGCTGTCTCCGTTTACCTCGGATCGCATCCGGGTTCGGATCCATCCTTCTGTGAGACGGCTTTCGCACTGGGCGAACGGCTTGCACGCGAAGGCTACAGACTGGTTTACGGCGGCTCCGATGTGGGTACGATGAAGGCCCTGGCAGATGGCTGCCTTTCCGCAAGCGGCACGGCGTACGGCGTCTTCCCGCGCGGCTTTCGCGGTTATCAGGAAGATGCCTGGCACAAAAAGGGGAACCTGCTGCGCGAAGGTTTGACTGAGGTTTTTTACACCGCCGATCTCTCGGAGCGCAAGCGCCTGATGGAAACCCTGAGCGATTGCTGCGTTGCCCTCCCGGGCAGTTTGGGCACCCTCGATGAACTCTTCTGCTATGCCGTCAACTCAAAACTCGGCTTCAACGGCGGCAAGCCCCTCTATGTCCTGAACCTGAACGGCTACTACGAACCGCTCCGCGAGCAGATCGCCCGTATGCAGGAGAACGGCTTCATCGACCACAGCCCCCTGACCTTCTGCTCCACCCTCGACGACCTGTTCGCTGCCCTCGAGGGCTGTTTTATTTCAGTTTGAAGATATAGGTGATGGAACCCTTCTGGAGTTCCGTGCCGCCTGCGACCGGCGTGAAGCGGGCCGCGAGGGCTGCCTTGCGGGTATTCTCGCGCAGAACGGCGCTGCTGATGTTGGTATGCTGCGCATCGATCTCCGCGCGCTCCACCTTGCCGTCGCGGTTCACCCAGATAAAGACGGTAATCAGGCCGCGGTCCTGCACGTCGTAGGCGGGCAGGGGAAGGTCGCCCACCGGCTCGCGGCCGTAGAGATGCGCGTTGGGCGCGCCGTCCGTGGGACCGTTGGAAGTCAGGCCGTGGCTGTTGCCGTCGGTGAGGTCGTCGGAGGCTTCGCGGGCCACCTGGGCGGCCAGGGTGTCTTTCTTGCGGTTGTCCGTGGCGGAGAAGAGGGCGCGCCGGTTGATCTCCTTGGGCTTGACGACCTCGGGCGTTTCTACATCACCTTCCGGACCGGGCGTGGCTTCCACGGACTCGTTCGGTTTGGACTCCTCCACCTTGAGAGGGGCCTCCGCCTTCTTGACGGGATTCTCCGGGAGTTCCGGTTCGGGCTCCGGGCTGCGGAGCTCTTCGGACGAACCCACCTCCACCGGCTTCAGCTCTTCATCCGGCGGAAACTCCATGGTGATGGCCTTCTCCTCCGGCGGGGGATAGATATACTTGAGGCCGGAATGGACCGTATAGAGAGCCAGCGCACCGTGGAAGAGCACGGTGAGCGTAACGCCAAAGATGACGGGCTTGTTGGTCTGCTTCATTCCGGACCTGTTTGAGCGGCTACCTGGTTACTCCGGCGAGGTCGCCATGATTACTTTGTAGCGGTTCCGCTTGGCGATATTCATCAGCGCCACGACCTCCTTGACGGGGACCGATTCGTCGGCGTAGATGGAGAAGGTGGGGTCTTCCTGTCCTTCCAGCAACTCCTGGACGGCCGGCTCGATTCCGCTGAAGGGAACCGGCTTCTGGTTGCCGTTGATGTGGTAGGTGACCACGTCAGGGCCCTTTTCGGGGTAGTGCTTGATGGAGACGCTCACCGTGGCCTTGGCCGACACCTGGCCCGTGCTCTTGGGGAGCAGCAGCTTCAGGGCGTTCGGGTTGACCAGCGTGGAGGTCACCAGAAAGAAGATGAGCAGCAGGAAGACGATGTCCGTCATGGAGGACATCGAGATGCCTGCCTCAACTTTTGTCAAACGTTTGATGGCCATAATCCTGCGTGTTTATTCGGCTTCCGGGGTCTGTTCCTGCTTGGTGAGCGCGGTGTCGAGGAATTCCACGGTGGTATTCTCCATCTTGAAGACCAGGTTGGAGATGCGGGAGGTGAGGTAGTTGTAGCCGAAGTAGGCCAGAATACCCACAATCAGACCGCCCACGGTGGTGATCATCGCGGTGTAGATACCGCCCGAAAGGATCGAAATATCCACGTTGCTGCCCGCCTGGGCCATATTGAAGAAGGCTTGCACCATACCGATCACGGTGCCCAGGAATCCGATCATCGGGGCGCCGCCGGAGATGGCTGCCAGGATGGGGAGACCCTTCTCGAGCCGGGCGACCTCCAGGTTGCCGACGTTTTCGACTGCGGCCTGCACCTCGGAGAGGGGCTGGTCCATCCGGGTGATGCCCTTGTCCACCATCCGGGCGATCGGGGAGTCGTTGCGCTTGCAGAGTGCGCGTGCGGAACGGACCTTGCCTTCGAGGATATAGTCCTTGATGTCTTTCATGAAGTTCTTGTCGATCTGTCCGGCTTTGTGGATAGCCCACCATTTGCTGCCGAAGATGTAGATGGCGATAATGGAGAGGATCAGCAGGACGATCATCAGCCAGCCGCCCTTGGCGGCCATCGCAAAGATGGAGAACGAGAGTTCTTCGCTGGTCTGGAGGAGTGTAAGAAGCATATTGAATAGATTTTAAATTGTTATCAGGGGATAGGGGTACCGGATCTCTTCCAAAAACAGTGCCTCTCCGGGTACGGACTGTCCGGCGCGGCACCGGTCGCGGGCGGCAAGCACCTCGTCGATCCACGCTTCGTCGCGCTTGCCCCGGCCGACTTCGAGCAGCGTGCCGACCATCGCGCGGACCATGTTGCGGAGGAAGCGGTTGGCCGTGACGGTGAAAACCAGGTGGGTGGCGTCGATCCGGTCCCAGCGGGCGTCGGTCACCTGACAGAGGGAGGTGCCGTTGTCACTGCCCGTCTTTTCGAGCGAAGTGAAATCGTGCGTGCCCAGCAGACGGGCCGCCGCACGGTTCATCGCTTCCATGTCCAAATCGAACGTATAGAGGTAGGAGAAGCGTGCAAAAGGGTCTTTGGCGGTGTGCAAATAGTAACGGTAGGTGCGGCTTACGGCGTCGTAGCGGGCGTGCGCTCCTTCCGGAACGGAAAAGATCTCAAAAACGCAGATTTCTTTGGGCAGTATGGCATTTATTTTGCGTACAGCCTGTTTCGGCTCTTTGATCTCCCCGCCTGTCAGGTCGAAGTGCGCAATATAGCTGCGCGCGTTGACCCCGGCGTCCGTCCGACCGGCTCCGGTCACCTCCACGCTCTCTCCGAAGGCGATGGAGAGCGCCCGTTCCAGTTCCCCCTGGACACTCTTCTCACCGGGCTGCGACTGCCATCCGCAGAACGGAGAACCGTTGTAGGAGAGGGAGATGAAGAATCGCATAAAAGTGTTATTTTTGCACGGATACAACCGACAAATTTACAAAACATTTTAAACATAAAATATGGATAGCGTAAACATTAAAGAACTTAATGAGCGTATCGAAAAGGAGAGCGCGTTCGTCGATGTCATCACCATGGAGATGAACAAGGTGATCGTGGGGCAGAAGCCGCTGGTGGAGAACCTGCTGATTGGTCTGCTGGCGAACGGACACATTCTCCTGGAGGGCATGCCGGGTTTGGCCAAGACGCTGGCAATCAACACGCTTGCGCGCATCATGGATGCCAAATTCAGCCGTATCCAATTTACGCCGGACCTCTTGCCGGCCGATCTGATCGGTACGATGATCTACAGCCAGAAGAGCGAACAGTTCCAGATCAAGAAGGGCCCCGTCTTCGCCAACTTCATCCTGGCCGATGAGATCAACCGTTCCCCGGCCAAGGTCCAGTCCGCGCTGCTCGAAGCCATGCAGGAGCGCCAGGTGACCATCGGCGACGAGAC
>DBXZ01000048.1:5837-23381 GCA_002309795.1 Bacteroidales bacterium UBA1199
CCGTTCCTGGTGATGGCCACCCAGAATCCGATCGAGCAGGAGGGTACCTACCCGTTGCCCGAGGCTCAGGTAGACCGTTTCATGCTCAAGGTGGTGGTCTCCTACCCGAAGAAAGAGGAGGAGAAACTCATCATCCGGATGAACAACCTGCACGATTTCCCGCAGCCCTCCACGGTACTCAAGCCGGAAGACATCATCCGCGCCCGCGAAGTGGTCCGCGACGTCTATATGGACGAAAAGATTGAGAAATACATCGTCGATATCGTCTTCGCCACCCGCCATCCGGAAGATTACGGACTCGGGAAGCTGAAAGATATGATTGCCTACGGCGGTTCGCCGCGTGCCAGCATCTCCCTCTCGCTGGCGGCCAAGGCATACGCGTTCATCAAACGCCGCGGCTACGTGATCCCCGAAGATGTCCGCGCCGTCTGCTACGACGTGCTGCGTCACCGTATCGGTCTGACCTACGAGGCTGAAGCCGAGAATGTTACAACGGAAGAGATTATCTCCGAGATCCTTAATGCCGTAGAGGTTCCGTAATGGACAGCAACGAATTGCTCAGGAAGGTCCGCAAGATCGAGATCCGGACGAAGGCCCTTTCCCACCAGATTTTCGCCGGCGAATACCATTCGGCGTTCAAGGGCAGGGGTATGGCCTTCAGCGAGGTGCGCGAATACCAGTACGGTGACGACGTCCGCAACATGGACTGGAACGTCACCGCGCGGCTCCGTGCCCCGTACGTCAAGGTCTTCGAGGAGGAGCGCGAAATGACCGTGATGCTGCTGGTGGATGTCAGCGGCTCGCGGCTCTTCGGTACGACCGGCCGCTCGAAGCGCGAGCTTCTGGCCGAAATCGCCGCCGTACTCTCCTTCTCCGCCTCCATCAACAACGACAAGGTGGGCGCACTCTTCTTCAGCAGCAAGGTTGAAAAGTTCATCCCGCCCAAGAAGGGCCGCAGCCACCTGCTGCGCATCATCCGCGAATTGCTCGAATTCGAGCCGCAGGAGAAGGGGACCGACGTGGGCGAGGCGCTCCGCTTCCTGACGAACGCCATCAAGAAGCGCTGCACCGCCTTTCTGCTCTCCGACCTGATGGATGTGGATGCGCAGGGCAATCCGCGCTACGAAGATGCGCTGAAGATTGCCGTGGGCCGGCACGACCTTTCCGCAATCGGCGTATACGACCCGCGCGAACGGGAACTGCCCAATGTGGGCCTGGTCCATGTCCGCGACGCGGAGACCGGCAGGCAACTGTGGGTAGATACCGCATCGGCGGCCGTCCGCCGCAGCTATGCCGACTGGGGCGCCGCTGTGGATGCGAACACCACCCGGCTGCTCCACCGCCACAAAGTGGATTCGGTCCGGATTGCCACGGACAGCGATTATGTCAAGGATTTGATTTCGTTCTTCAAAAGCAGAACCTAGCAGATGAAACGATTGATACTGATAGTATGGGTGTTGCTTGCGGGCGTGGGCCAGGCCTTCGCGCAGGAGGCGGAGCAGCAGCTGCAGAGTCGTCTGAGCCGCGATTCCATCCTGATCGGCGACCAGGTCCGCTGGAGCGCTTCGCTTCGGCTCCAGAACGGAGAGGAGTGTTACTTCGAAAAGCCGGACGAACCGGTGGCTGAAGGACTCGAGACGATTTCCGGCTTCGCCGTGGATACGCTCAAGCAGCGCCGCAAACAGCTGGAGGTCGAGTGCCACATGACGCTGACCGCCTGGGAGGCGGGCAGCTATTTCCTGCCGCCGCTCATTGCGCAGATTCAGCGGACGGACGGCAGTGTGGACACCCTGATCATTGACGGCCCCGTCCTGGAGGTCGCCACGATGCCCATCGATACCGCCACCTTCCGGCCCTTCGACATCAAGAAACAGATCCGCTATCCGCTGACCTTCGGCGAAGTGGCGCCCTGGGTGCTCGGCATGCTGATTCTCGCCGCCCTGGTGGTGATGCTGGTGCGCTATCTGCGCTACCGGAAGGACAACCGCGACTTTTTCGGCCGTCCCAAGGTGAGCGATCCGCCCCACGTGGTGGCGCTTCGCGACCTGGACAAGATCCGCGGCAAGCAGCTTTGGCAGAACAACCGCCAGAAGCAGTTCTACACGGAGGTGACCGACACGCTACGTCAGTATATGGCCTCATTCTTCGAAATCCCCGCACCCGAGCAGACCACCGCGGAAATCTTTGATTCCCTCAAGGACAAGCAGATTGATGCGCGTCTCTACGAGGAGGTCAAGGAACTCTTCGAACGGGCGGATTACGTGAAGTTCGCCAAGCATACGGCTACCGACGCCGAGAATGAGGGTACGGTTCCCACGGCCGTCCGGTTCGTGAATTCCACCTTCCTGCAGCGTTTGGAGCAGGAGAAAAAGCAGGAGGATGAATAATGTTCTTTGAGTATCCCTATCTCCTCTGGCTGGAATTCCTGCTGCTGCCGCTCATCGCGCTCTATGTGTGGCGTGAACTGCGCGGCGGTTCCCCGCGAATGGCGGTATCCGATGTCCGCCAGTGGGCGGCAGACGGGCGCAAGAGCGCGCCGCGTACCTGGTTCCGTCACCTGCCGTTCATTTTCTTTGCAATTGCCATTGCGCTGATTATCATAGCACTGGCGCGCCCCCGCACCTCGCAGGAGGTACAGAAGGTAGACACGGAGGGTATCGATATCGTCCTGACCATGGACGTCTCCACCTCCATGCTGGCCCGGGATTTCAAGCCCGACCGGATCGGGGCGGCCAAAGATATCGCCATCGAATTCATCGCGTCGCGTCCGAGCGACCGGATCGGCATCGTGGTCTTCGCGGGCGAGAGTTTTACCCAGTCCCCGCTGACTTCCGACCGCGTGACGCTCATCAATCTGATGAAGGAGATCGAGACCGGACTCATTGAAGACGGTACGGCCATCGGAAACGGCCTGGCGACCGCCGTGGCCCGTCTCAAGGACTCCGACGCCAAGAGCAAGGTTGTGATCCTGCTGACGGACGGCGTGAACAACTGCGGTGAGATTTCCCCGGTTACCGCGGCGGAGATTGCCCGCACCTTCAACGTGCGCGTCTACACGATCGGCGTCGGCGCCAAAGGCACCGCCCCGTATCCGGTGCCGACTCCCTGGGGCGTTGAACTCCAGCAGGTCCGCGTGGAAATCGACGAACCGCTGCTGCAGGAGATTGCCTCCAAGACCGGCGGTAAGTATTTCCGCGCCACCGACAACACCAAGCTGATGGAAATCTACGGGGAGATCAACGAGATGGAGAAAAGCAAGACCACGGTCGAAAGCTTCCCCGTCTATACGGAGCTCTTCATGAAATACGCCGTTGCGGCGCTCGTGGCCCTGCTGCTGGCCTTCGTCCTGAAACTCTTTACAAGGAGGTTGCCGTTATGATTTACTTTGCGCAATCTTCCGCTTTGCTGCTGTTGCTGCTCGTGCCGCTCTTTTTCGTGGCCTATGCAGTGGCTCTGAGGCTTCGTCGCCGCAGGATTGCCCGCTTCGGCAATCCGGAACTGGTGGCACAGCTGATGCCCACCGCCTCGGTAGCCAAAGGATGGCTCAAGGTCTCCTTCTTCGCGGTGGCCTTCTTCTTCTTTGCGATCGGCCTCTCCCGTCCGCAGCTGGGCGCCCGCCTGAAAGAGCGCGAGACGAAGGGCGTTGAGGTGATGATCGCCCTGGACGTTTCCAATTCGATGCTGGCGGAAGATTATTCGCCGAACCGTCTGGAACGCTCCAAACTGGCTATTTCAAGGCTGGTCGACAAACTCGCGGGCGACCGTATCGGCCTCGTGGTTTTTGCCGGACAGGCGTTTGTGCAGTTGCCGATTACCACCGACTACGTTTCCGCCAAAATATTCCTCAATACCATCAACACCGGTTCCGTCCCCGTCCAGGGAACGGCACTGGCTGATGCGCTCGCAACCTGTGCGCGCAGTTTCAGCTCGCAGAGCCAGAAGAGCCGCGCCATCATCCTGATTACCGACGGCGAGGACCACGAAGGCGATGTGATTGAAACCGCAAAAAGCCTGGCGGAAGAGGGCATCCGCATCTACTGTATCGGTGTGGGCTCGCCGGCCGGAAAGCCGATCCCGGTGGGAGGAGAACTGATGAAAGACAAGAAAGGCAACATCGTGGTCAGTAAGCTGGACGAGAGCATCCTGCGCCAGATAGCCGGCGTAGGCGGCGGTGAATATGTCCGTGCCGGCAACAGCGAATTCGGCCTGAATCCCATCATCGACAACATCCGCACGCTGGACAAGGAGGAGTTCCAGTCCATCGTGTTCGAGGACTTCGACGAACAGTATATGTATTTCTTCGGAATCGCCCTGTTCTTCCTGGTGCTGGAATTCCTGGTGCCCGAGACCCGCAGCCGCCGAAAATTCTTCAAGGAGGACCGCAAATGAAACGGATGATCGTATGGATGCTGATGATTCTGGTCGCCGCCCCCGTCGCGGAGGCCCAGAGCGAACGGAGCAGTGTCCGCAAGGGCAACCGCGCCTTCAATCGGGAAAAATACCAGGCGGCCGAAATCGATTACAAGAAAGGCTTGCTGGCCGATTCGCTTTCGAATGCAGCCGGTTACAACCTGGGTAACACCTACTACCGTCTGGAGAATTACACGGAGGCAGACAAGGCCTACGGCGCAGTCGCGGATTCGCTGGGAAAGGATTCCCGCTACGGCGCGCAGGTCTATCACAACATGGGCAACTCGCTGCTCGCGCAGCAGAACTGGCAGGGAGCCATCGAGGCCTATAAGAACGCCCTGCGCCGCAATCCCGCCGACACGGAGACCAAATCCAACCTGGCCTATGCGCAACTGATGCTGCAGAACCAGCAGAATCAGCAGAATCAAGACCAGAACCAGGATCAAAACCAGGATCAGCAGAACCAGGACCAGAATAAGGACCAGGATCAAAACAAAGATCAGGACCAGGACAAGAACGACGATCAGAACAAAGATCAGAATCAAGACCAGAACCAGGATCAAGACCAGAACCAGGATCAGAATCAGAATCAGCAGGATCAGCAGGGCCAAACCCCTCCGCCCCAAATAAGCCAGCAGGATGCGCGCCAGATGCTCCAGGCTATCCAGGACAAGGAAAAGGAGACCCAGGAGAAGGTGAAGAAGGAGAAAGCCCTCCTCTTCAAATCGAAACAAAAGGAAAAGAATTGGTAGAGCTATGAAACGACTGTGTATCGTATGGATGTTGCTTTTCAGCGCGCTCGCGGCAATGGCCCAGAACACGCTGACGGTGGATGCCCCGAAGGTGGTGACGACGGATGAAAACTTCCGGATTGTCTTTACCGCCAACGGCCGGATGTCCGATTTCAACTGGCCCGGCTCGGAGCATATCTCCATCCTGTGGGGACCGCAGTCCGGCTCGATGTCCAGCACCAGCATTGTTAACGGGAAACGCACCTCTACGCACCAGGAAACCTATACCTATATAGTCCAGGCCCTCTCGGAAGGCACTTTCACCCTTCCTGCCGCAACGGCGACAATCGGGAAGGAAAGCTGCTCTACGGGCGAGTTCAAGATTGAGGTGGTAAGCGGTGAAAAACGTGCACAGGTCGCGACCGATCCGGATGCCGGCAACGCCGCTGCGGCAACGACTGACCGGAGCGCTTCCGCACAGGTCGCCTCGGGCGATATCTTCCTCCGTCTCACCGTTTCCAAAACCCAGGTGGTCAAGGGCGAGCCGCTCGTAGCTACGCTCAAGCTCTATACGAGAGTCGATGTTACCGGCTTTGAGGAGGTCCATTTCCCGACCTTCAACGGCTTCTGGAGCAAGGAGACCGAATCGGCCCAGAACGTGCAGTTCGAGCGCGAAAACGTGGGCGGAACCATCTACAACGCCGCCGTGCTGCGCCGCTATATGCTGATTCCGCAGCGGACCGGCAGCGTGACGATCGATCCGGCCGAAATGGTCTGCCAGATCCGGGTGGTGGGCGACAGCGGTCCGCGTTCCTTCTTCGACAGTTTCTTCGATTCCTACCAGACCGTGCGGCGCCGGCTGAAGACCGATCCCGTTCGGATTCAGGTCAAAGCGCTGCCCGAGGGCGCTCCTGCGGCCTTTGCCGGCGGAGTGGGCGACTTCAAGATGAACGCCGTGGTCAGCAAACAGGGGCTCAAGGCCCATGAGGCCGCTTCGCTGGTGGTGACCATCACCGGACGCGGCAATATCTCCATGCTGGAGGCCCCGCGCATCAATTTCCCGCCGGATTTCGAGGTATACGACCTCAAGACCACGGAGAAGATTTCCGCCGACGGCACCTCGGGTACCAAGACCTTCGAATTCCCGTTCATTCCGCGCAGCCACGGCGATTTTACCATCGACCCCATCCGCTACGCCTACTACGATATTGCCAAAGGCCTCTACGAGACCCTTTCGTCCGAACCGCTCTCCATCTCCGTGGAGAAGGGCGAGGAGATTGAATCCGGCGGCGTGGTCGTTCCCGGCATTGCACGCCAGGGCGTCCGCAACCTGGCCGAGGATATCCGTTTTATTCACACCGGCGCGTCCGGATTGCGGAAAGAGGGTGCCTTTTTCGCCGGATCGCTGCTCTACTGGCTGCTGATTGCCGCCATCGCCGTCGTGACGCTGCTGCTCGCGCTGATTTTCCGTGCGGCCGCCGCCCGTCGCCGCGACGTGGTGGGTATGCGGAACCGCCGCGCCAACAAGATGGCACGTACGCGCCTGCATCAGGCCGGCGATTATCTCAAGCGCAACCTGAACAGCGCATATTATGAAGAGCTGCATAAGGCCGTTCTGGGTTATGTGTCTGACAAACTGACGATTCCGGCTGCCGACCTTTCCAAGGACCGCATTGCGGAGGCTTTCGCGGAGCGCGGCGTCGGGAACGAGCTGTCGGAACGGCTGATCCATATCCTCGATGCGTGCGAATTCGCCCGCTATGCGCCCGATACCGAACTGGCCGAGCGCGAGGGACTCTACAACGAAGCACTCAACGTTATTTCAGAACTGGAGGGACAGGTGAAAACCAACCGTAAATCGAACGGGCAGCTCCGCAAAGGGGCGCTGCTCATCGCTCTGCTGCTCTGCGTGGGTACGCTGACGGCACGCGCCGCCGGTGATTCCCGCTGGGACGAGGCTGCTGCAGCCTATACATCAGCCGATTATTCTGCTGCGCTGGCCGCTTACCAGGCAATCGCGGACGACGGACTGGTCTCCGCGGATCTCTGGTACAATATGGCGGGTTGCTACTATAAAATCGGCGATATTCCGCACGCCATCCTCTATTACGAGAAATGCCTGAAGCTGGCGCCCGCCCATGCGGATGCCCACAACAACCTGGATATCTGCCGGCAGTTCACCCTGGACAAGATCGACGAAATCCCGCCGTTCCTGCTGGTGACCTGGGTCAACAAGGTCAAATACGCCTTCTCCGCTGACGCATGGGCATGGATTTCCGTGGTGCTTGTGCTGATTGTGGCGGTGCTGCTGCTGGGATTCCGCTTCTTCCGGCGGCTCGGTGCGCGTAAGCTCTCTTTCATCCTGGCCTGCATTGTGGCGCTCTTCGCTCTGGGCGCGCTGCTCTTCTCGCTCAGCGAGAAATCCGACGCGCTCCACGCGGATTCGGCGGTGATGATCCAGCCGGTCTCCACGGTCAAGAGTTCGCCGGGCGACGGCGGCAAATCCATCTTCGTGCTGCACGAAGGTACCAAGGTGGAACTGCTTGATAGCCTGGGTGAATGGGTCAAGATCGAACTGACGGACGGCCGCCAGGGCTGGGTGGAGACTTCCGTGCTTGAAACCATTTGACGCGCATGACAAAAGAACTTCATAAAATGACGCTGGGCGGGCGCGAACAGGACCGTCCGTTCGTGATTGCCGGTCCCTGCAGTGCGGAGAGCCGCGAGCAGGTGCTCTCTACGGCCGATGCGCTTGCGGCAGGCGGCATCCGGGTTTTCCGATCCGGCGTCTGGAAGCCGCGCACCAAACCCGGCGGATTCGAAGGGGCGGGGAGTGCGGCTTTTGCCTGGCTGCAGGAGGCGCGCGGACGCACCGGGATGTGGATCTGTACGGAGGTTGCCACGGCTGCGCACGTCAACGAAGCCCTCAAAGCCGGAATGGATCTGCTCTGGATCGGCGCACGCACCACGGCCAACCCATTTGCCGTCCAGGAACTCGCCGATGCCCTGCGCGGGACGGACGTTCCCGTTCTGGTCAAGAACCCCATCAATCCGGATATCGACCTCTGGTGCGGAGCCATCGAGCGTCTCTCAGGCGCGGGCCTTCGCAATATCGGCCTTGTCCACCGGGGATTCTCCGCCTACGAAAACAATATTTACCGCAACCTGCCCCTCTGGCACATCCCTATCGAGATGAAGCGCCGCTATCCGGAGATTACGCTGCTCTGCGATCCCAGCCACATGGGCGGCAGCCGCGAACTGGTGGCACCGCTCGCACAGCAGGCGCTGGATTTGATGTACGACGGCCTGATGATCGAGGCACACTGTCATCCCGAGCGTGCGCTCAGCGACGCGCGGCAGCAGCTGACGCCCGGCGAACTGATTGCCGTAATCCGGCGGCTGGTGGTGCGCGACAACGTGCACGTTCCGGACGGAATCGGCCTGCTGCGCGAACAGATTGATGAGCTGGACAACGAACTGGTGGCCCTGCTGGCCAAACGTCAGCGCATCACCAACGAGATCGGCGACTGGAAAATCAGCCACAACATGCCCATCCTCCAGAGCGGCCGCTATCGGGAAATTATCGAACGGCTCTCCGCGCTGGCCCGGACGCAGGGGCTGGATCCCGACTATGTAACCGCCATCATGGAGACCGTCCACCGGGAGAGTATCCGGCAGCAGATGTTGCGCCAAAAAAAAGCGGAAGCCACTGAGTAGCTTCCGCTTTTCTTTTCGATAGAATCTTTGTCGCTTATTTGTAAAGGAAACGCTTGATGGAGCGCTTCGGGGTCTTTTCGAACTCCGTGTCGCGCAGTTCAACCTTGGCCACGCGGCTGTAAGCCGGCAGCATCTCGTTGAGTGCAAGACGGTTCTCTTCCATCTTGGCGGCGATGGCCTCGGGGCTGAGCGCCTTGCGGCCTTTCTCCATGACAGGGAAGATCAGTGCGACGAGCTGGTTGTTGCGCGCAACGACAATCGATTCAGCGACCAGCGGCAGCGAATTGAGTTTGTCCTCAATCTCTTCCGGATAGATGTTCTGGCCGTTTGCACCTACGATCAGGTTCTTGCAGCGACCCTTGATGAAGACGTTGCCCTTGGCGTCGATCACACCCATATCGCCGGTGTGGAGCCAGCCGTTCATATCGATGGCTGCAGCCGTGGCTTCAGGATCTTTGTAGTAACCGTCCATCACGTTGACGCCCCTTGCGAGAATCTCGCCAGGAACGTTCTGCGGATCGCTGGAGTCGATTCTCAGCTCCATGCCGTCCACGGCCTTGCCGCAGGACTTCGCCACGAACTTCTCCCAGCCTTCGTAGCTGAGCAGCGGGCCGCACTCGGTCATACCGTAACCCACGAGGTAGGGGAGACCGATCGATTTCATGCACATCTCCACGTCGTTGTTGATGGCTGCACCACCCACGATGATGGAACGGACCTTGCCGCCGAAAGTCTTCATGAGCTTCTTGCGGATGGTCTTCTTCATGAAAGCGTCGAAGAAAGGAATCTTCATCAGGCGTTTGATGGCCGGCTTGTTGAGGGTCGGGAAAACGGCGTTGCGGAAGATCTTCTCGAGCACCAGCGGAACGGTGATCAGCAGGTAGGGGTGAACCGATGCCATTGCGCTGAGCAGCACCTTCGGCGAAGGGGTTTTGCCCAGGAAATGGACGTGGCAGCCGCCTGCAACCGGATAGATGAATTCGAAGGCGAGGCCGTACATGTGTGCCAGCGGAAGCATCGAGATCATCTCGTCGCCCGGGCCGTTGGGAATGTGCGAAAGCGCGAATTCGATATTCGAGCTGATGCTCCGGAAGCTCAGCATCACGCCCTTGGGTGCGCTGGTGGTACCGGAGGTATAGTTGATGAGCGCCAGGTCGTCGAGCGAACCGGTCTGATAGTTGACGTCAGCGGGTTCCATGGGTTTGCCGGACATTTCGCTCGGGATATCGGTGATGGCGGTATCGCCCAGCAGCAGCGAGAAGTCGTCTACGTCGATGGCGGCGATCAGGCCGGGCATCTTGGCTGCGTCCAGGTTCTCCCAGATGCTGCGGTCGGTGAAGAGCATCTTGCTCTCGGAGTGGTCGACCAGCTTCATCACGCTTTCGGGAAGGAAATCGTTCAGCAGGGGAACGGCAACTGCGTGGTAGGTCTCCACGGCGAGGAACGAGATGGCCCAGTGCGAAGAGTTCTTGGCGCAGAGGGCGACGCGGTCACCGGCTTTCAGGCCTGCGTTCTCAAAAATATGGTGGAGGTGACGGACCTCTTCTGCAATCTGGCGGTATTTGAAGGTTTCACCGCCCAGGTCGCTCAATGCATCTGCATCCCAATGTTTGCGGATGCTCTCCTGAAGGATATCAATAAAGTTTCTCATATTCTACTCTGCATCTCGAATTGATAAAAATGCGCCGCAAAAGTAAAATATGCGTTTATCCCAACCTAAATATCGTGACAATTAGATGAATTATGTGACAAAACGAGCCGATTAATCGGTATTATGCTGAATTATTGTGACGAAACATTCGTCACATGGTTTTCGTCACACGCGATTGGATAGTTTCTGAGGCCGATTGTCGGGACGTGTCGGCACACAAAAAAGCCATCCGATTGGATGGCTTATTCTGTGCTCCCTCAGGGGCTCGAACCCTGGACCCCAACATTAAGAGTGTCGTGCTCTACCAACTGAGCTAAGGAAGCTTCCGTTTTGGGACTGCAAATGTAGATATATTTTTCGGCTCTGCAAACAATTTTTTCATTTTTTGCTACTTTTGTAAAAATATACTATGTAATGTCAAAACTCCGTCCATATATCGCTTTTGTCGTAGTGGCTGCCGTGTTGATGCTGCTCTTTCCTTCGAAGGGGCAGTTCATGTATAAATACCAATTAGGCAGCCCCTGGATTTACGAAACCCTGATTTCTCCGATCGATTTCCCGGTCCTGAAGACGGACGCGGAGATGTATCGCGAAAAAGAGGCCCGTGCCTCCGAAGTCGTGGCGTGCTATCTCAGCGACGAACGGATTGCGACCTCCAGGATGGACGCTTTCAAGGATTATTGTACGCAAAATGAGGTCGACCAGGCATTCTCCGGTGCTGTTCTCAACCAGCTTCGTGACCTTTACCGCAGCGGTATCGTGGCGACCTTCGGGGAGGGGCAGCGGAGCCAGGTTGTGCTGGTCAAACAGGACAAACGCGTGGCGGAAGTGCCGGTACAGAATCTTTATACCCAGCAAAATGCGCGCTTCATGTTGCTGAGCGGCCTCTCCGCCCAGTTCCCGGAGGCCTACGTGGATTCGCTTGCCGCCGCCTGCGACCTGGAATCCTATGTCGTCCCGAACCTGGTCTATGACGAGAACACGACCGCTCTCTTCCACAAGGAGGCCGTCGACTATATCTCTCCCACCAAGGGAACCATCTACGCCGGACAGCTGATCGTATCCAAAGGCGAACTGGTGACCGCCGATATCGAGCAGCTGCTGGATTCCTATAAGGCTGAATATGAGCGCAGTTTCGGTTTGAGCGAAACCACGGCCGCCGTTTTCTTCGGCCATCTGATGCTGGTTGCGGCGCTGCTCTTCATCTTTGCTTTCGTCATCAATCTCTTCGAGCGCAAGATCTGGAACTCCTTCCCGCAGCTGCTTTTCATGCTGCTGATGCTGCTTCTCTCCGCCCTTGCCACGGCCCTCGTTTCGGCGATCGGCAGCCAGTGGCTCTTCCTGGTGCCCTACGTGGTGCTGCTCATCTATATGGATTCCTTCTTCAACCGCACGCTGTCGGTCGCGGCCTATTGCGTAATCCTGCTGCCGCTGCTGCTGGTGCCGGAATACGGCGTGCAGCTTCTGATGACCAACCTGGTCGCGGGCGGAATAGCGCTCTTCTCCTTCAGCCGGTTCAACCGCGGCTGGAAACTTTTCCTGAATGCGGTCTTCCTCTTCCTGGCCATGGGATTCCTCTACGCGGCCTTCGCGCTGTTCTCGGACGGCGGATCCGAGGCGTTCCGCAAACTGCACATCCTCTTCCTGGCCGGCAATGCGCTGCTGGTGGTCGTGCTCCAACCCTTTGTCTATCTGCTTGAAAAGATATTCGGATTCGTCTCCTATACCCGTCTGTGGGAGATGACCGACACCAACAACAAACTGCTGATGGAACTGGCGCACAAGGCACCGGGATCCTTCCAGCATTCGCTCCAGGTTGCCAACCTGGCGGAAGCGGCCGTCCGTGCGGTAGGCGGCTACGCGATGCTTACGCGCGTGGGCGCGCTCTACCATGATATCGGTAAGATGGACAATCCGCTCTGCTTCGTGGAGAACCAGACCGCCGGAGTCAGCGACGACTACCACAAAGATCTTTCGCCCGAGGCCAGCGCCCACGATATCATCCGCCATGTGGAAGACGGCGTGCTGATGGCCCGCAAGAACGGCATTCCGGATATCGTGACCGATTTCATCCGTTCCCACCACGGCCGCAGCCTGACGCGTTTCTTCTATACGCAGTACTGCAACGCCGGCGGCGATCCGGAAAACAAGGCGCCCTTCACCTACGACGGCATCCTGCCCCAGACCAAGGAGCAGGCCGTGCTGATGATCGCCGATTCCATCGAGGCGGCTTCCCGCACGCTGAAGAATTACAGCGCAGAGACCATTTCGGCACTGGTCGAAAAGATCGTTGCCGGCAAGATGGAGGAGCACCAGTTCGACGAAGCGGACATTTCGCTGCGCGAACTGGGCCTTGTCAAGGAGTCACTTAAGAATTATCTGCTGCAGATTTACCACGCGCGGATCTCTTACCCCAAACAAAAGAAGCAAGCACAAGCAGCGCCAAAAGAAGGCTGACGGGTTTCGCCCAGCGGCCGATCACATCTCCCTTCAGGGTGAAGGGGGTGAGTTCGTCATTCAGGTGAACTTCGCCTACGCGGGCCTCTTTGGTCCACCAGGAGGTCTGTTGCAGGACATCGCCCCGCTGATTGAAATAGCCTGAAAGTCCGGTGTTTGCGGACTGAACCACGTCGCGCCGGTTTTCGATGGCGCGCAGGGCGGCGTAGCGGAAATGCTGCCGGTAACCCGGAGTGTCGCCCCACCATGCGTCGTTGGTCATCACGGCCATAAAGTTGCCGCCGTTGCGCACGCCGCCGCGGGAATAATCGCCGTAGACGGATTCATAGCAGATCATCGGGACTACCTTGTTGCCGTCACTGCCCTCGAGCGCCAGCATCTCTTTCATCCGTCCGTAACTGCCGGATGCGCCGCCGAATTTCTCAATGATCCGGCCCAGCCAGGGAGCCTGCTCCAGGAAGGGGATGCACTCCGTGCCGGGCACCAGGCGGGACTTGTGATAATAACCGAAGATATCCGTCGAATTGATCAGGATGGCGGTATTGTAGCGGTCGTACCAGAAATAACCCTGCTTGCGGGCTGTTGTGGAGGGCTTTTGGTCGGTATAATAGTGCTGGGTGGTGAGCGATCCGAAGAGCAGGTTCAACTGCGGATGCTCTTTCAGGAACTCCTGGTAGACGCAGACCGAAGGACTCATCTCCATCAAGTGAAGGATGATGCCGTAGGTGACGGTTTCCGGGGTGATCAGGTAGCGTGTTTCGGGCGTGACGACACTTTCCGCGAGGGCAATCATCTCCTCGTCCAGCTGCTGCTGGGGGGTCGTGCCGTGGCCGTGGCGCTGGAACGGATCCACGCTGGGCTGGATGAGGGCCACTTCGATGGATTCGCCCTTCTCCTGATAGCTGTAGTAGCGTACCAGCGAGCAGATGCTGGGAATCAGAACGACTGCCGCCAGTGCGCCGGTCATCCACCATGCGGCCTTGCGGCGGCCGTCCATCGCTTCGCGGAGGCCCCAGAACGCCAGAATGCTGGCCGTCAGAATCCAGAGGGAGCCGCCCAGCGTGCCGGTGATTTCGTACCACTGGATCAGTTTGTGCGATGTGGCGAAGGCGTAACCGAGGGTGAGCCAGGGCCAGGTGAGGTCTATATTAAAGTAGATGTGTTCCCATGCGAGCCAGATGGCTGCGAAGAAGAGGTAGGGTAGCCACTTCCCGCCCTTCTTGCAGAGCTTGCGGCTCCAGCGGAACAGGGCGTAGAGGATAAACATGAAGAGCGAATTGAGCAGCAGCGCGGCAATGGCGCCGGCCGGCGAAACGAACCATACCCAGAAGGTGGTGGCGATGTTGAAGAGCGCCAGGGCGGTAAAGCCGTACCAACCCGCGCCCCGGAGCTGTTCCCTCCGACAGATCTCATCGATACAGAAGAGCGGAGTGAAGCTCAGCAGTGCCAGCAGTCCGCATCCCTTGACAAGGAACGGGAGGCTGCTCAGCAGGACGAAGAGAACGATCAGGCCCCAGACGGCCCATTTTGCTTTTTTTCGCGATCCGGTCATAACAATATCCTGTTTCAATATGTGCAAAGATAAAGAGAATTTAGTTATATTTGCCGCGTTTAACACGCTTCCCGGATGCTTATCGGTTTTATTAAAGCCATCATCATTGGCGTCATGATCACCATTCCGCTCGGACCGGTGGGCGTGATGTGCATCCAGAAAACCATCAATAAGGGCCGCTGGGCTGGTTTTTCTTTCGGTCTGGGCTCGGCTTTCACGGATTTCATCTACTCGATAGTCGCCCTCTTCTCGCTTTCGTTCGTCAGTGCGTTTTTAGATCGGAACCGTATCTGGGTCATCCTGATCGGCGGCGTTATCATCACCTTTTTCGGCGTCCATCTGGCCTTAAGCAATCCGGTCAAGCAGTTCCGCCAGCAGCACAAGAAAACAATCACCATCCCTTCGCGGGAGCGGTTCAAGGATGCGCTGCAGGGTTTTGCCATGACCATCTCCAATCCTGGAGCACTGGTGATGGTCCTGGGCGCGTTCGCTTTTGCCGGCATCAGCCCTGAAACGGCGACCAACCCGCTTGCCATCGCATTGATGGTGCTGGGCGTCTTTTTGGGTGCGGCACTCTGGTGGTACGGTCTCAGTTTCCTCGTGAACTTGCTGCGCAAGCACTTCACGCTGCGCGGCATGTTGATTCTCAACAGAATCTCCGGCGCCATCATCTTTTTCCTTGGTATCGGAACTATCGTGCTCGGTGTCAGGGAGTTCCTGATGTTGTAATTTTTTCTTCTTTTTTCGTTTCAACACAAGGGATTATTCCCTATCTTTGTAACAGAATTGTTTTTGTTACTGCAACCGATTAGTTATGGAAATGCTTTTCCCTTTTGACAAGCCCGCTTCCGGCAATAAAGTGCTCGGACGCAAGGAAGAGATCCAGGCTGTCATGGACACGCTGGTCGGCAAGCAGAAGGGGGTGGCGCTCTACGCTGCGCCCAAGAGTGGCAAGAATACCGTCGTCCGTGAGGCGCTTCACCGTCTCAAGGCTTCCGGCTGGCAGTTCCGACTCTGCGAAATCGACCTTTTCAACGTCCGTACCCTTCCCGAATTCATCGATTGCTTCAAACGCAGGATGCTCGATTGCTACGACCAGATGAATCGGAACGCCATCCTGCCCTTCGCGGTGGAATCGGCCGATATCCCGGATGACAAGGTGCTGGATCTGCCCAGCATCATCGCCAGGGAGTCCGGCTCCGTGCTCGTCGTCTACCTGCGTGAGTTCCAGAACGTTATTTCGATAGACGACAAGAGCTTCCGCCTGGAGGACTTGGTGAAGACCTGGTTGCGCCAGACCAACGTGCGCTACATCATCACCGGCTCCGCCGTCAATATCATGAAGAGCGTCTTCGAAGAGAAGCAACTGTTCTACTATCTGACCGACGTCGTCGACCTCAAGCCGATTCCGCAGAAATCGGTGATCGACTACATCACCAGTTCGTTCCTGAACGTGGGCCGCGTGATCGAACGGGAAGATGCGGAGGAAATCTGCCGGATTACGGGCGGCAATATGTGGTATGTGAAGATGATGTGTTCCATCTGCTACACGCTGCCCATCGGTTATGTCAACCGCAACGCCATCCTGCAGACCCGGGATGCGCTGTTGCAGGTTTTTGCACCGCAGTTCCGTCATACGATGCTGGAACTGACCCCAAACCAGATCAATTTCCTGAGGGCTATCTGCGACGGCGCCCGCCGGCTGAGCAGTTCCGAGATTCTCTCCCGATACCATCTCAACTCTTCCGCCAACGTGTTCCGCCTCAAAGATGCTTTCCGCAACAAGGAACTCGTCACCTTCGACCGGAACGACGAGCCGCAGATTCTGGATCCGCTCTTCGAGTACTGGCTCAAGAACAAGTATTTTAAATAGGTATGAAAAAACTCGTGGTCCTTTCCGGAGCGGGCGTCAGTGCCGAAAGCGGCATCCGCACCTTCCGGGACAGCGACGGCTTGTGGGAGAACTATCCCGTTGAGGATGTCGCTTCAATCGACGGCTGGTATCGCAATCCCGGCCTGATGCTGCAATTCTACAACGAGCGCCGCCGGCAGCTCGAAGGGTGCCGGCCCAACCGCGCCCACGAGATTATCGCCGAGCTGGAGCACTGGTTCGACGTGACCGTGGTCACGCAGAACGTGGACAATCTTCATGAGCGGGCGGGAAGCACGAAGATCATCCACCTGCACGGCGAGCTGACCAAGGTCCGCCCCGAGAATACGCTGGATTCCGGAGTGCAGGACATCGGCTACCGCGACATCAACCTGGGCGATACCGACCCGCACGGCGTGCAGCTGCGGCCGCATATCGTCTGGTTCGGCGAGGCGGTTCCCGAGCTGGAGCGCGCGGCGCGTGCCGTGTCCAAGGCGGATATCCTGCTGATTATCGGCACTTCGCTCAACGTTTATCCGGCCGCCGGTCTCTACCAGTATCTGCAGGTGGGCAATCCCATCTACCTGGTGGATCCCAAGCCCATCTCCATCCCGTACCGCTGGTTCCGCCAGATCCAGGCGCCGGCCACCGCGGGCATGGAGCAGCTCAAAAAGATTCTCGTTGAGCCTGAAGAAGAATAGCCTGCGGATTTTTTTGTACCTTTGCCGCGTCGTTTGACATTCGTCACAATTGGGGATGTTCTGGTTTTGACGGTAAATGATGTCGGACGGTAAGCATGCCGAGCGTCGTGGCCCCGCTCGTAAATCTCAGACCGCAAGCCATAACTGGCAACTACAACTATGCACTCGCTGCCTAATCTGCCAAGCGGATTAGCTTAATCGCGCGGACCAGGTCCGTAGCGACGAGTATCCCGCCGGAGTTCCCGCCTTCCATCGCCGGCATTTGGGGTATCATCCAGGAAGGATGCGGGCGCCGACGCTTCTACAGCGTCCTAAGTTTCAGAAGCTAAGGGTTCGATGGCCCGCCTGCCGGCAGCCGTTCCCCTACAACCAAAGGCAGGATAAGCATGTAGAAGGCCTTCTGGCGCTTTATTCGGACGGCGGTTCGACTCCGCCCATCTCCACAAAACTGGCTC
>DBXZ01000030.1:0-6892 GCA_002309795.1 Bacteroidales bacterium UBA1199
TTGGACATATCCTTGAAAGCTACAAGACGGTAGGTTTCGGGATGGATTCCTTTTTTCATATGATTTGATAATTAATTGGTTGTCTTTTTATCGGGCGGCAAAGGTAACAAAAATCTTTGACGCCGCAAAAATTTATTTGTACATTTGGGCCTCAAACTGAAAGAATATGAGAAGAATCCTGCTTTTTGTGGCGCTTTTGACGGCTGGCATCAACCTCGCCGCCCAGGAGACGCCGATCGTCCCGGAACGGGAAGTCGTTGTAATCGATAACTTTACCGCAGTGCCGAACATGCCCCTCGGTCTCTACCAATATGCACGCCAGTGCGTGATTGACGGCCTTGCCCGCCGCCGGGTGGTGGCCGTGGACGTGGAGATGAGCGGCGTAGGCCGTGCCGATATCGTCTATCCGTCGTTCCGGTTCGCCCGCGCCAACAACGGCAGCCCCTTCGATATGAACCGTGCGGAGAACCTGATGCAGATGAAGGAGTTTGAGAACGCTCATTATTATCTGACAGCCTATATCAGCCGGTTCGGCAGCCATCCGGTAGACCACAAGAGCAAAGACAAAGAGGGCAATCCGATTGTCCGCACCGATTTCACCGGTGAGATTGAAATGGATGTCTATCTCTATGATACCGAGACCCGTATGATGGAAGGTCCCATCAAGTGGCGCTACAACTATACCGGCGCTTCCGAGCCCCAGATTGCTGAAGAGCGCGCCGTTTCCAACATGGCCATGCGCGCCCGCCAGTTCGTGACCGACCGCTTCCGCATCAAGGCTTCCGTCATCCAGCTGGGCAGCTACACCCGCCGCGGCAAACTGGAAGACCTCTACCTGAGCTGCGGCAGTGAGATCGACGTCGCCAGCGGCGATGTCTTCTACATCTATTCGGTTTCCGACATCAACGGAATCGCCACCGCCCGCAAACTGGGCAAGGTGAAAGCCCGTGAAATCACCGGCCCCGAAAGCTGCCGGTGTTCCGTCTCCAGGGGAGAAGTCGAAATCGACCGGGCTTTCAGGGCCGGTGAAACGCTGATCGCCGTCAGTGACGACGACCGGTGGTTCTAGATCATCAGCGCAGCAACCAGCGCAAGAATTGCATAGAACTCAGGGAGTGCGGCGTAGATCATGGTATTGGTCTGTACGTCGTGGCCCTGGCTTATGCCAATGATACCGTTGGCGCAAACCTGTCCCTGACGGATGGCAGAGAAGAGGCAGACGGCACCGACTGCGAGACCCACCGCGAAATAGAGGAAACCTGCTTCCTGCATTGCCTCGAGGCCCTTGGGCCACATCAGAAATGCCACGAAGCCGTAGAGACCCTGCGTAGCGGGCATTGCGGAAAGAATCATGTAGCTGGAGGATTTCTCCGGGTTTTTCTTGAGTGCGCCCTCTGCAGCGTTACCTGCCAGGGTGGTACCGATAGAAGAGCCGATTCCTGCGAGGCAGAGCATCAGGCCGAGGCCGACATAGCCGAGAATAACTGATAACATAGTGGTATGATTTTGAATTGTTTGATTATTACTGTGTTTTGACTGTTTCTTGTTTGAAGGGGCGGAACTGCGTGCCCTTGCCCTCGTAGCCGCTGTTCTTGAAGTATTCCACGAAGGTCAGACGCAGCGGGTGGACGAAGGCGCCCAGGCAACTCATGGCGAAGTTCAGCGTGTGGCCGAATACCACGATCAGCACGAAGGGTGCCCACTGCCAGGTGGGGCTCTCGCCGAGCAGCATGCCGCCCAGGTTGTTGAAGGCGTTGCCCAGCATACCGCCGGCCAGGCCCAGGGCGTAGAGTCGGATGTAGCTCAGGACGTCGCCCAGGATGCCGGTGGCCATGCCGTAGGTGTCCCACAGGCCGGCGCCGATGTTGATCAGCGGATTGCGTCCGGGCTTGTTCAGGATGAAGATGCCCAGTGCGGAGATCACGCCTATCACGATCACGACGATCCTGGTGACCGAAGCGTCAATCACGGATGTCAGTGCCAGTGCGGCTGTAATCAGGCCGCCCACGATCAGCGTGACCCAGCCCCAGGTGCTGATGGCAGCCTTGAAGCCGAACCGCTTGGTGAGACCTATTGCCTTGATAATCATTGCCAGGCAGATGTGGAAGACACCGACCGCGATGGCGGCGACCATCGAGAGGTCGTAGCTGCTGCCGCCCAGATTGAGTTTGCCGGCCAGCATCAGTTTCTTGCAACCCTCAGGAACCCAGGACGCTTCCGCGAGCGAAATGCCGAAGAAGGTACCCAGGAAGAAGCCGATTACCGTGGCGCCCACGCCCAGCGACATCACGAGCCGCTTGTGGTTGCGCAGCCCCAGGATGTTGACCTTGTCGAGCAGCAGCGCCACGCCCATCAGGACCAGACCGTAGCCCGCGTCGCCCATACAGAAGGCCCAGAAGAGCATGAAGAAGGGAGCGAGGATCGGGGTCGGGTCGAATTCGTCGTAGACGGGCATGCCGTACATGCCGGTGAGCGTCTCGAACTGACGGGCGAACCAGTTGTTCTTGAGTTTGATGGGAGGATTATCTTCCTTGCACGCAGCCTCGCGGACGTAATAGAGATCCATCCCGTCCAGGGCGGCGGCAATCCGCTCGTCATCGTCGGTGGGGGCGAAGGCCGTCAGGACGCAGAGCATCCCTTCGGCCGCATCCTCGCCGGAGACGGAGGCCAGATAGAAGTTCAGATCGTTCAAACGCTCGTTGGCCAGCGATTCCACAGCAGGTAGCGCGCGGCGCAGGGCCAGCAGCGAAGCCTTGGCCGTGCGGATCTCGCCGCGGAGCGATTCGGCCTTGCCGTCGGCCACCGTATAGTCGTATGCGGGCGCGGGAATTTCCGTTGCCGGAATATCCTTTGCTTCGCCGGCCACGACGAACCAGGCGTTCGATTCGTCGCGGTGGATCACTTCGAGCGGCCACTGGGCGGCCCAGTCGTCGGCAAAGCGCTTGGCGGGCGCCATGTAGAAGTGGAGCGTGATGCCCTTGTCGGCCAGGCGGCCGATCGAGTCCGCATCGAAGCGGCCCCACGGCTCCAGTTGGCTGCGTTCCTTGAGCAGGTCGGAGAGGCGGGTCTCCAGCGTGCGCAGGCGGGCAAGCCGTTCCTCGGCTTCGTGGCGGTAGTCGCCGTCGAAGTCCGGAACGCCCTCAGCCTCCTTTGCAATCGCCTCTGCGTCAGGGTCCAGACTGAAATCGATCCGGGCAATCGAGTCGGCGGCGCTGCGCGCCTCGCGAATCTCCTGCAGCAGGGCGTCGGAGTGCTTGTCTATGGGTTTGGCGGAACGGGTGATGTCCAGCAGTCCGAGATCGCGGATCCCGGAGAGGACGGCATCCTTTTCGCTGCCGGGCAGCAGGATGCTGTATTTCGTCATTTTGGCAATCATGCTTCCGCCGCCTCCTCTTCGGCCTGGTGGCGCGCCTTCACAATCTTCTGTGAAGCCTTGGAAAGGTTCTCTTCGTCTTCCATGAAGCGCTTGATCTTACGGATGGCCTCCTGGTAGCCGGGAATCTGCACCTTTTCGTACAGGTTCACCTTCTGGGTGGTCTTCTTGCGCTGGTAGTCGAGGATCCGGCTCTTTTCCGCGCAGACCTCCGATTCGATGCCCAGCCTGGCCAGCCGCTTGAGGATTTCCACGCCGTCGCTGTACCAGAGTGGACGGGCGAAGGTGTCGAAGGGCTTGACCTCGTAGAAGACCTCACGCAACTCCGGGGTGCGGACGCCGGCCACCTTGACGGTGACCAGGTCGATGTCCTTCACGGAGATCAGCCCCGGGGTGAATTCATTCCAGAGGCCGGCGAGGTATCCGTATTCCTTGAGAGAGTTTTCCAATTGCGCCAAAAGCGACTCTGACTGCGCCTTGGCGGCCTGCACGCTGACGCGGAGGGCGGACTCCTTGTTCTTCAGGGTAGGGAGCGCCCGCTGCCGCACCTTCAGCTGCTTGCCGAGGTTGGTCAGAGAGGTTTTGTTGTATTGAAATTTGATAGCCATGGGCTAAGCTTTCCAGTATTTGTCAATCATGGCCTGTTTGATACCGGTCTCCGCGGGGCTGAAGTACTTGCCGAAGAGCTCCCAGGCCGTGTCGAGCATCTCGTCGATCTTGATGTTGACGTCGATGCTGAGGATGCGGGTGGCGTACTCCTTGGCGTAGTCCAGGCAGCGGAGGTCATATTCGCTCAGGTCGAAACCGTTTTCCAGTTTGGTCTTGGCGTTCTGGGCGTCGGCGTAGAGACGCACGGAGGCGTTCATCACCTGCGAATGGTCTTCGCGGGTCTTCTTGCCCTGGACGTGCTGTTTCAGACGCGAGAGGGAACGGAACGGGTCGATGATGACCTTGCCCGTATCGGTGTCGAGGCGCAGATAGAGCTGGCCTTCCGTGATATAACCGGTGTTGTCAGGGATTGCGTGGGTAATGTCGCCGTCGTTCAGCGTGGTGACGGCGATGATGGTGATGGAACCGCCGTCCGGCAGCTGCACGGCCTTCTCGTAGATCTTGGCCAGGTCGGAATAGAGCGAACCCGGCATCGAGTCCTTCGACGGAATCTGGTCCATACGGTTGGAGACGATCGAGAGGGCGTCGGCGTAGAGGGTCATGTCGGTGAGCAGGACAAGCACTTTCTCGTTCTTGTCTACGGCGAAGTATTCAGCAGCGGTCAGCGCCATGTCCGGGATGAGCAGTCGCTCTACCGGGGGCTGGTCGGTGGTGTTCACGAAACTGATGATCTTGTCCAGTGCGCCGGCGTTTTCGAAAGCGTGGCGGAAGTAGAGGTAGTCGTCGTTCGAGAGACCCATACCGCCCAGGATAATCTTGTCGACGTCGGCACGCAGGGCCACCTGGGCCATCACCTGGTTGTAGGGCTGGTCCGGGTCGGCGAAGAACGGGATCTTCTGGCCGGAGACCAGCGTATTGTTCAGGTCGATGCCTGCGATACCCGTAGGAATCAGCTGCGAAGGCATGCGGCGCTTGTAGGGGTTGACGGAAGGACCGCCGATCTGGCGGCGTTCGCCCTCTACGGAAGGACCGCCGTCGATCGGATCGCCGTAGGCGTTGAAGAAACGGCCGGCGAGATCTTCGCTCACGCTGAGTGTCGGCGGCTCGCCGAAAAAGACGACCTCCGCATTGGTAGGGATGCCTTCCGTGCCGGCAAACACCTGAAGGGTAACGTTTTCACCCTTGATCTTCACAACCTGGGCGAGCCGGCCCGCTACGGTGGCCAGTTCGTCGTTCGAAACGCCCTCGGCTTTCAGCGATACGGTAGCCTTGGTGATGGACTCCAATCGCGTGTAGATTCTTTGAAATGCGTTACTCCCCATTGCCTAATGCTTTATAAAGTTGTTCGTGATATTTGTTGAAATCATCGCTGTGGAACTCAGAATAGTTCATCTGGCGCAGGATGTTGATGATTTCCTTGTATTTCCTGGAGCACTCCTCGTAGTTCTCGAATTCGAACGGATGGTCGCAGACCTCGAGCACGAGGCTGAGCATATACTCCTGACGGGCCATCGGGGTGCAGGCGTCGATCGGGTCGAAGGCATCCTGCTGCAGGATCACGAAGTCGATCAGCTCGGACTTCCAGAACTGCTCGTGGTAGCTTACCGGCACGCCGTCGTCGCCCAGGATGTTGATCTGCTCGGCGACCTCTTTACCTCTGAGCACCAGGTTCTTGGCGCGGTGGACCTTGTCTACCCAGTCGGCCTTGACCTTTTCGCCCAGGAATTCGATGATTTCAGGATATTCGAGATATTTGGAGTAGGATTCGATGGGGTTGATGGCCGGGTAGCGCTTCTTGTCGGCACGGTTCTGTTCCAGGCAGTAGAAACAGCGGGCCGCCTTCTTGGTGGATTCCGTAACCGGCTCCTTGAGGTTACCGCCGGCCGGGGAGACCGTACCGATAAAGGTCACGGAACCGGTCTCGCCGTTGTTCAGGCGGACGATGCCTGCGCGTGCGTAGAAGTTGGAGATGATGGCCGAGAGGTCCACCGGGAATGCATCGGCACCCGGAAGTTCCTCCATACGGTTACTCATCTCGCGGAGCGCCTGTGCCCAGCGGGAGGTGGAGTCGGCCAGCAGCAGCACCTTCATACCCATCGCGCGGTAGTACTCGCAGATGGTCATGGCCGTGTAGACGGAGGCCTCGCGGGCTGCCACAGGCATGTTGGAGGTGTTGCAGATGATGGTGGTACGTTCGATCAGCTTGCGGCCGGTGTGCGGGTCGATCAGCTCCGGGAATTCGGAGAAGATCTCCACCACCTCGTTGGCGCGTTCGCCGCAGGCAGCCATCACGATCACTTCGGCGTCGCCCTGCTGGGCGATGGCGTGCTGCAGCACCGTCTTGCCGCAACCGAACGGGCCCGGGATAAAGCCGGTACCGCCTTCGGCGATCGGGTTCATCGTGTCGATGCAGCGCACGCCCGTCTCCATGATGCGGAAGGGGCGGGGCTTTTCAACATAGCCGCCCACAGCCACCTTGACGGGCCATTTCTGGGTCATCGTGACCTTGTGGTCTTCGCCGTCGAGGTCGGTCAGGACAGCCACGGCTTCGTCGATCGTGTAGTCGCCTTCGCCGATGATGGATTTGACGGTATATTCGCCCTTGAAGGCAAACGGAACCATGATTTTGTGAGGGAGCCAGCCCTCTTTGACCTCACCGAGCCAGTCGGCTGCCACGACCTTGTCGCCGGGTTTGACGATCGGCGTGAAGTGCCACTGCTTGCTGTGGTCCAGGGGGGAGGTGTATTCACCGCGGCGCAGGAAGACGTCTTCCATCGTCTCGAGGTTGTTCTGCAGACCGTCGTAGTTGCTCGAGAGCAGGCCAGGGCCGAGGGTTACCTCCAGCATGTGGCCGTCGAACTCGACGGTGTCGCCCTTCTTCAGTCCGCGGGTGCTTTCGTAAACCTGGAC
>DBXZ01000030.1:6932-21139 GCA_002309795.1 Bacteroidales bacterium UBA1199
CAGATCTCGTTCTGCGCCACGTCGCCGTCAATGCGGACGGTCACGAGGTTGGAAATGATGCCGGTTACAATACCTGTGCTTTTCATATAGGTAAACAGTGATTGATTTCGTTATTTGGTGTTCGGATCGTAATGGACGCCGGAGAAGGTGCCGCGCACCTCGTCTACCAGTTTGCTGAAGAGTTCCGCACCGGTCTTGGGATCTAGCGCGTTCCAGCGGCTGACGATGTGCGCCTTCACGAGGAAGGCCAGCACGACGTCGATGTCGAAGAGGTTGAACTGCGTCAACTCTTCCGACTTGCGCCAGTAGAGGCGGTCCAGCTGCTTTTCGCGCTCCAGGATGTCCTTGGTGCCGAAGATGGCTTCCAGCTGCGGAAGTTCTTCGAATTCAGCTGTGTACGGACGGCCTTCCAGATGGGCGACCTTGGCGTCGCGCACCTTCCGGTCAAAGGCGAAGAAGGCCTTGAGGAAAGGGTTGCGCTGACGGGCGGCGCCTCCGTAGAAGGCGTGTCCGATCCGGTCGGCGTCCAGCCCGGTCTCCAGCCAGTCGATCAGGCGCGCGTCGCGTGCGGGGCACTGCGCCTTGATGAAGGCGGAGAGTTCCGCGAAGTCAAAGGGATGCGGCTCGCAGTCGCTCTGGAAGTCCGGCAGTCCGGCTATCAGATAGGGATAGTTGGTCATTATTCTCCGAACAGGATTTTACGGGTGGCCGGGCGGAGATAACCGCCGATCAACCGGCTGAAATCCTCTGCCGTAAAGCTGATGCGGTAGCTGCCGTCGGCGGGACCGATCTTGAAACCGTTCGCCATACCCTTGGCGTACTCGATTTCGAGTCCGGCGTTCAGCTGTTTGCGGATTTCCGCCTCCAGGGCGCCGTCCAGCTCTTTCTTGAGCGGTTCGGGCAGGATGACGGAGAGGGGAACGGACTCGGGGTTGGCTGCGTTGAACGCGCCTACCACGGTCTTGATCAGCTCTTTGATGAATGCAGTGTCGGAGAGCGCTTTGGCGGAGCTGTCGGCCACGCCGCGGGTGAGAATCATCTGCTCAACGTACTGCTTGGTGGCGGTGATGCTCTGGTTGGAAGCCATCCGCAGGTCGTTGGCAGTCTTGGCCTGCAGTGCGGCAGCTTCCTTCTGTGCCTTCGCAATGATTTCCGCGGCCTGTTCGTTGGCCTCGGCCACGATATCGTCGGCCTGGCTGCGGGCCTTGGCAATCAGCACTTCCGCCTCCTGTTTTCCCTTTGACAGACCCTCATTGTAGAGTTTGTCCGTCAATGCTTGTAATTTGTTGTCCATATAGGGTATAAATATTTGTTATCCGAGGAAACCGAGCAGCATGCCGGCGGCAACTGCCGAACCGATCACGCCGGCCACGTTCGGGCCCATGGCGTGGGTCAGCAGGAAGTTGCTCGGATCGTACTCGCGTCCAACGTTGTTCGACACACGGGCGGCATCCGGCACGGCGGACACGCCGGCGTTGCCGATCAGCGGATTGATCTTGTTGCCCTCCTTGAGGAAGAGGTTGAAAATCTTCACGAAGAGCACGCCGGTGAAGGTTGCGATCACGAACGAGCATGCACCGATGATGAAGATCCAAACCGAGCGCAGCTGCAGGAACTGGTCGGCCTGGGTGGATGCACCCACGGTGAGACCGATCAGGATGGTGACGATGTCGATCAGCGGACCGCTGGCGGTGTTGGCCAGACGTTTGGTGACGCCCGACTCTTTGATCAGGTTACCGAAGAAGAGCATACCGAGCAGCGGAATACCCGACGGCACGATGAAGGCCGTGAGCAGGAAACCGATGATCGGGAAGAGCTTCTTCTCGACCGGGGAGACCGGACGCGGCGGTTTCATGCGGATCAGGCGCTCCTTCTTAGTAGTGAGCAGTCGCATGATAGGCGGCTGTATCACAGGCACCAGGGCCATATAGGAGTAGGCCGACACCGCAATGGCGCCCATCATGTCAGGAGCCAGTCGCGAGGAGAGGAAGATGGCGGTCGGGCCGTCCGCACCTCCGATAATGCCGATTGCACCGGCCTGTGCCGGGTCGAACCCGAAGGCCAGCGAGATGGCGTATGCGCCGAAGATACCGAACTGGGCCGCTGCACCGATCAGGAGCAGCTTCGGGTTCGAAATCAGGGCGGAGAAGTCGGTCATGGCACCGATGCCCAGGAAAATCAAAGGCGGGTAAAAGCCCTGTTTCACACCCTGATAGAGGATGTTGAGCACGGAACCTTCTTCATAGACGCTGACCTTCAGACCCTGGAACAACGGGATGTTGCCGATCAGGATACCGAATCCGATCGGGACCAGGAGCATCGGTTCCCACTCTTTCTTGATACCCAGGTAGAGGAAGAGCAGACCGAAGAAGATCATGATCAGATACTGGCCGTTGCAGTTCGCAAAGCCGGTATACTGCCAGAACTGTTGGAGGTTGGAGAGAATGTTTTCCATAACGTCCTATTCGATAACTGCCAGGGGTGCGCCTTCCAGCACGGAGTCGCCCTTTTGGACCATAAACTGCTTGAGGGTACCGTCGCACGGAGCTTCGATACTGTTTTCCATCTTCATGGCCTCGAGAATCAGGATGCACTGGCCCTTCTTGACGGCTTCGCCTTCCTTCGCGTTGAGCGAGAGGACGACGCCCGGGAGCGGAGCATTGACCTTGGTGCCGCCGGCGGGGCCGGAAGCGGCCGGTTTGCTGACCTGGACGGTCTGGGCTGCCGGCGTGGTGGGACGGCCGGTGTTGATGACGACGGCGGGTTTCTTCCTGACTGCGACAGGCTGGTCGAACTCTACGTTGAAGGGAGTTCCGTTGACCTCTACCTTGGCGATGTTGTCAACGACTTCGTCGATGGTGACGTTGTAGTCGTTGCCGTTGATTTTGAGTTTATATTCTTTCATAAGTCGTGTATTCGTTTGGATTTACTTCTTTTTGATGACGGTAGGGGTCTGGCGGAAGCCCTGGATATGCGTGCTCCAGGGGGTATAGGTCCGGTCGACCGGGTTCAGCGTGACCACAAAGCTTTCGTCGTCGTGCGCCTCCTCTGCTACCATATAGAGATGGAGGGCGGTGGCGATGGCGGCATAGGTCTCGGCCGGGATTTCACCATAGGTGGATTTCTCCACGGTGGTGGCCTGGGCCGCAGCCGATTTCTTCTTGCCCGCGCGGATATTGATGATGCCGATGAGCTTGAAGAGGAGATAGAGAATGATGAGCGCCGTGAAGACGACGGTCATCGCCGTCAGTGCGAGAATCCAACCGTGCGGGTCGATCGCCTTCATCTTGTCGGGCTTGGCGGCTTTGTCGATGATGGCGTTGTTGGTGCTCGGCGAGGTACGGTCGAGAACGACCCAGCCTTCGCCGTCGCCGTTGATGGAGCCTTCACCGTCGGCCACGCGGCCGAACGACTGGTTCTCAACAAGATCGTGGCGGACCGGAATGCGGTCTACGATGGATTTGCCGTCACCTTTGGTGAAGATGATCTCGGTGGCGTTTTCCAAATCGAAATTAACGTGGAACGTGCCCCGGAAGGGCTGGTTGTCAGCCCAGAAGAGGACGTGCTGGCGCGGCTTGATCTGCGTGAGAACGTCGCCGCCTGGGATCTGGTATTTCTTGAGGTTGCCGGGATCGTCGGAGAGATAGCATCCGCCGATATCGACCGTGCCGTAGGAGGCGTTGAAGAGCTCGAACCAGGCGTTTTGCTGTCCGAAGTCATCCTGGAAATCGTTGGTGTTGGTCACCAGGTATTCATTCAGGCGCATCTGGCCCTGACTCTGCGCGAACGCTGCCGCGGAGACCGTCAGAAAGACAACCGTCAAAAGGATTTTGATGCGTTTCATTATGCGGGAATCAGTTAACGGTTAGAGCGGGAGGTTGTCGTGCTTCTTGGCAGGGTTGACGAGTTTCTTGTTGCTCAGCTGTTCAAGCGCGCGGATAATACGGAAACGGGTGTTGCGCGGCTCGATCACGTCGTCGATATAGCCGTACTTCGCAGCGTTGTACGGGTTGCAGAAGAGGTCGTTGTACTCCTTCTTCTTCGCCTCTGCGAGTTTGGCCTTCTCTTCAGGATCTTCGACAGCCTTGATGTCTTTCGCGTAAAGGACCGAAACGGCACCGTCGGCACCCATCACTGCAATGTTGGCGGTAGGCCAAGCGTAGTTGATGTCGCCGCGGAGCTGCTTGCAGCTCATCACGATATGGCTTCCGCCGTAGGACTTGCGGAGCGACACGGTAACCTTGGGAACGGTGGCCTCGCCGTAAGCGTAGAGCAGTTTCGCACCGTGGAGAATCACAGCGCCGTACTCCTGCTGCGTACCCGGCAGGAAGCCCGGCACGTCCACGAGGGTGACGATCGGGATGTTGAAGGCGTCGCAGAAGCGGACGAAACGGGCGCCCTTGCGGCTGGAGTTGATGTCGAGCACGCCTGCGAGCACCTTGGGCTGGTTGGCCACGATACCCACTGCGGAACCGCCGAAACGGCCGAAGCCCACGATGATGTTCTTCGCGTAGTCTTTGTGGACCTCGAGGAACTTGCCGTCGTCCACGATGTCGCGGATCACCTCGTACATGTCGTACGGAGCGTTCGGGCTGTCCGGGATGATTTCATTGAGGGAATCCTCGCAACGGTCGACCGGGTCGTTCGTCGGGAGGAAGTTCGGCTCTTCCATGTTGTTCTGCGGGAGGTAGCTCATCAGGTCGCGGATGGTGGCGATGGCCTCTTCCTCGTTGGCTGCGCAGAAATGCGCCACACCGCTCTTGGAAGCGTGGACCGAAGCGCCGCCCAGCTGCTCCTGGGTGACCTCTTCACCGAGCACCTGCTTGACGACTGCCGGGCCGGTGAGGAACATGTAGCTCGTGCCTTCCACCATGATGGTGAAGTCGGTGAGGGCGGGGGAGTAGACGGCACCGCCGGCGCAGGGACCGAGGATGGCGGAGATCTGCGGCACGACACCCGATGCGAGGATGTTGCGCTGGAAAATCTCAGCGTAGCCGGCCAGGGCGTTGACGCCCTCCTGGATGCGGGCTCCGCCGGAGTCGTTCAGGCCGATGATGGGCGCGCCGTTGCGCATGGCCATATCCATCACCTTGCAGATCTTCATGGCGAGGGTCTCGGAGAGGGAACCGCCGATTACGGTGAAATCCTGTGCGAAGACATAGACCAGACGGCCCGCGATGGTACCGTAGCCGGTCACGACGCCGTCACCCAGGTAGCTCTTGCTCTCCATGCCGAAGTTGTGGCAGCGGTGGGTCACAAACATGTCGAATTCTTCGAAACTGCCCTCGTCGAGGAGCATGTTGATGCGTTCACGAGCGGTATATTTGCCTTGCGCGTGCTGTTTCTCGATGGCTTTTTCGCCGCCACCGATACGAGCTTTCTCCCTAAGTTCGATAAGCTCTTTTACTTTTTCGAGTTGCTGGCTCATGGAAGTATGCTTTGATTGATTATTTACCTTTTTCACAGAGTTCCGTCAGAACGCCCATCGTGGACTTCGGGTGCAGGAAGGCGATGTCCAGGCCTTCTGCGCCGCGGCGCGGAGCCTTGTCGATCGTGCGGAGGCCTTTGCCCTCGACTTCTGCGATTGCGTTGGCCACACCGTCTGCCACGGCGAATGCCATGTGGTGAATGCCTTCGCCCCGTTTCTCGATGAAACCGGCGATGGTGCTTTCCGGGCAGGTCGGCTCGAGCAGTTCGATCTTGGTCTGGCCGATTTTGAAGAAAGCGGTCTTGACCTTCTGGTCGGCGACCTCTTCGATGGCGTAGCATTTCAGGCCGAGTACGTTCTCGTAATAGGGAATGGCTTCCTCAAGCGACTTGACGGCAATTCCGAGGTGTTCAATATGTGTAAGTTCCATTTGTATGACTATTGTGGTTGGTTATTCCATGTTGTGGTAGACGTTCTGGACGTCATCGTCTTCCTCGAGTTTCTCAAGCAGTTTGTCCACATCCTCGCGGTCGGTGCCCGAGAGCGCCTTCATCTCCCCGTTGGGGAAGCGGTCGAAACCGGCGGAGACCATCTCGTAGCCTTTCTCCTCGATGAACTTCTGGATGTTGTTGAAGGCGGTGTATTCGCCGTAGATGTTGATCTGTTCCTCCGTGTCGCCGTCTTTGTTCTCCACTTCGTCGACGAAAACTTCGTCGGCACCGTAGTCGATCAGCTCCAGTTCGAGTTCCTCGACGTCGATGTCCGGGGAGTTCTTGATCTTGAAGACGCACTTGTGGTCGAACATGAAGGCCACGCTGCCCGAGGTGCCCAGGTTGCCGCCGAACTTGCTGAAGTAGCTGCGCAGGTTGGCGACGGTGCGGTTGGTGTTGTCGGTAGCGGTTTCTACGAGGATGGCTACGCCGTGCGGACCGTATCCCTCATAGACGATCTCCTTGTAATCCGCCTGGTCTTTCTCGGAGGCGCGCTTGATGGCGCGTTCGATGTTCTCCTTGGGCATGTTTTCGCCGCGTGCGGTCTGCAGGAGTGCGCGGAGGCGCGGGTTGCCGGTTACGTCCGGGCCGCCCTGCTTGACGGCGATGGTGATTTCCTTACCGATCTTTGTAAACGTTTTAGCCATGTGGCCCCAACGTTTGAACTTTCTCTCTTTGCGGAATTCAAATGCTCTTCCCATAGCGACTATCTGTTTTCAATTCTGGAGATGTATTTCTGGATTTCGTAGCCCTCGAGGCTCTGGGGATAGCGGGTTTCGATCTCTTTGTAGAACTTGAGCGCTTCCGCATCTTTGCCCATCTCTTCGCAGAGCATGCCGGCCTTCATCAGGTAGCCGGCGCGGTAGATATTGTCTTCCAGGGCGGCAGCCTTCTTGTAGCAGCCCAGCGCGGTGGATTTCTGGTCCAGGTTGACGTAAGCGTCACCCAGGCAGCAGAGTGCGCGTGCCTTGAGAATCTTGTCTTTGCCGTTGTATTTCTTGAGGTAGGAGACAGCTGCCTCGTAGTCCCCCGTGTTGTACGCGGAGATGCCTGCATAGAGCCAGAGGGCCTTGCCGGCCTTGGAGCCGTACTGGTCGGCTACCTGGGCGAACCCGAGGATGTTGCCGTCACCGTTCAGCGCCTGCTCGTAATTGCCCTCTGCGAAGAGTTGCTCGGCGGCAAACATCTGGCCGCGTGCCTCTTCCTGTGCGGGCTTCACGACCCAGCGGTTGATGGCGATGATGCCGAATACGATGACGAGGATACCGATGACGCCCCAGGTGAGGATGTTCTGGTATTTCTTGATGAATTTTTCGAACGACGAAACCTGAACTTCAGGCTGTTCTTCCTGTGTTTTTTTGTTCTTTGCCATAGATATGCTAATATTTGATTATTGCGTTATAAATATCTCGCGAATATACTACAAAAATGGGAAACGGCAAGCATATATCGGTACAAATAAATTTGTATTTTTGTAGGGTTATCGCCGCTGTATGCATTTAGAAAAGATTCTTCTTCACGACTTCCGTAATATCGCCGACGCGCAGCTCTCCTTTTCTCCCGGAATCAACTGCATTTCGGGCAGCAACGGTGCGGGCAAAACCAACCTGCTGGACGCCGTCTATTACCTGTCCATGACCAAGAGTCACTTCTCCGCTTCGGACCAGTACCTGATCCGCCACGGCTGCGAGGAGGCCGTCGTCGCCGGCACCTACCGGATGGACAACGGGTGCGAGGAACGGGTGGCCGTTTCGCTGCGCAAAGGCGAAAAGACGGTGCGCCGCGGCGAAAAGCCCTATCAGCGTCTTTCGGACCATATCGGCCTGATTCCGGTCGTGGTGGTTTCACCCTCCGATTCCGCGCTGGTCAACGACTCGGGTGACGAACGGCGCAAGTACCTGAATTTTATTCTATCCCAGACAGATAAGGCCTATCTTTCGCACATCCAGCAGTACAACCAGCTGCTGCTGCGCCGCAACCGGCTGCTGCACGACGGCGTGGAATCCGAGCTGCTGCTCGAGACCGTTTCGGAACAGATGGAGCCCCACGCGCAATATGTGTTCGAAGCGCGCCGCGCCCTCTGCGAACAGCTGCTCCCCATCACGCAGGAGCTCTACAACTGTCTCAGCGGGGGCGCAGAAGAGGTTTCGATGGAGTTCCGTTCGCATCTCGCGGGCCGCTCCTTCACCGAACTGATGTCCCTCAATGCGGAAAAAGACCGCGCCCTGGGCTTCACCCTGGGCGGCATCCAGCGCGATGAACTGCACTTCCGCCTGGACGGCCATCCGCTGCGCAAATGCGGCTCCCAGGGGCAGCAGAAGACCTTCCTGCTCTCGCTCAAGCTCGCCCAGATGCGGTTCATGCGGGAGCGCTACAACCTGACGCCCATCCTGCTGCTCGACGATGTCTTCGACAGACTCGACACGAACCGCGTGGAGCTGCTCCTTTCGCTGGCCGCGTCCAGCGATTTCGGACAGATTTTCCTCACGGACAGCAACAAGGTCCGCGTGGAGGGAATCGTGAACCGGTTCAAGGCCGACTGCGCCTTCTTTGCGGTGGAGGGAGGCCGCTACGAACAGCGCTGACCATGAAACGGCAGAACCTGGTGATGATCGGCGACCTGGTCCGCGAATTCGTGGCTCAGAAACCCTTCGACGAAGGGCTGATGCGCTGCCGCGTGTTCGACGCCTGGGATGCGCTGGTCGCCGAACGGACGGGCAACACCCCGGAAGAGGCGGCCGCACTCACGCTGCGCAAATACTATAAAGACCGTACACTTACCTGCAAGATGGCCTCCTCGATGGTCCGGATGCATTTCCAGATGCAGATGGACCAGCTGCTGCCGCTGCTCAACGCCCGCCTCCCCGAACCGGTCGTGGACAAAATCGTCCTTCAGTAAAACCCTTCGCTTATGCTGAAAACAGTCAACGTCATTGTCGATCGCGACATTCCCTACATTTCCGGTGTACTGGAACCCTATGCCTCTGTCCGCTATCTGGTGGGCAGCGAGATCCGTCGCTGCGACCTGCACGATGCGAACGCGCTGCTGGTACGGAGCCGGACCCGGTGCGACGAGCTGCTGCTGGAAGATTCCCCGGTGGAGTTCATAGGCACGGCCACGGTGGGAACGGACCATATCGACTTTGACTTCTGTGACGAACGCGGTATCGAGACCGCCTCCGCGCCGGGCTGCAATGCGGGCGGCGTGGTGCAGCACTTCTTCACCTCGCTGTACGCAGTGGCGGCGCGCAAGGGAATTTCGCTCGAAGGCAAGACGCTGGGC
This sequence comes from Bacteroidales bacterium UBA1199, assembly GCA_002309795.1. The sequence goes on from DBXZ01000030.1 coordinate 16,135, forward strand.
GTGATAGGCGTAGGCCATGTGGGCAGCCGGGTGGCCGACCTGGCCGAACAGATCGGGTTCCGCGTGCTGCGCAACGACCCGCCGCGCGAGGCGCTGGAAAAGCGCGAACCCGGGTACTTCTGCCCGCTGCAGCAGCTTCTGCAGGAGTCGGACATCGTGACCATCCATATTCCGCTGGAATACAACATGAACTTCGCCGGCGAACGGTTCTTTGCCGCCCTGAAGCCCGGCGCCATGTTCTTCAACGCCTCCCGCGGGGAGGTGGTGGTGGAAGAGGCGCTGCTCGCGGTCCGCGAAAAACTCTCCGCCGTGGTGCTCGATGTCTGGCGTAACGAGCCGGCCATCAACCCCGCGCTGCTGGCAGCGGCCGACATCGCCACACCGCACATCGCCGGTTATTCGCAGCAGGGCAAAATCAACGGTACGGTGGCCGTGGTGCGGAGTTTCGGCCGTCATTTCGGGATCGAGCCTCTGAAGAATTTCTCGCTGCCCACCCAGGTCAAACCGCTCGACTTCGCACAAAAAAATCAGGAGCAGATCTGCGAAATGCTCCTGAATCGCTATGATATCTGGGCGGACGACGCTGCGCTGCGCTCCAATCCGGCTGCATTCGAGCAACTGCGCGCCGACTACGATTACCGGATCGAGTTCTGATTGCCGCGCGGCGCCACCAGGTTCATCAATACGTAGATGGTAAAGGCCAGCAGAAGGCCCAGCGGCAGCACGGTCAGCATCCAGCCGGCCATGCTCAGGGCCGGGCGGCCGAGACTCCGCATCAGCGTCAGCACGAACAGGATGACGACCGACAGCACGAAGAAGATGCTCTCCTTGGGGAATTCTTTGAAGGAGAGCCGTTTATGTTTCATTGAGAACATCGGGATGTTCGAAATCATCAGAAATGCAAGCACCGCGGAGAGCACCGGTATGAACCAACCCGTATCGAGCAGCGTGCGCACCAGCGTATCGGTCTGGGTGCGGACGCAAACCGAGCCGTAGGCGGTTGCCGATGCGGCGATCATGGCAGCGGCCGGGACGGGAAGGCCCCGGAAATCGGTGCCCTGGCCGGGATCGGTATTGAAGCGGGCCAGCCGCAGGGCTGCAAAGAGCACGATCAGCAGCGCGCAGTAGGCGAAAGCCGGATAGCTGTGGCCGGCGTGGAGATACCAGTGAAAGAACATCAGGGTGGGGGCGAGGCCGAAACTTACCAGGTCGCAGAGCGAATCCAGTTCCTTGCCCATGGGGGAAATCGCCTTCAGGAGCCGGGCGGCAAGTCCGTCCAGGAAATCGAAGCAGGCGGCCGCCAGAATGAAGAGCCACGCGGGTACATACTGTCCCATCATTGCCAGGATGCAGGCCAGCGTACCGCAGAGCAGATTCATCAGGGTGACGCAATCGGGGATGTGTTTTTTCATGTAAAAAACAGGCGGGCCGTTTGGACCCGCCTGCAAAGATAGGGAAAATGTGCTATTTGATGCCCATCTTCTTCTTGATCTCCTTGGGAATGGCATCCTTGTGGACCATGATGTCCATGGTCTTGTAACGGACGTACGACTCGGAGACGTACCAGATGCCGCTGTATTTGCTGTTGGTGCCCCAGGAGTTCTTCACCAGGTAGTACTTGGTGCCGTTCTGGTCCTTGGCAATACCGTAGAGGTGCATGCCGTGGTCGTCGGTCGTGCTCTTCTCTTCGTAGCCTTTCTGGCGGAGTTCAGGGGTGACATCCATTTCCTTTACGGGAGCCTTCGGGTCGAACTTGCGTGCGCCTGCACCCATGCCGAGCCACTTGGCTTCGTCGCTGCCGGCTTTCTTTGCCTTGTCAATCACTTCCGGATCCGGGTTGACTGCAATACCGCTGCGGGTGAAGCCCATCTCGCTCACGTCGGAAGCCCATGCTACGGTGTAGCCGTTCTCGATTGCGTTGTCGATGACAGCCATCATTTCGTCGAGCGGAAGGTTGTAAGCGCGTTCCCAGCGCCAGTTGTCGCAAACCTCCACCGGGTGCTCCTCGTAGTAGGAGAGGTGGGTCCAGGAGGTGAGGTCTACATAGTCGTCAAGGTTGATCTTGAGGGACTTGAGGTACTCCTGCGGGGTGTAGGTCTTTCCGTTGTAGGTGAACTGCTCGGGAGCCTCGCCCAGGTAAGCGTTCAGGATGCCCTTGTAGCCGTTGAGCCAAGCTGTGGAGAGGGTCCGGTTGGGAACCTTGGAGATGGCGTCGATATAGCCTTTCAGGCCGGCTGCCAGTTCACTGTGCATGTGACGCTCCGTGCCGTAGTTCAGGCCGACCATCACTTCGTTGGGAACGATGCCGTGGTCTTTGATGGTGTAGAGCACATCGCCGAAGGAGCTGCCCTGGCCGAAGGTCAGGTTGCCGTCCAGGCGGACATATTTCACTGAGCGGTCAGCGTAGGAGTTGTAGACGACGAACATCTCGGAGAGGTCGATGTCGCTGATCTTGCCGTTGAGGCGGAGAATCTCGGACTCCAGGAAGGAGATGCCGGAGAAGCACCAGCAGGTACCGGTGCTTGCCTGGTCTTTGACGGAAGTGATCGGGTTCTCCTTGACGGTCTCGAACTTGAAGCCTTCCATTGCCTTCTCGGCGGGTTTCTCTGCCGAAACGGCGGTCGGGGTAGCGATTGCCTGGACCGGCTGGACCGGCTGGGCGAAAGCGGAAACGCTCACGATGAGCGCAGCTGCGAACAATAAGGTTTTCTTCATATAGAATGTTGGTTGGTATTCGGTTTTCCGCACGAAGATAGTTTTTTTTGCTTAAAAATGCAAATACCCGGGCTCTTTAAACCAACTTCAGGGTACCGTTCTCGTAGGTCGCGGTGATGACGGCGTCGCGGGAGAGCGTACCGTCAAGCAGTTTCCTGGCGAGTTCGTCAATCAGTTCGCGCTGCAGCACCCGTTTCACGGGACGTGCGCCGTAGGCGGGATCGTAGCCCTTGTTGCTCAGGTAGTCGAGGAACTCCTCGCTGAACTGCAGGGTGATGCCCATCTCCTTCATCTTGGCCTGCAGCTGGCCGGTCTGCAGCAGCAGGATCTTGCGGATGTCGGCCGGCGTCAGGGAGTGGAAGGTGATGATCTCGTCGATCCGGTTCAGGAATTCGGGCCGGAAGGCGTCTTTGATGAGCTCCGGCTTCAGGTTCGAGGTCATGATCAGGATCGTGTTCTTGAAGTCCACGGTCCGGCCCTTGTTGTCGGTCAGTCGCCCGTCGTCAAGTACCTGCAGCAGCACGTTGAAGACGTCCGGGTGGGCCTTTTCAATCTCGTCGAGCAGGATCACCGAATAGGGTTTGCGCCGCACGGCCTCGGTCAGCTGGCCGCCCTCTTCGTAACCCACGTATCCCGGAGGCGCGCCGACCAGCCTCGAGACGGTGTGACGCTCCTGGTATTCACTCATATCGATACGGGTCATCATATTCTCGTCGTTGAAGAGGTATTCCGCGAGGGCCTTGGCCAGCTCGGTCTTGCCCACGCCGGTGGTGCCCAGGAACATGAACGATCCGATAGGCCGCTTTTCGTTCTGCAGGCCGGCACGGCTGCGGCGGACGGCGTTCGACACGGCCTCGATGGCCTCGTCCTGGCCGATCACGCGCTTGTGCAGAACTTCCTCGATATGAAGCAGTTTTTCCTTTTCGCTCTGCAGCATCTTGCCCACGGGAATACCGGTCCAGCGCGCCACCACCTCCGCGATGTCCGCATCGGTGACGGCCTCGTTCATCAGCCGGTCGGGGTTCTTGTCCCGCTGTGCGGTGAGTTCTTCGATCTGCTTTTTGGCATCTGCGATCTTGCCGTAGCGGAGTTCCGCCACCTTGCCGTAATCGCCGCGCCGCTCGGCCTCGTCGGCCGCGATCTTGTACTTCTCGATTGCCTGCCGGTTCTCCTGGATAGCCTTGAGGACGCCTTTTTCCGCGTTCCACTGTTTCATCAGCCGGTCACGTTCGGCGGTGGCCTCCTTGAGGTCGCTGGTCATCGCGTCCAGTTTGGGCGAGGCGCCTTCGCGCTTGATGGCCTCTTTCTCGATTTCCAGCTGCTTGATCTTGCGGTTGAGTTCGTCGATGCACTCCGGCACGGAATTCATCTCCAGACGCAGGCGGGAGGCCGCTTCGTCGATCAGGTCGATTGCCTTGTCGGGCAGGTACCGGTTGGTGATGTAGCGGTGCGAGAGTTCGGCCGCCGCAATGATGGCGTCGTCTTCGATCCGCACTTTGTGGTGGTTTTCGTATTTCTCCTTCAGGCCACGCAGGATGGAGATGGATTCCGCCACGGTGGGTTCGTCCACCAGCACCATCTGGAACCGGCGTTCCAGGGCCTTGTCCTGTTCGAAGTACTTCTGGTACTCCTCCAGGGTGGTGGAGCCGATGGCCCGCAGTTCACCGCGCGCCAGGGCCGGTTTCAGGATGTTGGCGGCGTCCATTGCGCCGGAAGTGCGGCCTGCGCCCACCAGCGTGTGGATTTCGTCGATAAAGAGGATGATCTCACCGTCGCTTTCGGTGACGGCTTTGACCACGCCCTTCAGACGCTCTTCGAATTCGCCCTGGTATTTTGCACCGGCAATCAGTGCACCCATGTCCAGGGAGTAAACCTCCTTGCTTTTCAGGTTTTCGGGCACGTCGCCGTTGATGATCCGCTGCGCGATGCCCTCGGAAATGGCGGTCTTGCCCACGCCGGGCTCGCCCACCAGGATCGGGTTGTTCTTGGTGCGGCGGCTCAGGATCTGCAGGACACGCCGGATCTCGTCGTCACGGCCTATGACCGGGTCGAGTTTGCCGGTCCGGGCCCTTTCGTTCAAATTGATGGCGTACTTGTTCAGTAGCTCCAGATTTTCCTTGTTCATCTCTAAATCCTCCTTTAATACTTTTTTACCGGAGGGAGCGCAAGGAATTTGCCAAGTGCGAAAAACTGACAAAATGGCAGGACGCGGAACGCAAAAACGCCGCGGCTTTTGGCCGCGGCGTCCTGCCTTTCGTGATTCCGTCGGGATTCGAACCCGAGACCCACA
>DBXZ01000030.1:21145-21432 GCA_002309795.1 Bacteroidales bacterium UBA1199
TATCCAACTGAGCTACGGAACCATGCCCTTACGAAGAGGGCGCAAAGTTATCTCTTTTTGACGAGTTGTCAAAATAACGTTATTCGATGCCTTCGAAGGCGTAGGGTGCCCAGATGTAGCCCCGTTCGGCGTAGAGCGGGAGCAGGGCGGTGGAGATGCGCTGGACGAACGACTCGTACGAGGTGCGGTTGGTATTGCTCCAGGCAACCTCCGAGAGCGCAGCCAGACGCGGCAGCAGCATGTGCTGGACGTGGTCGAAGGAGGCAATGTATTCTGTCCAGAGGTTG
>DBXZ01000030.1:21562-28848 GCA_002309795.1 Bacteroidales bacterium UBA1199
GGGCGTCATAATCACGTCGTTGCCCAGTTTGGCCGCAGCAATCCCGCCCTTGGGACCGCGCCACGACATCACGGTGGCGCTCTGCGAGACGCCGCCGTCCAGAATCTCATCCCAGCCGATAATCTTCCGGCCCTTGCCGGCGAGATACGTCTCGATGGTCGTGATCAGGTAGCTCTGGAGTTCGGCTTCGCGGGTGTAACCCCTCACGCGCATCTGGGCCTGGCACAGCGGGCAGTTCTCCCATTCGCTTCGCGGAGCTTCGTCGCCGCCGATATGGATGTATTCGGAGGGGAAAACATCACAGATTTCATCGAGCACCCGCTCCAGGAAAGTCACCGTCTCCGGGTTGCCTGCACAGAAGACCTCCGGGAAAACGCCCCAGGTGGTCTGGACGATATAAGGATAGTCCTTTCCGCGGCACCCGAGCTCCGGGTAGCTGGCCAGGGCTGCGGAAGCGTGGCCGGGCATCTCGATCTCGGGGATGACCGTAATGAAGCGCTCTGCGGCGTAGCGCACAATCTCGCGCATCTCATCCTGCGTGTAGTAGCCTCCGTACGGAGTTCCGTCGTAAGTATCTGAACCGTAGTGGCCTACAAGTGTTTCCTTGCGAATCGACCCCACCTCGGTCAGGCGCGGATAGCGCTTGATCTCGGCGCGCCAGCCCTGGTCGTCGGTCAGGTGCCAGTGCAGCACGTTGAGTTTGTGGAGCGCCAGGATGTCGATATAGGTCTTGATTTCGTCAATCGTGAAGATATGGCGGCAGCAGTCCAGGTGGGCACCGCGGTAAGCGAACGCGGGCTTGTCCTGAATCTTCATCCCCGGGATGCTGTCCGCACCTGCTGCGCGCAGTTGCGAAACAATCTGCATGAGCGTCTGTCGACCATAGAACAGACCGGCCTGGGAACCGCCCCGCAGCAATATCTTCCCGCCACGGGTGTCCAGCACGTACTCCTCGTTGCCGAGTCTGCTGCAGATGCGTGTCTGAAGGTCGGGTTCTCCCGTTTCCGGCAGGAGAACCCCTTCGCCGCCGCCTGTGATTGAGGCAGGATTCGGCACGATGCAGAGTTCGGGGGCTGGGATTTCGTTACGGCATGATCCGACCGCGAGAACGGCGAGAACAGCAAGAAGGGGAAGTATTGTTCGTTTCATATCTTTTCGGTTAACGACGGCGGCGGCTCAGGTAATCGGTGCCGAGTACCAGCGCGACACCGATCAGGCACCAGAGAACCGCGGCGCCGATGTAGGGCGTATAGGGCATGCCGGCTTCGAGCCCCTGCGAGAGCCGGATGGCTTCCGGGTTGGACCACGGCCAGACCTTGACCAGCGAACCCAGCACGAAGCCGAGCAGCACCAGCATGGTCTGCCGTTCGTAGCGGCCCAGCAGCCAGTGCAAAAACTTCGAGAACGCGAGGATGCCCACCACGCATCCGGCTAAAAATATCAGCAGCACAGGCACATCGAGCTGCGCAATCGCATTCATGATGTAGTCGTATTTGCTGAATAACACCAGCACGAAACTGCCGGAGATGCCGGGCAGGATCATCGTGCAGACGGCCACTGCGCCGCAGATGAAGATGAACCACCACGAATCGGGCGTCTGCGTGGGGGAGAGGGTGCAGACCAGCAGCCCGAGTCCCAGGCCCAGAAGGGCGAAAACCACGTCGCGGACGCGCCAGCCTTGGATGTCGCGGAACATCAGCACGGCCGAAGCGATAATCAGTCCGAAGAAAAATGCCCACGTCTGCACTGGGAAGTGCGAGAGGCAGTAGGTCATCAGTTTGGCCAGCGAGAATACGCTTGCCACGATACCGATGGCCAGGGCCAGCAGGAACCGGCCGTGGATGCACTGCCAGAACTTGCGGAACTCCCCGTGGAAGAGGGCCTTCCAGGTGTCGCCGACCATCAGGCTGTTGATCGCCTCGATCACCTCTGCGTAGATGCCGGTAATCAGGGCAATAGTGCCGCCGGAAACGCCTGGAACCACGTTGGCGGCCCCCATCAGGAATCCTTTGAATCCGACCGATAAATCAGAGTTCTTCATCTTCCCGCTGGTCGATTTCACGTGTGAGCACCTTGAGGCTGGAGAGCAGCAGTTCGGCGAGGTTTCCGCCGCGCTCGTTCCATCCGATCCGAACCGTCAGGTCGTAGATGCGTTCGCTGCCGGAGCCGGCGCGGCCAATCTTGAAGCCGGCCGCGGACTCCTGCATGATGGCGTCGATAATGGAGGAGGGAGCGGCGCTGAGGGCAATCAGGTAGTCCCGTTCCTGAATCCAGAATTTCTCGGCGGTGCCGGTGATGAACCGGCACGCACCGTCGAAATCCACTTTATAGTTGATGACCGTCATCCCGTCGCGCAGCGCCCACTGGGGAATCGCCACCTTGAAGGGATTGATGAGCAGGTAATCGATTGCGAATCCGAAACGCGCCGCCTCGTCGTTGAGATAGCGGACGCTTTCCGCACAATCCGGATTCTCCAGATTGAGCACGACGCCGACCCGCCGGGCCTGGGCCAGGGGAATCAGCTTTCCTGCGCGTCGAACGGTCTTTTCCATCGCAGATTACTTCTCTTCTATGGCTGCCTGTGCCGCTGCGAGACGTGCGATAGGCACGCGGAACGGCGAACAGGAGACATAGTTCATACCGATCTTGTGGCAAAAAGCAACGGAGGAAGGTTCACCGCCGTGCTCGCCGCAGATACCGATCTTCAGCTGCGGGTTGGTCTTGCGGCCGCCCTTCAGGCCGAGTTCCACGAGATAGCCTACCGCGCTCTGGTCCAGGATCTGGAACGGGTCGTTCGGGAGGATCTTGTTGGCCAGGTAATCCGGCATGAAGGCACCCACGTCGTCGCGGGAGAAGCCGANNCATCTGGGTCAGGTCGTTGGTACCGAACGAGAAGAACTCGGCGGTCTGTGCCATGCGGTCTGCCAGGATGGCTGCGCGCGGAATCTCGATCATCGTACCGTATTTGTAATCGATGGTAACGCCGAATGCGGCCTCGACGGCTGCCTTCTGCGCCTCGCAGATCTTCTTCTGGAAGTCGAGCTCCTTGACGTCGACGGTCACAGGGACCATGATCTCCGGGTGGCACTCGATGCCTTCCTTGATCAGTTCGGCAGCGGCCGTGAAGATGGCCTTGAACTGCATCTCGCTGATTTCAGCGTAGGTGATGCCCAGACGCACGCCGCGGTGGCCCATCATCGGGTTCACTTCGTGGAGCGATTCGCCGCGTTCGCGGACCTCTTCGACAGTGATACCCAGTTCCTTGGCGAGTTCAGCCTGCTTTTCGGAAGACTTGGGGACGAACTCATGCAACGGCGGGTCGAGCAGGCGGAAGGTAACCGGGCGGACGCCCATCACCTTCATGGTGTTCTTGGTGGCGTCTTTGACGTAAGGTTCGAGCTCTGCCAGTGCGGCTTTGCGCTCTGCGGTGCTCTTGGCGTGGATCATCTTGCGGAGTTTTGCCAGCGGAGCCTCGGAGTTCTTGCCGTAGAACATGTGTTCGATACGGAAGAGGCCGATACCCTCAGCACCGAATTCGATGGCCTTGGCTGCATCCTCGGGGTTGTCTGCGTTGGCGCGGACGCCGAGTTTGCGGTATTTGTCGACCATTTGCATGAACTTGATGAAGCGGGGATTCTCGGTGGCGTCCATCGTAGCGATCTGGCTTGCATAGACGAGACCCTTGGTGCCGTTGAGCGAGAAGACGGTGCCTTCCGGATAGCTCTGTCCGGCGATCACGACGACCTTCTTGCCCTTCTCTTCTGCGAAGCTCACGGCATCGCAGCCTACGATACAGCACTTGCCCCAGCCGCGTGCCACGAGGGCTGCGTGCGAGGTCATACCTCCGCGTGCGGTGAGCAGACCTGCGCAGGCGCGCATGCCTTCCACGTCTTCCGGGTTGGTCTCCTCACGGATGAGGATACCCTTCTCGCCGCGTGCAGCTGCTGCAATCACGGCCTCGGAGGTGAAGTAAATCTTGCCGACAGCACCGCCCGGGCCTGCAGGAAGACCGCTGGCAATCACCTTGCCGCTCTTCTCTGCCTCGGGGTTGAGGATCGGGTGGAGGATTTCGTCGAGCTGCTTGGGAGCGACGCGCATCACGGCCGTCTTCTCGTCGATCAGCTTCTCGTCGAGCATATCCATCGCCATGTTGAGGGCGGCGATACCGGTGCGCTTGCCTACACGGCACTGCAGCATCCAGAGTTTGCCGTCCTGGATGGTGAACTCGATGTCCTGCATGTCGGAGAAGTGGTGCTCCAGGGTCTGCTGAATCTGGTCGAGTTCCTTATAGACAACCGGCATGGCGGTCTCGAGGGAGGCCAGATGACGGTTATGGTCGTTCTTGGTGGCTTCGTTCAGCGGGTTCGGGGTGCGGATGCCGGCCACGACGTCTTCGCCCTGGGCGTTGATCAGCCACTCGCCGTAGAACTTGTTTTCGCCCGTCGCCGGGTTGCGGGAGAAGGCCACACCCGTAGCGGAGGTCTCGCCCATGTTGCCGAACACCATCGACTGCACGTTCACTGCGGTGCCCCAGTCGTCGGGAATACCCTCGATGCGGCGGTAAGCAATCGCGCGGCGGCCGTTCCAGGATTTGAACACGGCGCCGATACCGCCCCAGAGCTGCTCTTTGGCGTCATCCGGGAATTCAGCGCCGAGCACCTCCTTGACGCGGACCTTGAAAGCGTCGCAAAGTGCAATCAGGTCTTCCGTCGTGAGGTCGGTGTCGCTCTTGTATCCTTTGGCGCGCTTGACATCCGCCAGCATATTGTCCAGCTGGACGCGGATGCCCTGGCCGTCTTCGGGCTCGATGCCCTCTGCCTTTTCCATCACGACATCGGAGTACATCATGATCAGGCGACGGTAAGCGTCATAGACGAAACGCGGGTTGTTGGTCTTTTCAATCATGCCCGGAATGGTTGCGGAGCAAAGACCGATGTTCAGCACGGTTTCCATCATGCCCGGCATCGAGCTGCGGGCACCGGAACGGCAGGAGACGAGGAGGGGATTCTTCGGGTCACCGAATTTCATACCCATGATCTTTTCGGTCTCGGCCAGAGCGGCGTTGACATCTTTCTCCAGTCCTTCCGGGTACTTGCCGCCGAGGTCAAAATACTCTACGCAGCAGCCCGTGGTAATGGTAAATCCGGCCGGTACCGGGATTCCGATCTTGCACATCTCGGCCAGGTTGGCACCCTTGCCACCCAGCTCATTCCGCATAGTGCCGTTTCCTTCAGCACTTTTGCCGCCGAAGCGGTAAACTCTCTTTGTCATATTTCTCAGTTGCGTTAAATGATTTTCTACTTGACTAAAACGCGCAAATTTACGAAAAAAATGGGTATCTTCGCATTCGCAGACAATAATTTCTCCATGAACTACAAGGATTTGCTCGATTGGCTCTTCGTTCAGTTTCCCTCTTACCAGAAAATCGGGGACCGCGCCTACAAACCCGGACTGGATGCGATGCGGGCCTTCGCCGCGGAACTGGGCGGGCCGCAGCGCCGGTTGCGGATGATCCACGTGGCCGGAACCAACGGCAAAGGGTCGGTCAGTTCCATGCTGGCCGCCGCGCTGGCCGCTTCCGGCATGCGGGTGGGACTCTATACCTCGCCGCACCTGACGGATTTTCGCGAACGGATGAAGATCATTACGGCAGAGGGCTGGGAGATGATTCCGGAGGCCGACGTGGAGCGTTTCCTGCTGCAGTGGAAGGACTATTTCGAAGCGAAACAGCTCTCCTTCTTTGAAATCACGACCGGCATGGCCTTCGACTGGTTCGCCCGCGAGGCGGTGGATGCGGCCGTGATCGAGGTGGGACTCGGCGGCCGGCTGGATTCCACCAACATTCTGCTTCCGGAGCTTTCCGTCATCACCAATATCTCGCTGGAACACTGTCAGTATCTGGGCCATACGCTGGCCGAGGTGGCGGGGGAGAAGGCGGGCGTCATCAAGCCCGGCATCCCGGTCGTGATCGGCGAAGCGCTGCCCGAAACCCGTCCCGTTTTCGAGCGGGTGGCCGCGGAAAACGAGAGCCCGATAATCTTTGCTGAAGAGTCCGCAGAATCCTTCCTTCCCGTCAAGCCGGAGGAATTAGATTTGAACGGTGATTACCAGGCGCGCAACCTGCGCACGGTGGATACGGCCCTCTCGCTGGCCGCTCCGATATTCGGTTTGCACGACCTTGCGCTGATGGCCCGGGGTGTCCGTCGCGCCGGGGCGATGACCGGTCTGCACGGCCGTTGGGAGACGCTGCGTCCGGCCGACGAAAAGCACGCGCAGCTCATCTGCGATGCGGGACACAACGCCCACGCCTTCCGCTGGATCCGCGCCCAGCTGGGCAAGATTTCCTGTGAATACGAAGAGATTGTCTTTATCCTGGGAATTGTGGCGGACAAGGACCTGGCAGCCATTTCATCGTACCTGCCGCGCGATGTGCACTATATCTTCACGCAACCCTCCACGGCCCGCGCGCTGCCGGTGGCCGAACTGGCCAACCTGCTGCACGAGAGCGGATTGAACGGCGAGGTCGCTCCCACGCTTTCCGACGCCCTTGCACGCGCCGAATCCATCACCGGCCCCCGCGACCTGATCTTTGTCAGCGGCAGCTGCTATCTGGTTTCGGATCTGTTGGCGTTGATGGCCTAGCGGTTGACAACCAGCCAGACGATATAGCCCAGGTAGAGGGCCACGAAAAGTGCGCCTTCCCAGCGGTCCAGCCGGTGGGTGCGGAGCGGGAACATCGATAGCATCAGCAGCACGGCGGAGGCTGCGGCCAGCAGGATTCCCAGCGCGTTGACCGAATCGATGGCCAGCGGGGAGACGGTGGCGCTGAAGCCGATAATCAACAGGATATTGGAGATGTTGGAGCCCAGGATGTTGCCGATGGCCATCTGGGTGCGGCCCTTGACGGCTGCCGCTACGCAGACGGCCAGCTCGGGCAGGGAGGTGCCGAAGGCTACGATGGTGATGCCGATCACGGATTCGGGAACCTGCAGCCGGTGGGCGATGCTCACGGCCGAATCCACGAACAGCTGTCCGCCGCCTATCAGGCCGCCCAATCCGATGACAATCAAGAGGATCATCTTCCAGACGGGCATCGCCTCTTTCTTGGTTTCCGCTTCTTCGCCGGACTCTTTTCCGGACTTGAAATTATACCACAGGTAGGCCGCGAACCCCAGCAGCAGGATGATTCCTTCCCAGCGGTTGAGACCCGGGGTTCCTGCAGGCAGATAAGCGAAGAGCAGGAAAAGTGCGCTCACGCCTATACAGAGGGGAATGTCGCGCCGGAT
>DBXZ01000008.1:0-11930 GCA_002309795.1 Bacteroidales bacterium UBA1199
CCGTCCAACTTTTGGGGAGCACATCACACGGGAAGGGGAAGGGGCCCGGCGGATACAAGTTATTCGGCCGGGAAAGCTCGCTTTCCAAGGCTAAATGACGCCAGAGAAAGCGCCTGCAGGCGCTAGCGTAGCGCGAGCAGCGATGGCCGGCGCAATAGCAAGCGCGGAGCGAGGGGTCTGGGGCAGTGCCCCAGTAAATACGTCGTTCCCGAGGCGGCAAGCTGCCGCCGCCCCGGAGCGCCGCGGGGAACGGACAAAAAGACGCCCCGGAGCGCAGCGGGAAACGGCAGACGCACTATTGGGTGTTTGCGGCTTCAAGAATTAATGTGTAGTTTTGCGGAGGAAGAACAGAATCTTTTCTATGACAGATTTCAGGATTGGCAACGGCTATGACATTCATGCGCTGGGCGAGGGACTGCCGCTCGTGCTGGGCGGGGTGAAGATTCCCCATACGAAGGGCTGTATAGCCCATTCGGACGGCGACGTGCTGCTGCACGCGCTCTGCGACGCGCTGCTGGGTGCCCTGGCTCTCGGCGATATCGGACAGCACTTTCCGGACACCGCGGAGGAGTTCCGCGGAATCGACAGCCGCAAGTTGCTGGAGCGGGTGATGAAGCTGGTCTCCGACGCCGGCTGGAAGGTGGTGAACGCCGACATGACGCTGCTGGCGCAGAAACCGAAGATTGCGCCGTTCGTGCCGCAGATGCGCGCCGTGATCGCTCCGCTGCTGGGGGTGGATCTTTCGTGCGTCTCCGTCAAAGCCACCACCACGGAGAATCTGGGGCCGATCGGCCGCGAAGAAGGCATCTCCGCCTATGCGGTGGTTCTGCTGGCGCGATAGGGCCAGGATTTTGCTCGCTTCGCTGCGCGAAGCTCCGCATTCCTGGGCGCTCCGCGCGGGAGCAGCCCGAAGATAAAGGCACGCCGCTTGCGGCCCTCCTTACTTTTTATGCACCGTGAGCCCACGAATTCAAGCTGGCTTGATTCTGGGCTCGCAGTGCATAAAAAAACCGCAGGCTTCTACCTGCGGTTTTTATCTTCGTAGCGGGGGCCAGGATTGAACTGGCGACCTCATGATTATGAATCATGCGCTCTGACCAACTGAGCTACCCCGCCCTCACTTTTGTTGAGGTAGACGGATTCGAACCGCCACTAAGAGGACCAGAATCTCTTGTGCTGCCATTACACCATACCTCAGTGTTTTGGGACTGCAAAGGTAAAAAAAATCTTTATTCTGTGATATATTTTTGAAAAAAGTTGTCCGACAGGACGCCAGAGGGTGTGGCAGGTGGTCCATTGTTTGGACTACCTGCTATACTTTTGGGGGTAAAACGTGCCAGGTGGTCCGCTGTTTGGACCATCTGGCACGATCAAGTAAAAAACATCAGAATCCTAGTCGGCGTAGAGGCCGTCGCGGGAGAGCAGGTGGTCGAGGTTGGCGATACCGTAGGCAATCACGGCGGTGACGGCGGCCGAGTGCTCCATGTAGACGGGAATCACCTTGTTGTAGATGTCGTTCTCCGTGTGCCAGATCTCACCGTAGTTGAAGTTGTAGCCCAGCGGATCCGTGCAGTTGAGCGAAACGGCTGCACCGCCGGCCATCTGGAAGTGGGCATGGTCGGAACCGCCGGCGCGGGTCGGCTTGGGACGGGGTGCGCCCTCGCGTTTCGTTACCTTGAACGGAATGCCCGGAGTGTATTCAGCCACCGGTTCAGCCACCTTGACAAAGTCGTCGTACATGGCCGGCGGGACTACGACTCCGGAGGAGGCGGTAGGGCCGCCGTCACGGTTGAAGTAGTTGGAAATCTTCTCGATAGGAACCGTCTTGTTCTCCACGAAATACTTGCTGCCCAGCAGGCCGTACTCCTCGCCCGTCCAGAGGCAGAAGAGCATCGTGCGCTTGGGTTTGGCACCGGCTGCGGCGAGCAGGCGGGCCGCTTCGATAGCGACGGCAGAACCGTTGCCGCAGTCCACGGCGCCGGTGGCGATGTCATACGAATCCAGGTGACCGCCCATCATCACGTACTCCTTGGGATACTTGGTCCCGCGGAGGATACCGATCACGTTGTGGTATTTGACCGGACCCTGGAAGAAGTGGTTGCGGATGTCGAATTCCAGAATGATATCCTCGAACTGCTGCACCTTGCGTTTGATGATTTCAAACTGGTTCTTGTCCAGTTTGATGTCGCAGACGCGCGGCAGGGTTTCCCAGGTGATTTTCTGGAAGTTGTCGCGGTCGCTCAGGCAGGTGATGGGGACCTCGGAAGCCTGAATGAAACCCAGTACGCCGGCCTCCACCATCTGGCGGTAGAAGAGCGCCGGGTACTCCTTCACCTTATGAAGTTCCTTCCGGTCGTCGGGGTTCATCCAGTTGTGCATCCGGATCTCCGCATTGAGCGCCTCAATCGAGTCATTCTCCGCAATCAGTGCAGCGCGGCGCTCGTCGGCCTTTTCAGACCAGTCGAGCGGAGCACCGGAAGAGCGGCTGTCGAGCAGCACCCAGGCCCCTTTGAGGCGGGTTTTGACCCGTTCCAGGTCGCTCGTGCTCTTGGGTTCGAGCACCACGTGGCCACGCTGTGCGCCCTTGGTTCCGGCCGTGTAGGAAGGCGTGCCGAAGTGGAGAATCATCCCGTCGGCCGCGAGCATCTTACCGCTCCACGGTCCGCGGCTGAAACCCACGGCAGCTTCGCCGACCTCCTGCACCAGTACCTCCAGGCCCAGACTCTTGAAGTAGTTCTCAGCCCAGCGTTCGGCATCTTCCAGATTGTGGGAACCTACCGGACGGCCGCCGATCACATTGGCGAGCACATCCACATGTTCCATGACTCGATTGTCAGTGCGGCCCAGGTCAAGCACCTTGCGGACCACCTTATCCTCTGCCCGCACGACGGAGACGGCCGCGAGCAGCAGGACGACAGAAAGAAGGATTCGTTTCATAAGCGAGTGATTATCGTATCATTTATTTTTCAGTGTAGACGGAGATCAGCCGGCCTTCCGCGCCGATCTTGCGGGCCAGGTTGCGGACATCCTTAGCCTTAACGGAGCGCACGACCCTGGCGTAATCGTAGTCGTAATCAATGCCGCAGCGGCTGTAGAGTTCGAGTTCGGAAAGCTGGAGACCCACCGAAGAGGAGAGGCGCGGGCGGAACTCTTTCTCGTGTTTGATCAGGTATTTGCGGGCGGCATCCATCTCGGCGGCAGTCGGACCCGCAGCGGCCATGCGCTGCAGTTCCTCCTCCACATCTTTCAGGAGAATCTCCTCCATTTCCGGCCGTGTCTGGAAGGCGACCGTGGAGACCGGATTGCGGTCGGGCGCGTCGAAGAGTTCGGTCCGGAAACTCACGTGGTAGGCCCCTCCCCGCTCCTCGCGGATAAGTGCCACGTAGCGTTCGGACATCACGTAGTCCAGGAAGGCGTAGACCATCCGGGTTTTGGTATCCTTGCGCGCTGAAGTGCGGAATTTGCAGTTGACGTCGGAGAGCGGAGCGGAGACGGGCGGATAGCTTTCGCGCAGTTCAGCGCGCCCGGTAAAGGCTTCGCGCAGCGGATGGAGCGTGCCCTGCGGGGCGGGATCCGTGACGGGCAGCGCGGCGATGTAGCGATCCACCCAGGTGCGGACCTGTGCCGGATCCAGATCGCTGCAGAGGAAAAGTTCCGGCGTGCCGCTGAAACTGCGGTCAAAGACGCTGCGCAGGCGCGCGGGGGTGACGGCCTCAACGGCCGCGGAGTCAGTCTTCGCAGCCCAGGGGTTACCGGAATAGAGGACTTCGTTGTAGCGGTCGTCGAACTTGTCGCGGTTGCGCTTGGATTTCGCAAAACCTTCCAGCGAGTTTTTCTTGTATTTCTTCAGCTGGGCAGGGGTGCCGAACCAGGGGTCGGTCAGCTGCAGGCAGAGGGCCTTGAAGGCATCCTCGGCTCGGTCCGCTCCGGTGTTCATGGAAAGTTCGGCAGCCTCCGAGGTGAGGTGTGCCTGCAGCGAAACACCCAGCAGTTCAGGATAGTTGCGCTGCGCCATCTTGTCCACTTTACGGAAGCTCAGGCTGCGGGTGATATACCCGGCGGCATAGCGGTCGGCCGTGACGGCTGATTCGTCGAAAACACCGTAGCCGGTGGGATAGCGCAGGGTCAGGGCCAGCCGCGTAGCGCTCTTATAAGGCTCGCTTTGGCGGTAATAGACCTTGATGCCGTTGGAAAGGGTCCAGACGGCGTTGCCTTTGGCATCTTTCTTTTCGGCGACGATGCGGCCCGGGGCGAAGTCCCAGGTCAGATCCAGGTTGGGATAATCGATGAATGCGGGCTCGAGCGGAGTCTCCGCCGCAGCGGCCACCATGGCACGGAAATCGGCTTCAGGAATCGGCACATCCGGATCATCCACAGGGTTGTAGCAATTGGAATAGATGGCCTCCGCATCGGTAATCATCTTTGCGGGATAGGCAGCCACCTCTTCCGGGGTGAGGGAGAAGAGAATGCGGCGGTTCAACGCATCCTCGTCCACCGGGTTGAGCAGCGGATAGTTGCGCAGGAAGTTCTCGATACAGACCTTCACCAGGTCGCCCGAACGGATCTCCTCCGGATTGCGCTCGCGGTCCAGATGAAGCCGCTGACAGACATTCAGCCGCGCCACCTCGAACTCTTCCGGGGAGATGCCGTGCTGCAACAGACGGTTGATCTCGCGCAGCGCGAGTTCGGTGGCGCCGGCGAGCTGGGTGCGTTCACGCGGGGTGATGGTACACATCAGCAGGTTGAAATCCGGCGTGTTGGCGGCATTGACGGCCACGGCCGACTTGGCGGGAGAGCCCTCCTGGCGGGTGGCTTCGCGGAAGCGGTCGGAGAGCACGGAGGTGACGATCTGGCGGGCAAAGAAATCACGGACGGCTTCCTCGCGGTGGCGGGTTTCGGCATCCGGGAAGCGGTTCTTATAGATAAGTTTCGCCGCCTGGTAGCGGATCTGCGGATCAGTCTGGTCTGCATACATGGGCTCGGGCTGTGCCGGCGGGATGCAGGGATCTTTCGGGGCCGGATTGACGGCCGCGGGGATGTCGGCAAACTTAGCCCGAACGCGGGCTTCCATGTCGTCGAGGTCAATATCGCCCACGATGGCGATTGCCTGCAGATCAGGACGATACCACTTATGATAGAAGTCCAGAATCTCCTGGCGCTTGAAACCGTTGATCACCTCGAGCGTACCGATCACGGTGCGGTCGGGGTGCTTGGCGCCCTTATAGACGAGGTCGGTCTGGCGGCACATCATCCGGTAGCGGGGTTCGTCGCGCAGGCGCCACTCTTCGCTGATGACGCCGCGCTCCGCATCCAGGTCGGCCTGCTCGCAGGAGATGTCGCACGACCAGTCGTGCAGGATGAGCAGTACCGAATCCACGAAGCTTTCGCGGGTCAGGGGTACGGCAGAGATATTATACACCGTCTCATGCCGGCCGGTGTAAGCGTTCACGTTGTAGCCGAAGCGCACGCCGTCTTTGGCCAGGAAATTCAGCAGATCCTTGCCGGGGTAGTGTCGCGTGCCGTTGAAGGCCATGTGCTCCAGAAAATGGGCCAGTCCGTTCTGGTTGTCCTCTTCCTGCAGCGCACCCACATTGTGGATGATGTAGAACTCCGCTACGCCGGCAGGATTCTCATTGTGATAGAGGTAGTAGGTCATCCCGTTGTCCAGGCGGCCAACGCGGAAGGCGGGATCGTCGGGGATATACTGAGCGGCGGCGCTGAAGCACAGGAGTGCCAGCGCAAGGGTGAAGAGGAATCTTTTCATAACGATCAGAATGTGCAGCCTACCGTCAGGGTGGCGGCGTTGCGAATCCGGCCCTCAAGGTACTGCGGGGTGGTGAGCATCAGGGTCAAACCGTCCTGCAGGCGGACAAAGGCCGAGAATTTTTCTGAGAAGAATCGGGTGTAGGTGCACCCGATTCCGAGACCGGCGCAGGGCGCGGTCTCGTATTCGAACTGCCGGTTGAGCCGGGCGTCGAAGGAAAGCGGAGCGGGTGAAGAGCTCGAAGCCAACTGCTTATCGGAGGCCGGATTGCCGAAGCCAACCCGGAAGAGGCCTTCTCCGCGGAACGAGAGCATATCGTTTGCACGCACGAAGTTGCGCTCGCCGTAACCGGTTGCATTCAGCGTAATAATCTGGGAGGTACGCTGATACGGATAGATAGTGGTGACGCCCCGGTGGAATGTACCGTCGAGCGCCGCACCGAAGGCGGTCTTCGCGCGGAAATTCTCTACGCCGCGCCAGGCATCCCAGTCTGCGTGGGCAGAGGCGTCCATCCCGGAAAAGACGTGATTCTTACCGTAGTAAGTCACTACGGTCTGTTTTCCCGGCTCCGTGGTCTGTTTAAAGATATTCTTGTCGTTGGAGAGCGTGGCGAAATCCGCCGCCCAGGAGAACCGGTCCGTACTTGAACCCTTTCTGGAGAATGCTTCACCGGAGTATTTGATTTCGTGTCCGTTGAATTCGCAGAAGACGATGCTCGAGGAAGCCCGCTTGCCGTAGTAGCCGTCGCGGAGCATATAGGAAAGCTGGTGGAATCCGCCTCCTTTCGTGTATAGTTGGAGCGAACCGCCCAACCGGGTGTTGTCCATATAACGCGGGTTGCTCAGGGAGACATAATTGTCATCGCCCGAGAAAAGCTCACGGACTCCGTAGCATGCACCGTAATCAATGAACAGATAGAACATCTTGTCGGTCGTGCCGAACTGCCGGGCCCGGAGTTCCTCCAGGTCGCGGTTGTAAGCCAGGTTGGCACCCAGTACCGTACCGCCGGCGAGCGTCCACTGAACACCGGCCGTCAGATCAAGATACATCAGGTTGCTGCGGGAACGGGGGTCGCGCAGTTTGGTCTGCGAGCCGGAGCGGTAATCCACCTTGATGCCGGCCGACCAGCTGTCGTTGAAGGTATAGGACATGGCGCCGACCAGACCGTAGCGTTCGATCTGCCGGACGGCGGCCGTTGAGTCGACCGTCTCGTAGAAATTGACAGGAGCCGATGAGGAGCCCGCCAGCAGCGAGCCCCCCATCTCCTGTCCCTGGAAATAGGAATAGTGCATCCTTCCGTAGAAGGCCACCTTGTCGGAGACCTTCACATACGACTCCGTCTCGCCGGTGGCGCACCAGTCGTCTGCCGACTCGTCGGGGCCCTTCAGGCCACCGTTGTCTTTGACGAAGCCCCCTTCGGCCACGGCGATCCGTCCGGTCTGCAACCGGCCGATGCCGGCGGCGTTGTCGAGTTTCAGGAAGGGGTTGGTCGATACGATATAGCGGTAATCGCGCAGCGCGTCACGCCCCTGTCCCCCGGCCGGAAGGACGAGGGACAGCAGCAGTGCCAGCGTAAGGAGTTGTGTACGGAGATGCATTATTTCTTGATGGAAGCGACCTTCCTCTGGTGGAAGTCGTTGGTGGAGTTATTGGTATCCATGTAGATGATGTGGGCGCCTGCGGCGATGGAAGCCTCAGCGTCAATGCCGGAAGGATCGGTGGTACCATGGTCGGGATCGACATCCTTGGTACCGCCGGCATAGTTGTAAACCAACTTACCTTCGTTCTCTGCAAGAGCTTCGGTAGCTTCCTTATCCACATTACGATAGATCGTGTAACCCTGGCCGTTGGTGAACTTCGCATAACCTGCGTCGATGGTCGGGATGAAACGGGTCTTGCTGTCGGCAAGTTTCGGGATGTTGAAAATCTCTACGCCATCCACGATAATGGCCTCGCGGATGATGGCATTCGGCATCGTAGCGCCCATGGTCTCATCAAGGTTGGATTTGTCTTCGGTGTAGGTAGCAGGGTTGTCCAGTTTGAAGAGGAAAAAGCCCGGCGAGAAGTTGGAAGTCACCCAGCCGGTACCCAGACCGTACTTGACAGCCTTCATGTAACGGGTAGCGTCGGTGAAGGCCGGTGCGGGATAGTAGGAAGCCATGTTGAAACCGCTCTCCTTGTCGTACATTACATAATCTGCATTGGAAAGGTCAACGGAATTGGTGTAGGTAGCGGTATGATCGACTGCGCCCATGATGGAGATGACAATCTGGGAATACGGAGCAATCTTCACCGTAGTGTTGAAATACCAATAGCCATAGCCTGCAGGCAGCCAGTTCGTATAAGAGAGGTTACCTTCAGTGGTGTAGTACTTGTTGGAAGCATGTGCGTTCGGCGGGTTGATATGGCCGATGCAAACCTTGGAAGCATCCACCTCCTGGTCGGAGTTGTTGTAGAGGATGATGTACTTGTCGTTGGCATAAGTACCGGAAGCATCGTTCTTCTGGCAGCCACCGCCGTATACCTCTTTGATGATGAGCTGGGATCCCTGAGAAGCGACGATCGGGAGTTTGAAGTCGTTGACCGCATTGGGATCTGCCTTCTTGTCGGCGACGGTGATGGCCGTCTTGCCGTTGCAGTTGGTCACGACACCGTTTGCGTCGATACCACGGAAAGCGACGGTAACGTCATAGATACCGACCGGAAGGGTGAAAGAAGCCACACCCTTTGCGTCGGTAACTGCTTCGAAGGTGGCAGCACCGGAAGCGATCACCGTGATTCCTTCTTTTTCATAGTTGACGTCATTCTGCGTCAGCTGGATCGTAACATCCTGCGGTTCCTCTTTGGGCTCGCAGGAGAAGGTAACCGCCAGGGCGGCAACCATTACGAGGAGAGATAGTGCTTTTTTCATACTGAATGATATTAAAAGTGGTTAGAATTTCAATCGGACAGTCAGGCCGTAGTAGAAGGAGGGAATGTAGCTGGAAACGGACTCATAATTCCCCGTCTTGCTGGAACGGACCTGTGCGAGGTTGTTATAGAAGTTATTGGCGTAGAACGAAATCGATGCAAGATCGCCGATCTCCTTGGTTACGCTGATGTTGGCGGAGAAGTAAGGAGTGATGTATTCCGGCAGGAAGGTGTTCGTGTAGCTGGTGAGCTTGGCCAGGCCGCGCAGGTCTTTGGCCAGGGCGGTGTTCCCCGATTCGACGGCTGCCCTGTAGTCCGCCAGGAACGGGCGGAGGGTGGTCGGGTCGTCGAAACTGACGTAGTAGTCCGGGAAGCAGACCACGTAGTGTTCGCCTTCGTAGAGCGACTCGCCCGTGAAGGAGAGCAGGTCGTTCCGGTCGGAGATCACATAGGAACGGGGGGTTCCGTCGGCCCGCTCGCTGGTTGTCTGGACATACTTGAGCAGGGAGGTCTCTACCTTGAGCGAAAGAATCATACGGACGCGCGGGATGTGCGTGGTGATCGTCACATTGGTGTTGACGTTGGAAGTCCTGCGGCCATTTGCATAGGTATCATCACCATAGAAATAACCTACATATTTGAAAGGAGAGCCGTCCGCCGCCGGCAGGTTGGTCTGGTAGAAAGAGGTCATATTGGAATTGAAGGTCCGGTAGTTGTACCAGGTACCGTCGATTCGGACCGTCGTATTGATGGATTTGATCTTGGGAAAATCCACCACCCATTCCAATCCGTAACGGGTCATCGGCTGCTCGGCATTGGTTACGTAGGGCGTGCTGGAAAACTCATTCTTAACAATGTATGGCAACTCCTGGGCCGCCAGCGCGCCGGTGCGGTCGCTCACCGTCACCACGCCCGTCGTCTTGTCGATGCTGTACACACGGTTCGACTCGGGAATCAGACAGCCTGCCAAGGCCGAAGTCTGGGTAAAGAGGTAGGTGTGCGGCGCATAATTGGAGGTATAGACGTATGCGTCCAGGGTCCGGTTGTAGAATCCGGCCAGGGAGATATTGGTGCCGCCCAGATTGGCCTCGACGCCCACCTCGCTCTGACGGTTGCGCTGGAACTTCAGGTCCGCGTTGTACTCCATGGTACGGGGCATGGTCTTATAGGCCATGTAGGAGTTTCCGGCAGCGTCGGTCGGCGAAGCGAAGACCTCCCGGTCGTAGTAGGTCGGCGTAGGATACAGAATCGAATAGGAAGGCAACTTGACGGCAAGGCCCCAGCTGGCACGGATGGCGAGTGCCCGGAAGAAGTCGTGGCTGTGGTCTTTTTCGGAGAAGACCGTGTACTTCATGTTGAAACGCGGCGAGAGGCTGGCGACCGTTCCGTAGTGAGAATCCCGGATCATGGTCCGGTCCTGACGGATGCCGGCAATCAGGTTCAGGCGGCCTTCGCGGCCCACCGGAATCATCATGTTGTCTTCCGCATAGAGGGCCAGGTTGTGCATGAAGGGCTTGTCGCTGTAGAGCCAGTCGCGATACGAGGGCGCGGTGGGGAAGTGCGTGGAATAGACGCCGCGGCCGAAGTTGCCATCGCCCGTCCAGTCGACACCCGCCTTCAGTTTGTTGTTGATGGCTCCGAAGTTGCGGGCCCAGTTGGCCTTGATGCCCAGTTTCCAGGAGAGCGGGCGGTTGTCTTCCACCATCTCGTTGTACCAGTAGCCGCGCGGGATGATCAGCACGGTGCCGGTCGGGTCGTCTTCGTAGGATTTGGCAATGTAATAACCCTCCTCCTGTCCGTGCAGCACCACCTTGCCCACCGCGCTCGAATAGTTCGTGTTCTCGCGGCTGAATTTGTCGCTGTAGGAGATGGAACCGTTCATTTCGATGTTGGTGATCCAGGGTTTGCTGAGCAGCCAGTTGAGGGAGAAGTTGCCGCGGACCACATTGTCGCGCACCTTGGTGTAGGTATCCTTGAACTGGTCGGGATCGGCCGAACTGTTGTAGCCGCCCATATTGCCCGTCACGCCTGCCGAGAAACGGATAGGCGTGGATTCCAGAATGCCCCGGTTGAAGAGGTTGGACCAGGTGAGCGAGAGCTGCGCGCGTTCGTAGGCCGTAAAGGGCGACATGGGTTCCGAGATACTGCGGGTGTACTCCACGCTGCTGTTGAGCACGCCCCGGGATCGGCCGGAAGCGGTCTCACCCAGGCCGAAGCCCTTGCTGGCGGAAGCCTGCTTGGTGTTGGGGCTGGTGGAGAGGGTCACCATCCAGGGGGTCTTGCCCTTGCGGGTGTTGATCTTGACCACGCCGGAGGTCATATCGCCGTACTCTACGGAAGGCACGCCGGTAATCACCTCCACCGACTCGACGTTGGAGGAGGCGATGTTGTTGGTGGCCGAGCCCTTCATCTGCGAAGTGGAGGAGAACTGACCGAAAGTACCGTTGTTGGAGATTCGGATGCCGTCCACCTCAACCGCCGTACCGAAGGAGGCGTTGCCCTGCTCGGCTGAGGAAGCGCGAATATTGAACTGCTGTTCGCTGGTCAGGTTCGGGTTGGTCGTGGCGCCGCCCGGCATCAGGCCGGAGATGCTCGATACGTTCATCAGCTGCACGTGGTCGAGCGCCGTCTTGTCGATCATGCGGGCCGTGGTGGCCGAGTTGCTGCTCTCCTGCGCCGTGACGACCGCCCCTTCGAGGGCCAGGTTGTCCTGCGCGAGCTGGATCTTGAAATTGCGGATATCCTTGGAAACGGTGATTTCCAGTTTGTTCTCCACGTAGCCCACACAGGAGACTGTGACAGTGGTTTTGCCGGCGGGTACCTTGGCGATGGTGAAGGCGCCTTTGGTATCGCACACACCCCACTGGCCGGTGGCGAGCACCACCGTGGCAAATTCAACCGGCTCTCCCGTCCCCTTTTCGGTCACCGTGCCGGAGAGGGTGAAGAGCTGCTGCGCCCGCACACCCGGGCCGGAGCCCAGGACGAGGAGCGTTACGAGGAGGATTCGGAGGATTCGGGACATATTCCGCAGATAATCAGGTTATTTAAGGCCGCGGGCGCGGAGCAGTGCATCCGGGTCGGGCTGCGCTCCGCGGAAGCGGACGTAAAGGGTCATGGGTTCTTCGCTGCCGCCCTTCTCGAGGATGTTGTGGCGGAAGCTCATCGCGGTTTCCGGATCGAAGACACCCTTCTGCTTGAAGAGTTCGAAGGCATCTTTGTCCAGCACTTCGGCCCAGAGGTAGCTGTAGTAGCCGGC
>DBXZ01000008.1:12090-12217 GCA_002309795.1 Bacteroidales bacterium UBA1199
TCGTTGAAGTTGCCGGCGGCAATCACCTTGGCCAGCAGTTCGTCGGGAATCACCTCGCCCGTTTCATAGTGGCGGGCATAGCCGGCGAGCACTTCGGGATCGAAGGCCCAGTTCTCGTTGATCTGCG
>DBXZ01000033.1:0-5245 GCA_002309795.1 Bacteroidales bacterium UBA1199
GGAAAGCTCGCTTTCCAAGGCCAAATGACGCAGGTGACGCTGGGAAGGGCCGGAGCGAAGGCCGCGATAGCGGACGAGCGGAGCTCCCGAGGCGGCAACTGCCGCCGCCCCGGAGCGCAGCGGCGAAAGGCGGTGGCAAAAAAAGCCGGCCCGGGAGGGTCGGCTTTTTGTGAAGGTCGGAGAGTACCGGGGCGTTGGGAAACGCGACGAGGGTACCCGAAACGACTATTTGTCGGCGGTGACTTTCTCGAGCCACTTGACCATGCCGAGCATGATGGACATGGAGACAAGGCAGATGGCGAGGAAGATGCCCCAGCACTTCCAGATAGGCATTGCGTTGTACCAGATCGGGCCCAGGAAGATGAAGAGGTTACCGATTGCGGTAGCAGCAAGCCAGAGGCCCTGGCAGAGACCAAGCATGCTCTTCGGAGCCACCTTGGAGACGAAGCTCAAGCCGAGCGGTGAGATGAAGAGTTCGGCGACCGTCAGGAAGAAGTAAGTCACGATCATCACCCACGGAGCAGCCTTGGCCAGGCCTGCCTGTGCCATTGCAATGGCGTCCATTGCACGGAACTCCGTTCCCGAAGGATAGTGGTTGATGATGGAGAAGAGCATCAGGAAGAGGTATGCGCAGCCTGCGATACCCATACCGATGGCAATCTTGCGCGGGGTGGAAACCGGACGTCCCTTGCGTGCCAGCGCGCCGAAGGCGAGCATGATGATCGGGGTGAGGATAATCACGAAGAGCGGGTTCATGGCCTGCCAGATCTCAGCGGGGAGCGCCTTGGTCTCCACGAAGTCACGTGCGAAGACGGAGAGGGACTGACCGTTCTGGTGGAAGGAGAGCCAGAAGAAAACGGCGATGCCGAGCACTGCGAAGAGAGCGGCCATACGCTGCTTGATCTCCTTTGCCATTGCCTTCTTTTCCTCAGCGGTGTATTCGACGCTCTGGACAGCGGTCTTCTTGCCCGGCTGCGGGAACTTCTTCTTGGTGCAGAGGAAGATGACCAGCGAGGTGATCATAGCCACTGCAGAGATGATGAAGGAGTAGTGCACGCCCGTATTGAAGACGTTGACATAGTCGGAGCAGAACTGCGTGGTGTTGGAAATCACAGCATCGTACGCAGCCGGGTCGATGGCAGCCTGCGCTGTTTCGACGAACTTCTGCGAGGTTGCGATAGCCGTGTCACCGTTGATGTACTGGTGGCAGAGGGCGGACATGTCGGCATTGTAGACGAAGTTGTGGACACCGAGCCACCACTTGCGGAGCATCGGGGCAACGAACGGAGCGATCACGCCGCCGATGTTGATGAAGACGTAGAAAATCTGGAAACCGGAGTCGCGTTTGTCCTTGGCTTCCTTGAGGGCCTCGGGGCCTTTCTTGGCAGCTTCCGCCTCGAAGTCGTCGTAGAGTTTACCGACGAGCGCCTGGAGGTTGCCTTTGAAGAGACCGTTACCGAATGCGATGCAGAGCAGGGCCACGCAGGTGAAGATCAGGATGCCCCACCAGCCGCCGTTACCGTTGGCAATCAGGCCGTCGGCCGTCTTGCTGAAGAGCGGGATGGAGAGGGCAACATAGCCCAGGGCCATGATGATCAAACCGGTCTGGATGGTCTTGTTGTAGTTCTGCGTGCGGTCCGCAATCCGGCCACCGATCAGCGCCAGGATGTAGATACCGAAGTAGAAGACCGAGTAGATGAGACCTGCCGTACCGTCGGAGAGACCGAACTTGGAGACAAGGAACAGCAGCAGCACCGCATTCATGATGTAGTAGCCGAAACGCTCGCCCATGTTGCTGAGGGCGGCGGCAATCAGGCCCTTCGGGTGTTCTTTCTTCGCCTTGCTCAGATAGAAAACGAGGAACGGAACCACGACGATGAGGATACCGATCAGGATCACCAGCGTGCGGTTGGTCTGCCACAGGTTGCTAAGACTTAAAAAATTCATAAAGGTTGGTATGATTGGTTAGTAATATCGTCAGGAACGATTGACAAAGATATGAAAAAAAACGATTCGGCACCGCTTTTGCAAAGAACGGGAAGAATTGCTATATTCGCTTTTTGTAAACAAACGCTGCAAGGTATGAAAAGACTCATCGGTTCCGCACTCCTGATGCTCGCAGGCCTCTTCTGCGCCACCGCCCAGAATACTGTCACCTACTCGCTTCCGCAAACGTCAGTTCACCTGAAAGTTACTGCTGAAAAGGAAGCTTTCGTGGCAGGCCCGTACGCCCGGTTCGCCCAGAAATACCTGGGGGCTGCAGCCCGTACGGCCAACGCCACGGTCTACCGGCTCAAGTCGGTGGACCTGACCCCCTGCACGGAGGCCAACCCGACGGAGAGTTACTCGCTGGATCTGAGCCGGACCGACGGCGGGATAAACGGTATTTTGGCCTTCAGCGCACAGGGACTGGTTTCCCTGGGTGGCGGTTCCGCCGCACCGGGCGCTACCTGGCGATTCCCCGCACCCGCTCCGGAGGGAGCCTTCAACGAGAAAGATATGGGTGAAAACCTCACCCGCGCCACGGCCACCCTCTACAAGAGCGTGACGGACGGTGCCTCCTTCAGCCGCGTAGCGGTCCAGCAGAACGAAGTGGTGGAGAAATCGCTGGAAAATAAGGCCGCTGAGGCCGCCCAGCGCATCTTTGACCTGCGCAAGGCCCGCGTCCAGATCATCACCGGCGACACCGACGCCACCTACAGCGGTGAAGCCATGGGCGCCGCCATCGCGGAGATCACCCGCATTGAGCAGGAGTACCTCAGCCTCTTCTACGGCCTGAGCGAAACCTCCGAACAGACGATGCACTTTGACGTGGTGCCCGAGAAAGCGCGCGAAACGCAGATGTATATCGCATTCCGCCTCTCCGATACCGAGGGCCTGCTGCCCAGCACCGATATTGCCGGACGCCCCTTCGTATTGGAATTCACCGTGGAAAGCCGGATGGCCGAACCGGAGGCCGGACCTGCTGACGAAGCGGCAGCCAAAAAGAAGAAAGCAGAACCCGAGCTGGTGCACTACCGCATCCCCGCCACGACGCTCGTCCGGCTGCTCGACGCCGAGAACCTGCTGCTCCAGAGCCGCATTCCCGTCTTCCAGCTGGGTACCGACTGCACCTTCCCCCTCCCCCTGAACAAGAAATAATCCTAATACCTTATAAACATTATGACAATTCACGATCTCAATCCCCAGTGCGTGTGGAAGAACTTCTATGCGCTCACGCAGATACCCCGTCCCTCGAAACATGAGGAGAAGGCAGTCGCATTCATGGTCAAGTTCGGCAAGGATCTCGGCCTCGAGACCTTCCGCGATGAAGCCGGCAACGTGATTATCCGCAAGCCCGCAACCAAGGGCATGGAGAACCGCAAAGGCATCATCCTGCAGGCCCACATCGACATGGTGCCGCAGAAGAACAACGACAAGGTGCACGACTTCACCAAAGACCCGATCGAGACACGCGTGGTCCACAAGGAAGACGGTGACTGGCTCTACGCCAACGGCACCACCCTGGGCGCTGACGACGGCCTGGGCGTCGCTGCAGCCATGGCAGTGCTCGAATCGAAAGACCTGGCCCACGGCCCCATCGAGGCCCTCATCACGGTAGACGAAGAGACCGGCATGACCGGCGCCAACGCCCTCAAACCGGGCCTGCTCAAGGGTGATATCCTCATCAACCTCGACTCCGAGACCGAAGGCGAACTCTATGTGGGTTGCGCCGGCGGCCTGGACGGCAACGCAGTCATCAAGTACAAGGAAGAACCGATGCCCAAGGGCTACAAGGTCTTCACCGTATTAGTCAAGGGCCTGCGCGGCGGTCACTCCGGCATGGAGATCAACGAAGGCCGCGGCAACGCCAACAAGGTGATGGCCCGCGTGCTGCTCCCGCTGCTGCGCGACATGGACTGCAAACTCTGCAGCATTGAAGGCGGCAACCTGCGCAACGCGATCCCGCGCGAGGCAACGGCCGTCGTAGCCGTTCCGGCAGACGCTGTGGAAGACTTCAAGAAGGTTGTGGCCGAGACCGATGACGTGGTGCGCAAAGAGATCGGCCTGGTCGACCCGAACGTCACCATCTTCTGCGAACCGGGCAAGGCAAAGACCGTGATCGCCGGCCGTACCGCCCTCAAACTCATCAAGGCTGTCTACGCTTGCCCCAACGCAGTTGACCGCATGAGCCTGGCAGTCAAGGATCTGGTGGAAAGCTCGAACAACCTGGCCATTGTCAAATCCGAGAACGGCCGTTTCTACGTCCGCTGCCTGATGCGCAGCTCCACCGACAGCATCAAGTACGACCTGGCAGAGTCCTTCCGCGCAGCGTTCGAACTGGCTGGTGCAAAGGTCAGCTTCGCAGGCGGCTACTCCGGCTGGAGCCCGAACATGGAATCGCCCATCCTCAAGACGATGCGCGCCCAGTACAAGAAGCTTTACGGTGTAGAACCCGCCGTGATGGCTATCCACGCCGGACTGGAGTGCGGTATCATGGGCGGCATCTATCCCAACTGGGATATGATCTCCTGCGGCCCGACGCTGAAATCGCCCCACTCCCCGGACGAGCGCTGCTACATCCCGTCCGTTGAGAAGTGGTGGAACTTCATCAAGGCGGTTTTGGCCGATGCTCCCCGCAAATAATTTGCAGATTGCCAAATAATCGCTATCTTTGCAGCCCTTTCGGGAAACCGGAAGGGCTTTATTAGTTATTATTTTATTATAAACCATTATGTTAAAACAGTACGAAACCGTTTTCATTGCAACTCCCGTTTTGTCTGATGCCCAGATGAAGGAAGCGGTTGCCAAGTACACCTCGCTGATCACCGACAACGGTGGCGAGATCGTACACCAGGAGGATTGGGGCCTGAAGAAGCTGGCTTATCCGATCCAGAAGAAAACCACCGGATTCTATCACCTGATGGAATTCAAGGCTAATCCGGATTTTGTAAACACCCTCGAAATCCAGTTCAAGCGTGATGAGCGCATCATCCGTTTCCAGACCGTAGCGATGGACAAGCACGCCATTGCATACGCTGAGCGTCGCCGTGCTAAGATGAATGAACCGAAGGCCGCTGCCGAGGCAGCTCCCGTTAACGAATAAGGAGATTTAGACTATGGCACAGGATGATATCCGTTTCCTCAATCCGCCGACCGTGGATGTTAAGAGAAAGAAATACTGCCGCTTCAAGAAAGCAGGCATCAAATATGTGGATTACAAGGACGCTGAGTTCCTCAAGAAGTTCCTCAACGAGCAGGGTAA
>DBXZ01000033.1:5250-24845 GCA_002309795.1 Bacteroidales bacterium UBA1199
GGTACTTCCCTGAAGTTCCAGCGCAAAGTCGC
Source organism: Bacteroidales bacterium UBA1199 (assembly GCA_002309795.1). The sequence goes on from DBXZ01000033.1 coordinate 5,283, forward strand.
TCAGGCCATCAAGCGTGCGCGCCACCTTGCTCTTCTGCCCTACGTTACCGATCTTTTGAAATAAGGAGGACGAATTATGGAAGTTATTCTCAAACAAGATGTCCGTAACCTCGGTTACAAAGACGATATCGTAACGGTCAAGAACGGTTACGGCGCAAACTATCTGATTCCGCAGGGTATCGCCATCATGGCAACCCCCACCGCGAAGAAGATCCACGCTGAAAACATGCGCCAGCGCGCTCAGAAAGAGCAGAAGATGGTTGACGACGCAAAGGCACTCGCAGCAAAGCTCGAAGGCGCAGCTGTCAAGGTCGCTGCCAAGGTGAGCTCGAACGGCAAAGTCTTCGGTTCCGTCAGCAACATCCAGGTTGCTGAGGCGCTCGCTGCCATGGGCATCGAGGTCGACCGCAAGAACGTCACCCTCGTGGGTGCCGACACCATCAAGGAGGTCGGTTCCTACACCGCAGAGGTGAAGTGCTACCGCGACATCAAGGCTACGGTCAACGTAGAGGTTGTCGCAGCTGAGGAGGAATAGTCTGAAGCGAAAGCCACAACGGGTCGCCCGGCACGGGCGGCCCGTTTTTTGTTTCGTTACTTATTGTTACCTTTGTCCCGTATGGATATAGCAGTCGTTATCCTGAATTGGAACGGAAAAGCGATGCTGGAGCGGTTCCTGCCCGGCGTCGTGGAGTCCGCCGCCGCCTTCGGAGGCGGCGAAAGCGGCGACGCCGCTTTCGTTGTCGTGGCCGACAACGGCTCCACCGACGGCTCCCAGGCGTGGATGGAGGAGCACTTCCCGCAGGTCCGGCTGCTGGAATTCGACCAGAACTACGGCTTTACCGGCGGCTATAACCGGGCCCTGCTGGAGATTGAAGCCGACTACTATGTGCTGCTCAACTCCGACGTGGAGACCCCGAAGGGGTGGCTCGATCCCCTCTTCGAGTTCATGGAGGAGCACCCGGAGGCCGGTATCTGCCAGCCCAAACTCTGCTCGGCGGCCGACCATGGCCGGTTCGAATATGCCGGCGCGGCGGGCGGTTTCATTGACCGCTACGGCTACCCCTTCTGCCGCGGCCGGATCCTTTCGAATATTGAAAAAGACAACGGGCAGTACGACGAACCGCTGGAGATATTCTGGGCCAGCGGTGCCTGCATGATGATTCGTGCCGCGCTCTATCACCACCTGGGCGGGCTGGATGAATCGTTCTTCGCCCATATGGAAGAGATTGACCTCTGCTGGCGGGCGCGCCTGCTGGAGTACCAGATCTGGTGCATCCCCGCTTCCGTGGTTTACCACGTGGGCGGCGGCACCCTTCCCAACAACTCGCCTCGCAAACTCTATTTCAACTACCGCAACAACCTGCTGATGCTCCGCAAGAACCTGCCGGATTCGAGCCGCTACCACCGCCGTTTCCGCACCCGGCTCCTGCTGGACGACCTTTCTGCAGCCGTCTACCTGCTGACGGGCCGCTGGCGCAGTTTCGCCGCCGTCTGCCGGGCACACCGCGACTACCGCCGCATGCGGCGCGATCTGGAGGTCTCGCCGTTCGAAGAGGGACGCGACTTCGAAGGCCTCTATCCCAGAAGCATCGTGTTCGACTTCTTCCGCTCGCGCAAGCGGCTGAAATTCTCAGACTTGGATTTTTAAAGAACCTCGGGCAGCTTCTCGAGGTGGATGCCGTGCGATCCTTTGATCAGGATGGTGCGGCCGGTGAGCGGCTGTGCTTCCAGGAAGGCGCGCAGTGCCGCTGAATCTGCAAAGCATTGGATGCCCTTGGCCTTGGCGCAGCGCACTTTGGAAGCGGCCTCGGTAAACTCTTTCCCCACCAGGAAAATGGATTTGGAAAGGGTCATCGCCTTGGCCAGCGCCGCGGAGTGCTCGGTGGCCGATTCGCCGCCCAACTCCAGCATGTCGCCCAGGATCAGGGTCTTCTCCGCAAAGGAGGTTCTGGCAAAATTGTCGAGTGCCACCCCCATGCTCGTGGGGTTCGCGTTGTAGGTATCTACGATCAGCGTGTTGCGCCCGGTGCGGACCATCTGCGAACGGTCGTTGGCGGGACGGTAGGCCGCGATGGCGCCAATGGCCTCAGCCTGCGGCACACCGAAGTGCACACCCACGCAGAGCGCTGCCAGCGCGTTGTCGGCGTTGTAGGCGCCCACCAGATTGGTTTCGACCTCCGTGCCGTCGGGCAGCCGGAAACGCAGGAAGGGATGTTCCGCCGTGACTTCCAGCACCTCGACGCCCTGTTTCTGCACGCCGTAAGGCTCGCTCACCAGGCCGCTGCGGGCTGCGATCATCTCGCAGAGATGGGGATTGTCGGCGTTATAGAAAGCCAGGCCACCGCTCTGGCGCAGGTAGTCGTAGAGTTCACCCTTGGTCTGCTTCACCCCTTCGAACGAGCCGAATCCCAAGATATGGGCCTTGCCCACATTGGTGATCAGGCCGCAGGTGGGCTGGGCGATCTGCACCAGCGTCGCGATTTCGCCGGGTGCGCTGGCGCCCATTTCAATCACGGCCGCGCGCGTCTTGGCGTTGATGCCGAAGAGGGTGAGCGGAACGCCGATATGGTTGTTCAGGTTGCCTTTGGTATAGACGGTTTCGAACTTGCGGGCCATCACGGCGCTCACCAGCTCCTTGGTGGTGGTTTTGCCGTTGGTGCCGGTGATTCCGATCACCGGAATGTTGAACTGACGGCGGTGATAGGCCGCCAGATTCTGGAGCGTCTCCAGCACGTTCTCCACCAGGTAGCATTCTCCCTTTCCGGCCTTGACGCCCTGCAGCGAAGCGCGGTCCACCACCGCAATTCGGGCACCCTTCTCGAGGGCCTGCACGGCGAAATCGTTGCCGTCGAAGGTCTCTCCCTTGAGGGAGAAGAACATTGAACCTTCCGTGATGGCGCGGCTGTCGGTCGTGACGCCGCTGCACTTCTTGAAGAGTTTATAAAGGGTTTCCATGGAAGAATACTATCGTCCGGTTGAACCGAATCCGCCGGTTCCGCGCTCCGTTTCGTCGAGGGCTTCCACCACTTCCCATTCCACCTTTTCATAGCGGGCGATCACCATCTGGGCGATCCGTTCGCCGGGATTGATGACGAACGGGGTGTTGGAAAGGTTGACCAGCAGCACGCAGACTTCGCCGCGATAATCGGCATCTACCGTGCCGGGCGCATTGGTCACCGTGATTCCGTGTTTGGCGGCCAGTCCGCTGCGCGGCCGGATCTGCGCCTCATACCCTTCCGGTAAGGCTATAAAGAGGCCGGTGGGCACCATGGTCCGCTCGAGCGGGCCCAGGGTGACGGGCTCTGTAAGGTTGGCTCTGAGGTCCATCCCGGCGGAAAGCGGCGTGGCATAGGCCGGGCAGGGAAAGGGGGAATGGTTTACAATGCGTGCTTTCATGAACGCAAATTTACATTTTTTTACTAGATTTGTCGGGTTAATTGCTACCTATGATTAAAGAACAGCTTGCTTCCCTCGACAGCGTCAATCTCAATCTCGGCGGAGGGACCGGACTTGCACTCAGTATCGTGCTCGCCCTGATTATGTTCGGCATCGCGCTGGGCATCACGGGCAAAACCCTGAAAAACGTTTTTATTCACCCCAAATCCATCCTGACGGGCGTCTGCCTTCAGTGGATCGGCCTGCCGGTGGTCACCTTCCTGCTGGCCCTGCTCCTGGGCCACTGGATCACTCCGATGGTGGCGCTCGGCATGATTCTCGTGGCCAGCTGCCCCGGCGGCAACATCTCGAACTTCATGAGTTCCTGGGCCAAGGGCAACATCGAACTTTCGGTCAGCATGACGGCGGTCGCCACCCTATTCGCGCCGCTCATCACCCCGCTCAACTTCTGGATGTGGGGCAATCTCTACCTGAAGGTCTCGAACCTGGCCGGCACCCTCACCATCCCGCATCTGGTCATCCCCTTCTGGAGCATGTTCTGGCAAGTGTTCACCATCCTGGGCGTGCCCATCGTACTGGGTATGCTCTGCGCACGCTACCTTCCCAAGGTCGCCAAGGCCATCCAGCGGCCCTTCTCGATCTTCTCGATCGTGGTCTTCATCGCAATGGTGCTGATCATGTTTATCCCGAACTGGGAACTCTTCGTGAAGTACATCCTCTTCATTTTCATCCTCGTGCTGCTGCACAACGCCTTTGCCTTCGGTACCGGCTGGTTCGGCGCACGCGCCATGAAACTCCCGCCCAGGGACCGGCGTTCCATCACCATCGAGGTGGGTATCCAGAACTCCGGACTGGGTCTGACGCTGCTGCTCAACCCGGCCATTTTCTCGCCGGAACTGTGGAACAATCCGCAGACGGGCATCCTCTATGGCGGTATGCTTTTTGTAACGGCATGGTGGGGCATCTGGCACATCATTTCGGGCCTGACCCTCGCTTCCATCTTCCGCGGCAAAAAACTGCCGGAGACAGAACAAATTATTAACAATTAACAAATTATGAAAAAGTCTTTCTTTTTTGTTCTCTGTGCTGCAACCCTGCTGCTGACGGCTTGCGGCGGCGGCAAGAAGTCGGGCGGGACCCAGGAACCCACCCCCGTCGACGAACCTGAAAAGACCGAAATCACGACTCCCGATCCCGGTAAGGAGCCTGAAACCAATATCGACCTCACGATGCAATACGAACCCAAATTCAAGATTGAAACCAGCGAAGGCAATATCGTAGTCAAACTCTACGAAGAGACCCCGCTTCACAAAGACAACTTCATCAAACTGGCCCAGAAGCATTTTTACGACGGAATCCTCTTCCACCGCATCATCAACGGCTTCATGATCCAGACGGGCGACCCGCTCACCAAAGACAGCACCAAGGTGAACGCCTGGGGCACCGGCGGTCCGGGCTACACGATTCCCGCGGAGATCGTCAAGGGATTCTCGCACAAGAAGGGGGCGCTGGCCGCCGCCCGCCGCGGCGACTTCGTCAACCCCGCCAAGGAATCTTCGGGTTCGCAGTTCTATATCGTACAGGATGAAAACGGCTGCCGCCACCTGGACGGGGAATACACGATTTTCGGTGAAGTGGTCAGCGGCCTGAATATCATCGATAAGATCGCCGCCAAACGCACCGACAGCCACGACCGTCCCAGCGAGCCGGTCAAAATTATTTCGGTTACACCGGTCGAATAAAAAAGTTTGGCACACCCTTTGCTTAAACCTAAGTCGAAGACGAAAGTTTTTTCATAGGTTAAGTTTAGGTTAAAAAGAGAGATGGCGCGCCGCAAGGGGCGCCGTTTCTTTTTTGCATATTCCGGAAAATGTGTATCTTTGCAGACCTTTTCTCGAGAAGATAAGGAAGTTAACGTATTTAGTAACTTTAATTTACATTTGAAATGGCTGTTAAAATCCGCCTCTCCCGCCACGGCAAGAAGAATTTCGCATTCTTCCACATTGTGGTCACCGACGTGCGTTCGCCGCGCGACGGCCGCCTGATCGAACAGATCGGCATTTACAATCCCAACACCAACCCTGCAACCATCGCTCTCGACGGCGAGCGAGCTCTCTATTGGCTCAACAACGGTGCACAGGCAACTACGACTGCCCGCCGCATCCTCTCCTACGAAGGCGTCCTGCTGAAGAAGCACCTCCAGGGTGGCGTTGCCAAGGGAGCCCTCACCCAGGAAGAAGCTGACAAGAAGTGGAATGCCTGGAAGGCTGAGAAAGACGCGAAAGTGTCTTCCAAGAAGCAAACCGTTTCGAATGCAAGTGCAGAGGCCCACAAGGCAGCTGTAAGCGCTGAAGCCAAGGTCAACGAGGCTCGCGCCGAGGCAATTGCCCAGAAGAAGGCCGAGGCCGAGGCTGCTGCCCGCGCTGCCGCTGAAGAAGCTGCTGCCGCAAAGGCTGCTGAAGAGGCCGCTGCTGCCGCTGAAGCCACCGAGGCTGAAGCTGAAGCTGCACCTGCAGAAGAAGCACAACCCGAGGCATAAGGTGCCGAAGGTCCTGAAATCCTACGGCACGCAGGGCGCAGTGGTGACGAACCTCTGCCCGTCCGATTCGGATTTCAATCCCAAAGAACCGGTATTCATCGCATTCGATGAACTACCGGTTCCTTTTTATATCGAATCCATCCAGCCCAAGGGCGGCCGGACCATCGTCAAGTTCGAGGATATCGATTCGCTGGCGGCGGCTGAAGAGCTGGTAGGCCGCGAAATCTCCTTCTCGTTGGAGGAGGAAGCGGAAGAGGACGGGCCGGATCTGACCGGTCGGATGATCCGCAACGCCGCAGACGGCTCCGAGGTCGGCCGCGTCTGCGAGTGGTACGACTTCGCAGGCAATCTCTGCGTGGAAATCGAACGGGAGGGCCGCCGCATTCTGCTGCCCCTCCACGAAGACCTCATCAAAAAGGTGAGCGCAGACAGCATCTGGCTCACCATTCCTGAGGGACTTATCTAATCTGAAAGCCCGCTATTCGAACCGCGCGATGATTTCGCGGGTTTTGGCGATCTTTTCTTCCAGCAATGCTTTACTTGTGGCCTCGCAGAGGAAGCGGAGGTAAGGCTCGGTATTGGAAGGGCGGATGTTGAACCACCACTGCGGGAACTCCACGCGGTAGCCGTCAAAATCCATCGTGGCGGCGGGCTGTTCCTGCGCGCAGAAATAGTCGCGCACGGCATCCATCGCTTCGGCCTTGCGGTCCAGTTTGAAATTGATTTCGCCCGAATTCTCGTAGTGCGATATTTCGGCGATCACCTCGGAGATCCTGCGGCCCCGGCGCTTGAAGTCGGAGACGATGTTCAGCACCAGGATGGAGGCCAGCAGGCCGCTGTCGCTGTAGAAGAAATCCTTGAAATAGTAGTGGCCGGCCAGCTCGCCGCCGAAGATACCGTCGATTTCACGCAGGCGGGGCGCCGCAAAGGCACGGCCCACCTTCCAGGTGCAGACCTCGCCGCCCATCGGGCCGAGGTACTCCGCTACTGCTTTGGAAGAACGGATATCCTGCAACACCTTGCCGCGCAGTCCGCGCTCCTTGAGGAAGTAATTGCCCAGCAGGGCGATAATCAGGTCGGGGGAGATGAAGTCGCCCTTTTCATCCACGAACATCACGCGGTCGGCATCGCCGTCGTAGATCACACCCAGGTCGCATTTCTGCGCGCGGACCGCCTCGCTGATGGCCACGCGGTTTTCCGGCAGCAGCGGGTTGGGCTCGTGGCCGGGGAAGGTGCCGTCCGGCGTATCGAACAGATAGAAGGGCGCTTCGCCGAAGATCTGGTGCACGAACTTGGAAGCCATGCCGTTGGAGCAGTCTATAGCGACGTGAAGGTTGGAGATGTCCTTCAGGTAGCCGCGCTGAAATGCCAGATACTCTTCGTTGATGTCGAACGGATGCACCTTGCCGGGACGGGCCGCCTTCGGAGTGGGTTTCCCCTCTTCCATCCAGCGTTTGATCACGCCCAGACCTGCGTCGAGCCCCACGGGGAGCGCATTCTCGCGCGAGACTTTCATGCCGTTGTACTCCTTGGGATTGTGCGATGCGGTGATCTGTACGGAGGCCTTGAAGCCGTGGCGTGCCGTGGCGTAGTAGACCAGCGGCGTGCTGCTCAGTCCCAGGTCCCAGACGTCGGCGCCGGCATCGGTGATGCCCGCCACGAGACCCTCGTAGATCTCGGGCGACGAGCTCCGCATGTCGCGGCCCACCAGCACTTTGTCTGCGTTCAGCAGTTCGGGGATGAAATAACCGGCCTTGTAGGCGAATTCTCTGTTGATTTCGTCCGGGTAGATGCCCCGGATGTCGTAAGCATGAAATGCTCCCATACGGTAATAATTGTATTTTTGTCCGGTCCCGCCGGTTAACTTCGGCAAGGATTTACAAAAATACAATTATTTCCCGTATTTTCCGACTACTCCTGATCGTGCACAAATACAGGCGGAGTGTGAGGAGGAAGCTTCCGTTCTATGACACGGCCGTCGAAGAGGACAATTTTCTCCGGAGCACGGCTAGCCTTGCGTATGCGGCGTGGAGCGGGCGAAGGCGACGGGGCCTTGTCGAAGGCCACAAAGGATTCGTAGTCGTAATATTCCGCAAGGAAGGACGGCCAGTCGGCCCATTCCCGCTCACCGCCATAAGCGCGGAACAGCGTCCACTGATATATGGACTCACGGGATGGAGCGTTGAAGTGATCACCGCCTTCGCCAAACTGATCTCTCATGACGGAATTGGCCGAAGGACGATACCAGCCAGTATTGGCATAGAAGGCGCCCTCAAACACGCCCAGGCCTTCACCGGCATAACGGGCGTCTGACAGGAAGTTGTGCCAACGTATAGTCGACGGATCGGAAACATTGTCAACGTTGGCATATTGTCCATAGTTTGTCCAATAAGGATATGTGGACGGGGCGGAACCCGGATTCGACATATCGGCATTGTATTCATCCGCCAGCTTGCCGATTCCGTGACCGAGAGTTTCGTGAACAAAGGTTGAGATGAATCCGCCATAATCCGGATGAACGGGAGTATAGGCCAACGTATATTGCCAACTGTTAAGCGAATAATAACTGGAATAGCAGGTTCCGCCGTACGTGCTGGAGTTCATCAATACCGCTATCACCGCGTTCCTGCAGTCCTTGCCAAGCACCGAATTCATGAAAGCGACGATCTCGGTATGTTTTCCATTAACGATCGAAGCTTGACCAGGATTTTCATGCCAGGTCCCGAATTTGGTGCAATCCCAACTGAGCACTCCTGTACCCGCCGTACGGGAATGGGCATAAACCAGCCAGACGTTGTAGTATTCCGCAAGTTTGTCATACGGATCCGTTTGGAGGAAAGTTTCCGCACAGGCTGTCATATAGGTCTCTAGCGTACCACCTATGGTATTATTTTCCGCAGAGAAACCGTCACCGGTGATGATAAGGTCGATTCCCGGCCCCTTGGTAGCGGCGTGGTACAGCACGGCCTCGCCGTCGGGATGGACTGCCCCGGTACCGTCGACATCGCTCTGATACAAAATATTGGGATAGTCGTACACATAGGATCCTCCCTCCTGGGTTTCCCTCAGAACCTTTTCGTGCTGGGGCGAGAAGAAGAAGCGGCCCGCGTGAGGGTAGTATTTACTGTCGTAATCAAGTAGCGAAGCCGCCGGAACGATGATGGTCGCGCCGGAGAAGGCGCATCCTGACAGATCGAGATAAACCCATTTGTCGGAAGTGAGGATAGCGCTGGGGACATCCCCGCCCAGCGGATAGCTCCCTCTAAGATCCAGTTCCGTGAGCGATGGCATCTCCGCTATCCATTCGGGGAGGGTGCCCTGAACACGGCAATCGCTCAGCGAGAAGGACTCAAGTCTCTCAAGGGTTTTCAACGACTCGGGAATCGGAGCGGACACTTTGTTGCCAAAGCCGAGCAATCCAAAGTGCTCGAGGTTTTTAAGGTGACCGATATCTTCAAGTGAAGTGATGGTTTCATCCAGAGTAAACCAGTCCGAGAAAATGACAAGATAATTAATCTTGCTCAACTCATAGGCAGACAATTCACCGTCTTGATTCACATCATAATACTGATTGTTCTTAAGGATCATGTCCCGGAAGGCGGTGCTCACAAATTCAACAGGCACCAGCAAATTCTCACCCTTATAACGGATTTCGGCATCTCGGGCAAATCCGTACAGATCCGGAAGCGTAATTCCAGTCATCAGCCAGATGGTTTTTATCGACCAGTATTCCGACCTGCTTGAAATGGAAATCTGTTTGAGCGCCGGACACATACTGAGGTCTATTTCCTCCGGCACAGAATCAATGGTATCAATGCTGAGATACGTAAGGTCAAATGTATCTTGCGGAAGGATAATGTTGGAATATGAAAGGGACGGGCAGTCCCCAATATATAAGTGTTGCAGTTTCGGACAGGGAGCAATGATTTTGGCAAGCGACGGGCTCGTATTTACGGAAAGATAGTAAAGTTTGCTATTGCCGGAACAATCCAGTGTTGTCAGCCATGGGCAATCGTATAGATATAAGAGTTGGAGATTCTTAAATCTGGAGAAATTGTCCATTCCCGTCAGGGACGGGCAACCGATGAGCGTCAAATCGGCGAGATCGGAACTGTCGATGGTTAGACTTTTGAGATTAGGAAGATGGTTTAAATGCACCTGCCTCAGCTTTGGATTGCCGGACAAGTCGATTACCTCGATATCGGCGCCGCCCTCCTGGGCCGACCAGTAAAACCTCAGATATTCCAGGTTGGGGAAATACTCCAGGCCTTGTACTGACTTGACGCCCGGAGTTTCATTAAGAGTCCATTCTATACCTGTTACTTTGTCGCACTCCGCCTTCGAGAGATCCCCGTCATGGTTTTCATCAAACTGACTCAGAAGCCATCCGTAGAAAGCCGCATCCGGAATATACATCTCCCCGGCGCCTTTCTGGGTAATGGTCACCGTGTGCGACTGCCCGAGCGCGGGGACGTTGATCACCACCTCGCCGGTTCGGGAAGTATTTGAGGTGTTTTCAGCTATTTGAAGTGTTATTGCCCTATCGGTCAGCGCTTTGGTTTTAACTACGCTGATCCAGTCGCACTTCGACTCGGCCACAACATCCACGCTGGAGCGGGACCTCAGTTCAAGGGTTTGTTGTAAGGAGCTTATCGTATATTGGTCTTTGAAATCGGGGATGAAGCCATCGACCCCGTCCTGCCGGACTGTGACCGTCTGGGTGAGGCCACCGGCCTGGGCAGTATATCCGTCATAAGTGAACGGAGTGCCGGCCGTAAGGAAGTATGCACGGTTTTGGTCTGGATTCAGGTAGATGTCGAACGTGCCTGCCGGCAGCTTCATATTTCCGCCGCCCTGCGCAAGAACCGCAATGCAATCCCCGGGATAGGTGGTCACGGAATAGCTGTTCGACCCCAGGTTCACATCCCAATCCTTATCTTTGCGGAATTTGAATTCATCGGATGCCGCGAACGGGACGGCCAAAGCAACGTGCCACTTGCCGTCCGTCTTCATTTCGATATCCCGTGTCCAGGTGTCGCCTCCCATCGAGCCGATCAGACTCCAAGGGCTTTGCTGCGAGAAAGGAGACTCTCCCGCCCCGCCGGTGAAAGTGATGGTACATTCGCGGATGTCGTAACCGGGGTTTGCATCCACCGTAAAGTCATAGGTGCGGGTGGTCATCGCCCGGGTGCTCGCCTGGTGTACCCAGGACTCGGAAATCGCCACTTCCAGGTCGATGTTCGCCGAAGTCTCTATGCTTATGTTCCCGCCGTCCACCCCGATTTCATACAGGGACTGTGCCACGACGAGGGCGTTCTTCTGCATCTGCGTCACGGTCACCGAAGCCTCGACGCCGGTATCTGCATTGCGGAACGTGATCCTGCCGACTCGTGAATCTGTAGTTTCATTCGCTGTGGCCTGGAAGGTATAGGTATGGGTGCTCATGGAACGGGTCGTAACCTCGCTCAACCACTCCGCACCTTCCGTGATGGTCATGGTCACGTCTACATTCGTATTCACGTCTACCGTGAAGGTGCCGCCGTCCGTCTTTACGGGGACATCGTCCGCAGAAAGCACGATGGTGGGACTGGCAGCCTCCTGGTAGATGGTGATCTTTTCGTTGCCAAGGGCGCTCTTTACCGTCACGGAGCCTTCCCGCTTGCGGGTATCTTCGTTCTTGTCTACGGTAAACGTCGTCGTTTTCGTGGTGATTGCCCGGGTAGATGACTGGTGGATCCAATCCCCGTCAATCTCAAAACTGTATTCGATGTTGGCTTTCACCTCGATGGTGAAGTTTCCGCCCTCGGCATCAAATTGCGTTTTGGAGGGAGACTGCGTCAGGGCGTCTTTCTGCTTCTGCGTAAGCGTGACCGATGCCGTCGCGTTGCCGCATTTGACGCGGATGGTCGCGCTGCGGTCGTCTGGAGTATCATTGGGATCCACCGTGACGGTCACAGTGGACTGTCCGGCCGTTCCGCTGGCAGGATTGATGGAAAGCCACGTTACCCTGTCGTTTGCCAGTGCCGCAGTCCAAGCGTCGCTGGAAGTAAAAGTGATTTCAGCAGTACCTCCGTCAGCACCGACCGTGAGCGTTGTTGCTGAAGTGAGTCTGACTTCGTCAGATTTGGGGGTCGGGTCAACCGGTTGTTCGCAGGCGACAGCAAGAAGAGCGAGGAATGCGAGGGCGAATAATCTATTTTTCATACAATTAACGTGTTTTCGGGTTAAAATGGCAGCAAGTAGTCGTCCGGGAATTTCTTCCGGATACGGTATTTCATGGTGTAGACACTGGAGGGCTCGACGTGCATCGCCGCGGCGATTTCATCCGTAGTCTTGCCGTCCAGGAAGAGAAGGAAATATTTCTTTTCGTTGATTGACAGGGGCTTCACGGCCGAAGAGAGTATCTCGTCGAACTTGGGGGATTTGCCCGTGGTTTCATAACCCGTGACGGGGAAAAGCTTCGAAAACCGTTTCCACTGCACATAATGAATTCCGGCCAGGAGCAGAGCACCCGCCCCCAGAAGAATGCACACGAAAAGCAAAATGATTATCAGATTATCCCCGTCCAAAACCGAGTGGTATTATACAACCACAAAGTTAGGAAAGGGGCAAGGGCCGCTAAATAGACAAATCTAGACAAACGATGTACAGATTTTGAAAGATTTGTCTAAAAAACCTCAAAATGGCAGAGGAAAAGTGTCTGAAAACTTCTTTTTGATGCGGTACTTCATGGTGTAGACGCTGGAGGGCTCGACGTGCATCGCGGCCGCGATCTCTTCCGTGGTCCGCCCGGACAGGAAAAGGAGGATATACTTGCGTTCCACGGCGGAAAGCGGCTTCTCTGCCGCTGCGAACAGCTTGTTCGCCCGGTCGGCGGAAATGCGCTCCGTGATAGACCGGACCTCGTCATCCGTTTCCACCAGGGCTTCGACGGCAGCCGAATACTGCATCTGCAACCGGTTGCGGCGCCACAGCAACAGGACGATCGTGGAAAGGGCGAGCAGCAAGACCAGCCCTCCGGCAAGAATCAGCCCGGTACGCAGGCGCGCGACCTTCGTTTCAGCCCTGGCAACGTTGTACTGCGCCTCCACCTTCCGGACGGCCGCATTCCGTTCGGCCGACAGCCTCACCAGGTCGTTTTCGTTCTTAAGCTGCTGATAGCGGAGCGCTTCCTGAGGCTTGCCCGTATTCGAATAGAGTTCCACGAAAAAGGCGTATGCTTCCCCCTTTTCGGTCAGCACCTCGTTGGGCGCAACCGCTTCCACGCTGTCCACCAGGGCCAGAACTTCCCGCATCTCCTTTTCGGCCCGGGCATACTGCCCGTCGTAGTAATAGAGCCAGGCCTGCATATCCTTGATGGAAATGTCGCCCTGCCAGCGCTTGTTTTGATCCAGGTGCGCGGTGGTTTCGTTCGCAACGCGCGCCTTGTCCAGATAATACACAATCGAATCGGTCTGCGGTTCATCGTACATCAGATCGAATTCCACCGCACGGTTGTAGTAGTTCCAGACGGGGTTGATGCGGTACTCCTGCCACTGATCAGGGGTCATCTGCTCCAGCAGGGCAATCGCTCGAGACGCGTTGAACTCCATCGAATCCCGATCCTCTCTGCGCGGTTCATCCTGATACTTGACGGCGTAGAAGGTCTCCAGCACGGAATAGTAACTGTAACCGACATTGGGTTTTCCGGGATTGGCCAGCCAGAGTGACTCCATCTGATCCAATACGGTCTTCAGCCCTGCCGTGTCCCACTGGTTCAGGTAGTTGGAGCCCATCAGCACCAGGCATGCGGATTCCATATCATAGTTCCCTTCGCGATGGAACCGTTCGGAGATTTTCTTCAATTCCAGATGGGCTACCGCCGGGTCGGCTTCCCTCACCAGGCTGTCCACGCGACTCAATTCGTCGCGCGTAACCTCAGGACCATGCCCGCTGCACGCCCCCAGCAGAAGCGCAGAAACAAGAAAGATGACAAGACGTTTCATCCCAGTTTGACCCGATAGGAGGTGCGGGCGATGCCTTTGGCAATGTTGTTCAGTTTGCCGGCAAGCATCTTTTTGCGGATGGGGCGGGCACGGTCGGTGAAGACGATCCCGTCCAGGTGGTCCAGTTCGTGCTGGAGCATCCGGGCAGCGAATTCGTCGAACTCCTCCTCCCTTTCGACCAGGTCGGCGTCGAAGTAGCGGACCTTGATGCGTTTGGGACGGACGATGTCGGCATCGAGCCCCGGGAGGCTCAGGCAGCCTTCGTTGTATTCGGAGGTCTCCTCGCTTTCGAAGGTCACCACGGGGTTGACCATTTCGCGGTGGAAACCGGCCAGCGCAGGATAGCGGTCCCTGAGTTCGTTGCCGTCCACCACCAGCAGGCGTTCGGAGATGCCGATCTGAGGCGCGGCCAGACCGCAGCCGTCGGCGTTATGCATGGTCTCGACCATGTCGGCAATCAGGGTTTTGAGCTCCTCTTTCCGCGAAAGGTCGGCCTCGACAGCTTTCTCGCGCAGGACGCGCGAACCATATAGATAAATCGGGTATATCATTTTGCAGATGTTCTTTCCAGGTAGGTTTGCAGGATGAGGGCGGCGCTGACCTTGTCTACGGCACTTTTGTCGCGGCGGTCCATCTTGCGGACGCCGCCGTCGATCATCGCCCGGTGGGCCAGGACGGAGGTAAAGCGCTCATCTTCGAGCGATACGGGAACCGAAGGGAACTTTTTGCGGAGCAGATTGAGGAAGGCGTCCACGTCTTTGGCTGCCTCGGAAGGCTTGCCGTCCATATTCACCGGGTATCCCACGACGAAGCGTTCGATCGGCTCCGCCGCGGCATATTTTTGGAGATATTCTATTATCTTTGCACTTGGAACCGTTTCGAGCGCAGATGCGAAAATCCGCAGCGGATCAGTGACCGCCACCCCGACTCGCTTGCGTCCGTAATCGATTCCCACGATTCTGTCCATATCGTTGCAAAGTTAGGATTTTATATGGCAAAACGAACAAAAAGAATCAAAGAAAACTCCGCGCCGCGGCGCCTCCGCGTCACGGTCGGTGACGACGCCACCCACGAGGAGCTTTTCCACTTCAAGACCACAAAGGGCAGTTTCCGCCTGGTCGTGGCCCTCATCGCGCTTGCCATCATTGCCGGGACATACTGCCTGACCGCCTATACGCCGGTGCGCCGGACCATCCCGGGCTATCCTTCCAACGAAACCCGCCGCAAGGCCATGGAGAATCTCATCAAGATAGACTCGCTGGAGAACGTGATCGGCATGTGGTCGTACCAGATGACCAACATCCAGCGCATTGTCAGCGGCAAGTCCCCGATCCCGATCGACTCGCTGGCCGTCACCCCCACTTCCAGTGACGAAAGCATCCGCGGCCTTTACGCCGAGAACGACTCGCTGCTGCGCGAGGAGGTCCGCCGCCAGGAGCAGTTCAATATCTCGCTGCCGGACAACTCCACCATCTCGCAGATCGAAGGCCTGCACTTCTTCACGCCGGTCAAGGGCATCATCACCGAACCGTACGACAAGTCGGGCGGCCATCCTTACGTGGATATCGCCGCCGAGACGGGCACGATGGTCTACGCGGTGCTGGGCGGTACGGTCATCTCCGCACTGTGGAACGACGAGGTCGGTTATATTCTTGAAATTCAGCACGACAACGATATTATCTCTATCTACAAGCACAACGAACGGCTGCTGAAAAAGACGGGTGACGTGGTCAAGGCGGGCACACCGGTCGCCCAGGTGGGCAATACCGGAATCCTCAGTACCGGAAGCCATCTGCACTTCGAACTCTGGCACAAGGGCTCGCCCATCGACCCGACCCTCTACATCAAATTCTGAGTTATGTCCGAATCCAATCCCAGGCGCCACGTCGCCATTCTTGGGTCAACCGGAAGTATCGGTACGCAGGCGCTTGACGTGATTGCGCAGCATCCCGATCTCTTCGAGGTGGAATTGCTCACGGCCAACAACAACGTGGATCTGCTGATCGAGCAGGCGATCCGCTTCCAGCCCAACCAGGTGGTCATCTGCAACCCGGATCTCTACGACCGCGTGGCGGAGGCGCTGCAACCCAGTATGATCAAGGTCTTCGCCGGAATCGATTCGGTGTGCGACCTGGTAGGCAACCCTTCGATTGATATCGTGCTCGCCGCGATGGTGGGCTTCAGCGGACTGCGTCCCACGATCGCCGCGCTCGAAGCGGGCAAAGCCGTCGCGCTGGCCAACAAAGAGACGCTGGTGGCTGCCGGCAGTCTGGTGATGCCGCTCGCACGCGCGCATCAGGCCCCGGTGATCCCGGTAGATTCCGAACATTCCGCAATCTTCCAGTGTCTGCAGGGCGAACGGGTGAAACCTTCGAAGCTTATCCTCACCGGTTCGGGCGGCCCGTTCCGCAAGATGCCCGCCGCCGAAATGGCCGGCATTACCCGCGAAGCGGCGCTCAACCATCCCCGCTGGAAAATGGGTGCCAAGGTGACCGTCGATTCGGCCACGCTGATGAACAAGGGACTCGAGTTCATCGAAGCGCGCTGGCTCTTCGACATGGCACCGGAAGATATCGAGGTGGTGATCCATCCTCAGTCCATCATCCACTCCATGGTGCGATTCAGCGACGGCTGCGTGATGGCCCAGCTGAGCAATCCGGACATGCGGCTGCCCATCCAATACGCCCTCTCCTACCCGTACCGGATTCCGCTGGCCATGGAACCGCTCGATCTGGTCCGCACGGCAAGCCTCACCTTCGAGGAGCCCGACCTGGATCGGTTCCCCTGCCTGGCGATTGCCCGGGAGGCACTCAAACGGGGCGGAACCGCGCCGTGCACGATGAACGCCGCCAACGAAGAGGCGGTTGCGGCATTCCTGGAGGGCCGGATCCGCTTCATCGACATTCCGGTCATTATCGAAAAGACGCTGGCGAGCGCCGGATTCGAGGCGAAGCCGGATCTCGAGACGATTTATAGCACGAATTTTGAATCCAGACGCATCGCTGCGGAGCTGATTGCCCGCCACTGATCCAATGGTCGTATTACTCAAAGTCATTCAAGTTATCCTCGCGCTTTCACTGCTGGTGGCAGTGCATGAATTCGGGCACTTTATCTTCGCCCGAATCTTCAAGGTCCGCGTCGAGCGATTTTATCTTTTCTTCAACCCGAAATTCTCACTGGTCAAGGTCAAACGCTTCGGCGGCAAGCTGCACTGGCGCTTTTTCGCCGGCAACCAGACCCCTGAGGAGTGGCAGGAGCATCCGGAGGCCACCGAATTCGGAATCGGCTGGGTGCCCTTCGGCGGCTACTGCGCCATCTCTGGCATGGTGGACGAAACCACCAAGTCCAGCGACCTGCCCGCCCAGCCGCAACCGTGGGAGTTCCGCACCAAGAAGGCCTGGCAGCGCTTCTTCATCATGTTCGGCGGCGTGCTGTTCAACTTTATCCTGGCATTCGGCCTTTATGCGGCCATCCTGGATACGTGGGGTGAGAGCTATCTGCGCAACGACGACGCCACCTACGGCCTGGCGGTCAACGACCTGGCCTACGAGATCGGCTTCCGCGACGGCGACCGGATCCTGGCCTTTGACGGTGAACCGATCGACAATGTAGCCGCCCTGCAGGCCGACATGGTGATCAACAAGGCGCGCGAAGCGACGGTGCTCCGCGGCGGCGATACGCTGCTGGTTTCCATCGATCCCGCCTACCTGCCCGCTTCCCTGAAGAGCCGCGGTATGTTCGAACCGGGATTCCCGTTCGTGGTGGAAAACGTCTCGGCCGATTCTCCCAACCGGGAGGTGATCGGCGCGGGTGATGCCATCGTAGCGGTGGAGGGCGAGCCCATGACCATGGTGCAGCAGATCCGCCGTACCTTCGGGAAGCATCCCGGCGAGGCGATCTCCGTCACGCTCGAACGCGACGGGGCACGGCGCGAAGTGGCCCTGCAGCTCGATTCCGCCGGCATGGCGGGTGTGATGCTCGACGGCGACCTTTCCCACTTTTTCACGCTGACTGTCCGGGAGTACAACTTCTTCACGGCCATTCCCGCCGGCGCCACAAAGCTCTGGAAGGAGATTGTGAGCTACGTCAAGCAGCTGGGACTGATCTTCTCGCCCAAGACCAAGGCTTACCAGTCGGTGGGCAGCTTCATCGCGATCGGCCGCATCTTCCCCGACACCTGGGACTGGTATCGGTTCTGGACCATTACTGCACTGATTTCCATCATGCTGGGCGTGATGAACCTGCTGCCGATTCCGGCCCTGGACGGCGGACATATTCTCTTCCTGATCATCGAGATGATCACCGGCCGCAAGCCGAGCGACAAGTTCCTGGAACGGGCGGAAACCGTGGGCATCATCCTGCTGATGGCCCTGATGGTACTGGCCTTCGGCAATGACATCCGCAGCCTCTTTATCAAGTAAAATCTTATGACTATGAAACGCATACTGGTATCTCTCGCAGCAATTCTGGTGCTGGCCACCGCCTGCGGTCCCAAGAAAGAAAGTTCCAAACCGGCCATCAGCGGTGCCGCCGGTGAAATCATCGTGGTCATCACCAAGGCCCAGTGGGAAGGTGAAGCCGGCAGCGCCATCCGGGAAGTCCTGGCGGACACCTACCCCTATCTCCCTCAGAAAGAGGCGATGTTCAACCTGGTCAACGTGCCCGAATCGGGTGTGAACCACCTGCTTCGCACGCACCGCAACATGCTCTACCTCAAAATTGCAGATACGTGCGCCTGTGAACTGAAGGTCCGCCACGACGTCTGGTCAGCTCCGCAGACCATGCTGATCGTGAGCGCGCCGGACGCCATTGCGGCCGCCGAGTTTATCCGCGCCAACCGTGAAGCGGTCGTCTCGACTTTCGAGAAGGCGGAACGCGACCGCAGCATAGCCAACGCCAAGCTCTATGAGGACAAGGGCGTCCGGATGGTGGTGGAAGACCTCTTCGGCGGATCCCCCTGGTTCCCGCAGGGTTACACCATCAAAAAGCAGGCGGACGACTTCATCTGGATTTCCTACGAGACGGCTACGACCATCCAGGGCATCCTGATTTACAGCTATCCCTACAGCGGCAACTACCAGTTCACCCCCTCCGCACTGCTCGAGCGGCGCAATGATTTCACGCGCAAGCACGTTCCCGCCAGCGCCGAGGGCAGTTACATGATTGCCAACCCCAACATCATCCCGGGCTACCAGATGGTGACCTACAACGGCATCAGCCGCCGGGAGATCCGCAGTCTCTGGGACACGCAGGGCGACTTTATGGGCGGTCCGTTCGTTTCGCACGCATTCCTGAGCCGCGACGGCAATCGCGTGATTGTGGCCGACGGATTTGTGTATGCCGCCAAACACAAGAAACGCAACTACTTGCGTCAGGTAGAAGCGATTGTCTCGTCGTTCCATTGGAGCGAATAGAGGCCACTTCTTACAAATAAATTTGTATTGCAGAAAAGATTTTATACCTTTGCACTCCCAATTTCGCAAAGAAAGCGGGAAACCGGTGGGTTCGTATAACGGCTAGTACTCAAGATTTTCATTCTTGCAATAGGAGTTCGATTCTCCTACCCACTACCAAATGTTAAAAAAGAGAAACAATGGCAAATACAGCATCCGCAAAGAAGGCCGATCGCCAGAACGAAAGGCA
>DBXZ01000025.1:0-963 GCA_002309795.1 Bacteroidales bacterium UBA1199
CCGGTCTTCTGGTAGAAGGTGCCGCGGGGAACGATCACGGCCTCTTCCGGCTGGCCCAACTGGAGGTTGAGGTAGTAAGTCTGGCCGGAGCGGATGTTGTCCGGCTGTTCGCCGTCGAATTTGAAATCGGCCTTGAATTTGCCGTCGCGGACCTCCGGATAGACTTTGCGTATGACAGTGGAATAGGTCTCTCCCTGGCGCTCGAAAGTGGCTTCCAGACCTGCGACCACGCGGTCAATGTAGTGCTCGTCAATCTGCGCTTCTACCTTGTATAGACCTACGGAATTGATTTGGCCAATCTTTGTGCCTGCGGCAATG
Organism: Bacteroidales bacterium UBA1199; assembly: GCA_002309795.1. The sequence continues at coordinate 319 of DBXZ01000025.1, forward strand.
GACTGGCCCAGAACCACGTCCAGCAGTCCCAGTTCACCGTCGATGGGCGCTTTCACAATGAGGTTGGATTTACGCCGGCGGATCATGGACATATTCAGTTGCATGTTCTCCAAAGACTCCTCCATACGGTCAATCTGGGTGCCTCTATAAAGGCTGTCCTGCCGGGAGCGTTCCGTCATCAGATTGTACTTCTGCAGGGCCAGCTGGTAGTCCTCTTCTGCCTTCAGATACTCTTCCTTGGCGATGAGTTTGTCCTCGTAGAGAGCCTTCTGCTGCTCATAGGCACGGCGCAGGCGCTCCACATTGGTCCCATATTCCAGCACATTCTGGCGCACGTCNNTCCATCTGGATCTGGGTGTTGCGCAGGATATTCTCTTTCTCTGCCAGTTCGGCCTCGGAGTTCAGGATCTGCAGGTCCAGGTTGTCATTATTGAGGATGAGAATGGCGTCGCCGGCCTTCACTGGGGAACCCTCCTCAATGAGGATCTTCTCCACGATGCCGCCCTCCTGGGGGCTCAGCTGAATCGTCGTCATCGGCTGCACCCTTCCGCTGATGCGGATATAGTCGTTGAACTCGCCTTTGACGGCACTGGAGATAGTCACAGTGTCCTTATCGACCCGCAGGGTCTTGTTATTCGGCCTTGC
>DBXZ01000025.1:1064-2311 GCA_002309795.1 Bacteroidales bacterium UBA1199
TGATTTACATATTCAACACCATTGTAATAGCGTACAACCGCCTGCTTGATGAGGTATTTGAACAGACTGTTCATCTCATCGGCCTGTGCCTTGAGGAAATTGTTGTTCGCAGTCTGGAATTCCAGCGGGGAGATGAGGCCCTGTTCCAGTTTCTTCAGATTCAGTGTGTAGGCCTCGGCCTGGACCTCGGCCTTTCGCTGCGCCTGCTGGTAAGCCGTGGCCGCGCCGTCGCGGTCCTGAATGGCCCTTCTGACCTCGCTTTCCACATCCCGGCGCTTCTGGTCCAGTTCTGCAGTGGCCTTGTCCAAGGCGTGCTGCTTCCGGGAAATCGCAGAATGCTTGCTGAGGCGGTTCCAGATAGGAATCGACAAAGAAAGCTCCACATACTCACCGCCGTTATTCTTGAACTGATTCCAGAAAGGATTAGTGGTGGAACCCTGATAGGTATAGTAGCTGGTGCTCCAGCCGGCATACAGGCCAAGAGTGGGAAGCAGCGACCACTTGGCCGTGCTCAGCTCGCGCTTGGCGTTAAGTTCCTGCCAGCTGGCAATCTGGATGCCCGGATTATGCTCCAGGGCGAAGTCTACCACAGACTCCGTGGCCACTGGCTCAATCTGCCAAACCGGCATAGATGTGTCGATATTCAGTTCCTCATCCACCGGCCAGAACATGAGGTCGGCCAGCGTCATCTTCTGGTCCTGATACATATTGTAGGTATTCGTCAAGTCATACTGACGGTCTGCCAGATCGGCCTCCATCTGGATGACATCGGCATGGCCTTTCTGACCCAGCTCTTCCTGCCTCTTTGCCTTGGCAAGTGCTTGCTCGGCAACGGCCACCTGTTCCTCATACACATCGCAGAGGCGCTTGTAATACACCACATTGTAGTACGCCTCCATCACAGCCAGGCAAATGTCAGCTTCCACCTGCTTCTCCTGCGAATCGGCAATCAGCATTCCCGTCTTCGAAATCTTGTAATTGTTCACGGCCTTAAAGCCATCAAACAGATCGTACCCGGCACTCACACCATAGTTATTATGGAAGGAGGTCGTGTTAAAATACGTGTTTGTCTGCGGGTCAATGCTGCGGCCGAAGTTGTAGTAAGCGTATGTCTGCGCTGTGATCTGCGGAGTGAACAGGGTAAGCGCCGCATCCCTCCGGGCAATCTGCGCATCCCCGATTGCCGCCTGCTGAATGCGGATCTTGGTGGAGTTGGAAATGGCATACTCCATACAGTCCCGGAGCGT
>DBXZ01000025.1:2360-20849 GCA_002309795.1 Bacteroidales bacterium UBA1199
CGCCACAAAAACGAATATGTAAAGTTGTGTCTTCATCATACAATGATTTATCACCGTGCCAGAAACAAGCATCCGGTATGCCAAACGTGACAAAGCATTGATAATGAATCAGAAACGATTTTGACGGAAAATGAAAAAAGTGTAAAGTTTACAGTACACTTTACACTTTCTGGCTTTACGCTTTACAATTTTCTCCTGCGGAGACTATCTGAATCGCAGCTCAAAAACGGTCTGTTGGGCATCGCTGCGCAGCAGTTCAATGGTGCCGTTGTGATTTCGCATAATCTGGCGAGAGATGCTGAGGCCGATGCCGGAGCCTTCCTTCTTTGTGGTGTAGAACGGAATAAATATCTGCTCCTGGGCCGATACGGGAATCGGCTCGCCATCGTTGGCCACCTGGATAATCACATCGTCATCCTTGCCCATCTTCGCGGTAATGTCGATGTGCTTTGCTCCAGCCTGCAAGGCATTTTTGATGAGGTTGATGAGGATCTGAGAGATCTGCCCCTCATCTGCGTAAATCATTAAATCATCTTCCTCCGGCCGATACTTGCAGGTAGCACCACAACTGGCGGCAAACTCACTGTTCAGGCCGATGACACTGTCCATTAGCTCCCGTAAATCCAGCGCCTTGCGAATCGGCTTCGCCACGCCGGAGAGCTGGCGGTAAGTCTGCACGAAACCAATCAGATTCTTTGACGAGTCCGAAATGGTCTCCAGTCCCGCTTTGATGTCCAGCTCGCTATGGCCATTTTCATCCACGGACTTGGCCATGGCATCGGAAAGAGAAGCTATCGGTGACACCGTATTCATAATCTCGTGCGTGAGCACGCGGATGAGTTTTGTCCAGGAATCCTGCTCGTGGGCCTGCCGCTGCTTCTCGAAGATAGTCCGGATACGGTTCAGCGTGCGATTGAACTTGTTTTTCTCCTGAAAACGGAAATTTAGCTCCCCATCCTCCAGCGCATCCATCATATACGCCACCTTCTTGATGTCCTTTCGGCGTGTCCGGATCGTAGCAATCACCGCCGCAATGATTGAGACGATGGTACAGGCTCCAACGATATGCCACACAGAGAAGGTCATAGCCCGTATTTCTTCAGTTTCGCATAGAGCGTGGGCCGGCTGACTCCCAGCATCTTCGCTGCAGCGGAGATATTGCCATCGGTGCGGTCCATTGCCTCGCGGACCAGCCGCTCTTCCTCGGCCTCACTCACCGCCTTGATGGTAGTCCCTACGGGTCTGGCCACCTGCTCCAGCTGGATGTCTTTCGCCGTCAGTTCATTGCCGTCAGAAAGAATCACCGCCTTCTCGATGCAGTTCTGCAGCTCGCGGATATTGCCGCTCCAGCGGCCTTCCGTCAGCATCGCCGCAGCCTCCGGGGCAATCCCCGTCAAAGGCCGATGATATTTCTCGGCAAACCTTTCCAAGAACATCTGCGCCAGCGCAGCGATATCCTCCTTTCGCTCCCTGAGTGCAGGCAAGGCGATATGAACGGTATTGATGCGATAATACAGATCCTCTCGGAACCGGCCTTCCCGCACCAATTGTTCCAAATCCATATTGGTAGCGCAAATCAAGCGGATGTTGATGGGCTTCGCCTCATTGCCGCCCACCCGTACGATGCTCCGGTTCTGAATAGCACGAAGCAGCTTCGCCTGCAGATGCAAAGGAATATTACCGATCTCATCCAGGAATAGAGTGCCACCATCGGCCTGCTCGAACTTGCCGACGTGGTCCGTATGAGCATCGGTGAATGCGCCCTTCACGTGGCCGAACAACTCACTTTCAAAGAGGGTTTCCGTAATGGCACCCGCATCAACGGCCACCATCGGCTTGCCGCTCCGGAGACTATGTGTGTGAATCTCCCGCGCCAGCACATCCTTGCCGGTACCATTTTCACCGGTAATCAGCACGGTCGCATCCGTAGGTGCAATCTTATCCAGGGTTTTGCGGATAGCCTTCATAGCAGCAGAAGAACCCCAGAACATCGGGCTCTCAGCCGTCATGGCCCGCTCCGACCGGCCATCCCGTTTCATCGCCTTCCTGGCTTTATCCCGGGCTGCAGAAAGCACCTCAATCAGTTTATCATTGTCCCAGGGCTTCACGATAAAATCAAACGCCCCGCGCTTCATCCCTTCCACCGCCAATGCGATATCAGCATAAGCCGTGAACAGCACCACTTCCATCTCCGGCACCATCTTCTTGATTTCCCCGGCCCAGTAGAGGCCCTCGTTGCCGGTATTGATGTCCGTGTTGAAGTTCATATCCAGCAGCACCACATCCGGCTTGAAGCGCTCCAGCGTGCTAACCAACGTCACCGGGGAAGGCAACGTCTCCACTTCCGCGAAGTGCACCGGCAATAAAATTTTCAGCGCCTGGCGGATGCCGGCGTTATCGTCCACAATCAGTATTTTTCCTCCCTTCGATGCCATAATTGTCTGCAAAGATACCTGCAAGCCGGAGAAAATGCAAATTTCCAGTCATTCCAAGGATTACAAAGAGATTATTTGTGGTTTTTTCTTAAATTAGCAGATTATTGGAAACATTTCTTAATCATTAATATCCATATGAGAGACGCCATTTATTCTTTCCCGATGCCGACCAATGAGCCGGTACTCACTTATCTCAAGGGCTCGCCCGAGCGCGTGGCACTCGAAAAAGAGCTTGAACGCCAGAAATCCATCGAACTGGACATCCCGCTGATCATCGGCGGCAAGGAAGTCCGCACCGGCAACACCGGCAAAGTGGTGATGCCGCACGACCACCATCATGTTCTGGCCACCTACCACAAGGCCGGCCCGAAAGAGGTTAAGATGGCCATCGACGCAGCCATGAAGGCCCGCAAACAGTGGTCCGAGACCGACTGGACGGTGCGCGCTTCCATCCTGCTCAAGGTTGCCGAACTGATCTCCACCAAGTACCGCGCCGTGATGAGCGCCGCTACGATGCTCGGCCAGAGCAAGAACATCTACCAGGCTGAGATCGACGGTGTCTGCGAGCTGATCGACTTCCTGCGTTACAATGCACACTTCGCATCCGAGATCTACAGCTTCCAACCCAAGAGCGCTAAGGGACAGATCAATACGGTGGAATATCGCGGCCTGGAAGGCTTCGTCTTCGCCCTCACGCCGTTCAACTTCACCTCGATCGCTTCGAACCTCAACATGTCGCCCGTCCTGATGGGTAACGTGACCGTCTGGAAACCCTCCACGACCGCTATCCTGTCGAACTACTACCTGATGCAGATCTACAAAGAGGCAGGTCTGCCCGACGGCGTAGTCAACTTCATCCCGGGCCAGGGTTCCGTGATCGGCAAGGAAATCTTCGCTTCCAAGCACCTGGCAGGCGTTCACTTCACCGGTTCTTCCGCAACCTTCAACACCCTCTGGCGTCAGGTGGGCGAGAATATCGGCAAGTATGTGAGCTATCCGCGCCTCGTGGGCGAAACCGGCGGCAAGGACTTTATCTTCGTTCACCCGTCCGCAGATCCGAAGGACGTTTCGACGGCCGCTTTCTGCGGTGCATTCGAATTCCAGGGCCAGAAGTGCTCGGCAGCCAGCCGTATGTACGCGCCGAAGTCCCTCTGGAAGGAGATTCTCGCCGGCATCAAGGCCTTTGCCAAGGAGGTCAAGATGGGCGACGTCTGCGATCCTGAAAACTTCATCAACGCCGTGATCGACGAGGCTTCGTTCGACAACATCAAATCCTATATCGACTTCGCAAAGAAGGCGAAAGACGCCAAGGTCGTGGTGGGCGGCAAGTGCGACAAGAGCAAGGGCTACTTCGTGGAGCCGACCGTGATCGAAACCTCCAACCCGCACTTCAAGAGCATGGAAGAGGAGATCTTCGGTCCCGTTCTCACCGTCTATGTCTTTGACGACAAGGATGTGAACAAGGCAGTCGAACTCTGCGACACCACCTCGCCGTACGGCCTGACCGGTGCCGTGTTCGGAAAAGACCGCATGGCTGTCCAGGCTATCGCCGACAAACTCCGCTATGCAGCCGGCAACTTCTACATCAACGACAAGCCTACGGGTGCAGTCGTGGGTCTGCAGCCGTTCGGCGGAAGCCGCGCTTCGGGCACCAACGACAAGGCAGGCGGCGAGTTCAACCTCATCCGCTGGGCGATTCCGCGCGCAATCAAGGAGACGCTCGTTCCCGCACGCAGCTACAAGTACGCTTACATGAAGTAGTAAGATCGGCACCCAATAAAAAAGGCGTCCCGCAGGACGCCTTTTTTATTTATTCCCGGACAATCAGGGTGCCGGTATCGCCCCGCAGGGCCTCCCGGGCCCTTTCGAGCGAAGTGATCAGCGCCTTGCCGGTCTTAGACTGCTCCACGAAGTCGATACAGGATTCGACCTTGGGCAGCATACTGCCGGGAGCGAAGTGGCCCTGCTTGATGAAGGTGCGGGCTTCGGCCACCGTCAGGCGGTCGAGATCCAACTGGTTGGGCTGCTTGTAGTGCAGGGAAACCTTGTCTACGGCCGTCAGGATGACGAGCATATCTGCCTTGAGTCCGAGGGCCAGGGCAGCGCTTGCGCGGTCCTTGTCGATAACGGCAGCGACTCCCTGGTAGTCTCCGGGGCCCTCTTCGGTCACCGGAATACCGCCGCCGCCCACGGTGATGACCACGTCGCCGGCAGCAAGGAGATGCTCCACCATGGGAAGCTCCACGATCCTGCGCGGAAGCGGCGAAGGAACCACCCGGCGATAGCCGCGGCCGGCATCCTCCACATAGGTATAGCCGTTCTCGGCTGCCAGCGCCTCAGCCTCTTCTTTGGTATAGAACAGGCCGATCGGCTTGGTGGGGTGCGAGAATGCGGGATCTTTGGGATCGACTTCAACCTGCGTGATGACCGTTGCGCACTGGCGGTTGATGTTCCGGCGGGCCAGTTCGCGGCGGATGGCCTGCTGCAGGTGATAACCGATGTAACCCTGCGTCATGGCGCCGCACTCCGGGAACGGCATGGACATGCCGCCGGGAAGCAGGGGCGCGGAATGCTCGAAGGCCAGGTTGACCATACCTACCTGCGGACCGTTGCCGTGACCGATGACGACATCGTAGCCCTCTTCGATCAGGTCGGCGATGGTAGAGGCCGTGTAGCGGGCCAGTTCCAGCTGGCGAACAGGATTGTTGCCCAGGGCGTTTCCGCCCAGGGCAATGACGAGGCGACGTTTCATGGCGTTACTTCAGGGTAGCGTACATCACCGCCTTGATGGTGTGCATGCGGTTCTCTGCCTCGTCGAAGACCTTGGACTGAGGGCTGCGGAACACCTCGTCGGTTACCTCCATCTCCTTGAGACCGAACTTCTCGTAGATCTCGCGGCCGATGGTGGTCTCGAGGTCGTGGAAGGAAGGCAGGCAGTGCAGGAAGATAGCGCCGGGTTTTGCGTTATTCATCACGGCTGCATTCACCTGGTAGGGGCTGAGCAGTTTGATGCGTTTCTCCCAGAGTTCTGCGGGCTCGCCCATCGATACCCAGATGTCGGTGTAGATGACATCCGCGTTCTTGGTGCCTTTCTTCACGTCTGCGGTGAGGGTAATGGTACATCCGTTCTCTTTGGCGATCTTGCGGCAGGTAGCAACCAGTTTGTCTTCCGGCATGTTGTCCTTGGGACCGCAGGCCACGAAGTTGATACCCAGTTTCGCGCAAACCACCATCAGGGAGTTGGCCACGTTGTTGCGGGCATCACCCATGAAGGTGAGCGTAAGGCCCTTGTAGTAACCGAAGTGCTCCTGGATGGTCAGCACGTCTGCCAGCATCTGCGTGGGGTGGAACTCGGTGGTCAGGCCGTTCCAGACGGGAACGCCCGCATAGCGGCCGAGGTCTTCCACGATCTTCTGGTCGAAGCCGCGGTATTCGATACCGTCGAACATACGGCCAAGGACCTTTGCGGTGTCTTCGAGGGACTCTTTCTTACCCATCTGAGACGAACCGGGATCGAGGTAGGTGACACCCATTCCGAGGTCGTTGCCGGCTACTTCAAAGGAGCAGCGGGTACGGGTAGAGGTCTTCTCGAACAGCAGTACGATGTTCTTGCCGGCGAGGTACTTGTGCGGAGTACCCGTTCGTTTGAGACGCTTGAAGTCAGCGGCGAGCTCCAGCAGATATTGAATCTCTTCCGTGGAGAAATCCAGCAGCTTCAAAAAATTTCTTCCTGATAAACTTCTAGGCATAAATGTGTTCTGTTTTGGTTTTTATGAATGGCGCACCTATTTGAGCACCACATCTTTTCCGGAGACCGGACGTTCGCAGTAATGGCACCGCAGGACGCCGGCTTCCGCGTCTACGACGTGGAAATGCGTGCGCATAGGTTCGTTGTTGGTAATGCATTTGGGGTTGTTGCACCGGACGACGTCGATCAGGTCTTCGGGCAGGGTGACGGCTTTTTTCTCCACCACGCTGTAGTCCTTGATGACGTTGATGACCACGTTGGGCGCGATGACGGCGATGCGGTTGAGGATGTCCTGCGGGAAGAAGACATCGGCAATCTTGATGATGCCCTTGCGGCCCATCCGCTTGCTGTCCAGGTTGTAACCGATGGTTACGCTGCTCGTCATCCCCTCGATTCCGAGCAGGTTGACCACCTTGAAGAGCGATTCTACAGGAATATGGTCAATAACGGTACCGTTCTGCAGTGCAGCGACGGCCATTTCTTTTTTTGCGGTATTGTTCATCGTGACAGTTCTTTTGGAGGGTGGGACTTAAAGATCCAATGCGCGGCAGATCAGGGCCTGGCGGGCATAGAGACCGTTGCGGGCCTGCTGGAAGTAGTATGCATAGGGCGTGTCGTCCACGTCCTGTGCGATCTCCGTCACGCGCGGCAGCGGATGCAGCACGCGAAGGTTCTTCCTGGCGCCCTGCAGCATCGATGCCGTGAGCGTGTAGAGGTTCTTCACCTTTTCGTACTCCATCGGGTCGCTGAAGCGCTCCCGCTGGACCCGGGTCATGTAAAGAATGTCGGTCTGGTTGATGATATCCTCGCTGAATTCCGTGGTCTCCTCAAACTCGATTCCCCACTGGCGGCAAGCCTGTTTGTACTGGGCAGGCATCCGCAATTCCTCGCAGGAGATGAAGCGGAACTTGGGGTGGAAGAAGTGCATGGCCTCGAGCAGCGAGTGCACCGTGCGGCCGTACTTCAAGTCACCCACCATGGTAATGGTCAGGTTCTCAAGCGTACCCTGGGTCTGCGCGATCGTGTAGAGATCGAGCATCGTCTGGGTGGGATGCTGGTTTGCACCGTCACCGGCGTTGATGACCGGAACTCCGGCCACTTCGCTGGCGTAGCGTGCCGCACCCTCGAGATAGTGGCGCATCACAATCAGGTCGGCATAGTTGCTGACCATCATGATCGTGTCCTTGAGGCTTTCGCCCTTGGCCTGGCTGCTGGTCTTGACGTCGCTGAAGCCGATGATGCGGCCTCCGAGACGTTTGACTGCGGTCTCAAAGCTCAAGCGGGTACGCGTCGAGGGCTCAAAGAAGAGCGAACCGACCACCATCCCGTCCATGATGTGCTGGTTGGGATTGGCTTCGAACTCTTTTGCCCTCTCGATCAACGAGAGAATCTCCTCCTTCGTCAGGTCGGAGATGGAAATCAAAGAATGTTTTTGCATGGGTAAGGGGAATTATTTGCAAATATAGTTCTTTTTTCGCTGACCTGGGAGGGCAGGCGTCCGTTATTTGAACGCCTGCTCCGAAAGTCCCTTTCCGCCAAGGGCTAAGTCACGGAAATATTCCGGAACCTCGCGGCCCAGCAGACTGTCTACATAGAGTTTCGCGATGTACTGCGACAGCATGAAGCCGTGGCCGCGCATACCCACCAGCAGGCCCTTGTCCGGATCTACGATGTAACGCGGTTCGGTGTAGTAGCCGCTCCAGATGGCCTGGAAGCTCATACCCTTCAGCTGCGGGATCCACTCCGTGAAGACCTCGGAAACGATCTCGAGGAACGGCTGGGTGTTGATCTTCAGGTTCTGGGCAACCTCCGGATGATCGATCGCAGGCGATGCGCAGCCGATGATCTGGCCCGTCTCCGCGAGCTGCTGGCCATAGACGGCCGAGAAGCCTTTGTAGTGACGGCGGTCAATCAGCATATCCAGCGAATCGCCGGCCTTGCCGATCAGCGGCAGGCGCTTGGTGATGAAGGCCTGGTGGCGGACCGGATAGAGACCGGTCTCGATGCCCAGCTGGCGTGCGAACTTCTCGGCGCCGGCACCCATCGCGTTCACGAAGATCTCGGTGACATAGACGCGGTAGTCTCCGTCCGGGCCCTTGACCGTCACGCGGTACTCCTTGCCCTTGCGTTCGACGGCCACCAGCTCGGTGTCTTCGAACACGCGGCCGCCCTTGGCGATACCAATCTGGCGCACCGTGTCGATGGTCTTGCCCGGGGTAGCCTGCCAGCAGTCGTTGGAGATCAACGCGTGGCTGTAGATATCGAGTTTCGGATTGAAATACGGGGAAATCTCTCTCGCAAAGTCTTTGCGCTCAACCATATAGGCATCGCTCCAGGCGCGGGAAGCGTCGAGCGAACGGTAGGTGGCGTCGTCGTGGACGAAGTTCACGTAGCGCGTCATCTTCAGGTCGATGTTGCGCAGCGCCTGCACCTCGCGGAAGATTTCGAGGTTGTGGTTGGCGATGTCGGCCAGTGCGGGCAGCGAGAATGCGGGACGGCCGCCGGCGATGCAACGCCACGAGCTGCCGTGCTCCTTGTTGACCAGCACCGGTTTGAAGCCAGCTTCGGCCAGATAGCGGAAGAGAGCCGTTCCGGCCATACCGCCACCGGCCACGAAGGCGCCGACCTTCTCCTCTTTGGCAGCGGTATGGGCTGCGGAGGTGATCAGCGTGCAGCTGTCGGTCGGGTTGATTACGTTGCCGATCTCCACCAGGTTGGCCATCGGGCCGCGCGGGGTGAAGTCTCCGGTCACCTCGATGCCGTAGGGGCGGAGCGCCTGCTTGGCACGCGGGAGGCAGCGGCTGCCGCGGCACGGACCCATACCCAGACGGGAAATGTGCTTGAGCTCCTGTGCGGTGATGCTGGTACGGCCTTCCAACAGCTTGAGCAGGTCGGAGAGGCGGACATCCTCGCAGTGGCAGATATAAGCCGATTCGCCGTCGGGCTGGGCCGGCGTGAGCTGAAGCGGCTCCGGATAGTTTGCCTTGACAATGAATCCGCGGGCCTGCAGCAGCGCGTCGGTACCTTCGCCGGCGTAGAGCTTTTCTGCCTTCACCACGGCTACGTTGGTCTTGTTGGGTTTGGTGATCACGCGGCTGACGGTACCCTCGCCCACCTTGGCGCCGTTGTCGTCCACCAGGAAGACCTCGGCACCCGCCTCAACGGCCACCTCGACCGGCAGATAGAGTTCGCTGCGGTCCGGACGGTAGCCGAAAATGGCCAGACCCGGGCACTGCGAGACGCAATCCATACAGCCGATACACTTGTCGTAGTCGATCATCGGCGTGACGGACGTGGAGCTCTTGGTGATGGCGGCATGCTTGCAGGCGAACGAGCAGGGGTTGCAGGCAAAACCGTAGAGGCAGTCGGCCACCACGAATCCGCCCTTGGCCATCCTCTCTGCGGAGGGTTTGCGCGGCTCCTGAAGCACGCGGACGGGGTGCTGCTGGGAGTCGATATACTCTTTGGAGAGGGTCAGGTATGCATCGTAGTCGATACGGCGGCCCAGCTCCTGCTGGATTTCATAGGCGCACTGGCGGCCGCGGAGTACGGCGGAGGTACCCTCACCGATCCGGACGGCGTCGCCCACACCGTGGCAGGCACGGCCGAAGACCTCGGCGCCCTTGCGCATCAGCTGGCTGTCCGGCAGCAGGCCGGTGCAGATATTGATACAGTCGATTCCGTCGATACGGACCTCGGTCCCCGGGATCGGCTTAAAGTTTTCACATTTGGCAATGATGGCGCCCACCACGCCGGTGCGGTCGGCGTTCGGAATGGCCTCCACCAGCGTGTAACCCGTCATGATGGGAATACCCAGGCGGCGGACACGGTTGGCCTGGACGGGGAAACCGCCTTCACGCGGCATCGCCTCGATGATGGCCTTGACGCGCGCGCCGGCCTGAACAGCCTGATAGGAAGTCAGGTAGCCGATGTTGCCGGCACCCACCGTGAGAATGTTCTTTCCGAGCAGGGTGAACTCCTTGTTCATCATGCGCTGAACGACCGCCGCGGTGTAGACGCCCGGAACGTCGTCGTTCTTGAAGGCCGGCATGAAGGGGAGCGCACCGGCTGCCACCACCAGCTGATCGGCCTCAACATAGAAGACCTCCTGGGTAGCGAGATTCTTGACCGCCAGGCGTTTGCCAGAGAGGATGTCCCATACCACGCAGTTGAGCATGATACCCTCGTCGGAATCGCCCGCCAGGGTCTTGGCGATATCAAAACCGCGCATGCCGCCGAATCGTTTCTCCTTCTCGAAGAAGAAGAACTGGTGGGTCTGCATCAGGAACTGACCGCCGATCTTGTCGTTGTTGTCGATCACGAGGTTGTCGATGCCCGCCTTGCGGAGCTCTTCGCGGACCGCCAGACCGGCCGGGCCTGCGCCCACGATTGCCACCGTGGTCTTGAAGACGCGCTTGGGCGCCTCGGCAGGCTGGTCGCAGGTCACCTGCGAGAAGCTCTCCGTACCGGTGCGGCGCACGCTCTTGACGTCGTCAACCTTGGTGATACAGATACGGCGGATGTGGCCGTCCACGATCATTTCGCAGGCACCGCATTTGCCGATACCGCACTCCATGGAGCGGTTGCGGTCTTTCAGACTGTGATGATGAACGGGAAAACCTGCCTGGTGCAGGGCGGCAGCGATGGTCTGGCCCTTCTGGCCCTTGACCATTTTGCCTTCGAATTCGAATTCGACTAGATTCTCCTGGGGAACCTCGAGAATCGGGTGGGTTTTAATCTTATACATGGTAATTCTATGAGACGTTTCTATAAAACAGCCTCAAAGATACCATTTTTGTTCGTTAATGTGCAATTATTCTTTCGAAATGAAACGGGCCGCCCGGCTATGGGCGGGGCTTATTCCGTCACCAGTTCGAAATCCAGTAATTTCTGTTCGAGGGAGGCGCGGAGGACGCGGACGCGGATGCGGTCGCCCAGGGTATAGGATTTGCCGGTGGCGTGGCTGACGGTGCGGTAGTTTTCCGCGTCGAACGCCAGGTAGTCATCCTGAATGTCGCGCAGGGAGATCATTCCCTCAATATGGGTCGGCAGAATCTCCACGTAGATACCCCACTCCGTCAGGCCGGAAATCTCGCCGTCGAACTCCTGTCCGACCTTGTCCTGCATAAATTCGATCATCTTGTATTTCACGCTGGCGCGCTCGGCGTCGGTAGCCAGCTGCTCGCGCTGCGAAGCGTGGACGCAGCACTCTTCATAGTAGGCCTTGTCCTGTGAGCCGGCCCCGTTCAGGTAGAGGTCCAGCAGCCGGTGCACCATCATGTCCGGATAGCGGCGGATGGGCGAGGTAAAGTGAGTGTAGAAGGGGAAGGCCAGGCCGTAGTGGCCGATATTGTCGGTGCTGTAGCAGGCGCGGGCCATCGAACGCAGCGCCATCATCTGCACGGCACTCTCTTCGGGCGAACCCTTGATGCGAGCCATCAGGTCGTTGAGGCTGCGCGCGGTCTTCTTGGGATTGGAGGTGTCGCCCATCTCCTGCTTGAAGTTGCGCGCGAACTTGCGCAGTTCCTCGATCTTTTCCGGATTGGGGTTGTCGTGCACGCGGTAGACGAAGGTCGGATCTTTGGCCGTCATCTTGCGCGCCACGCTCTCCGCCACGTTGCGGTTGGCCAGCAGCATGAACTCCTCGATCAGCCAGTTGCTCTCGTGCGACTCCTTGCGGATCACGTCAATCGGCTTGCCGGCCGGATCTACGATCACCTTCATCTCAGGCCGCTCAAAACTGATGGCGCCCGCCTCGAAGCGCGCCTTGCGCAGGACCGTGGCCAGTTCGTGCAACTTGCCCAGTTCGCCGGCCAGCGGACCTTCGTGCGTCTCCAGAATCTGCTGGGCCTCTTCATAATCGAACCGCTGGTCCGAATTGATCACGGTGCGGCCGAACCAGCTGCGATGAACCTTGGCCTTGTCGTCCAGTTCGAAGACGGCGGAATAGCAGAGTTTGTCTTCGTGAGGGCGGAGGGAACAGAGTTTGTTGCAGAGCTTTTCGGGCAGCATCGGCACGGTGCGGTCCACCAGGTAAACCGACGTTCCGCGCGCAAAGGCCTCTTTGTCCACCGCACTGCCGGGGCGCACGTAGAAAGTGACATCGGCAATATGGATGCCCACCTCGTAGCGTCCGCCGCCCAGGTCGCGGAACGAAAGGGCGTCGTCGAAATCCTTGGCGTCGGCCGGGTCGATCGTGAACGTGGTCACGCCGCGGAAATCCTTGCGGCGCGCGATCTCCGCCTCCGTGATGCGTTCCGGAATCTTGTCGGCAGCCGCCTCCACCTCCGGTTCAAAGCGGTAGGGCAGGCCGTATTCCGCCAGGATGGAGTGCATTTCGGTCTCATTTTCGCCGGGGAGGCCCAGCACGTCCACGATCTTGCCGAGCGGCTCGGGAACGCCCTTGGGCCATTCGGTCACCAGTACCGCCACCTTCACGCCGTCTTCCGCCTTGATGCCGCCGATCACGGGCAGCGCCTCCGGCGAAGCCACCTGGATGCGGATATCGTAGGGCATCACACGACTTTCCATGATGGCCCAGACCTTCTTGCCTACGATGTGCAGCGTGCCGATATGCGGCCGTTTCGAGCGTTCGAGCACCTCCACGATCTCGCCTTCCAGCCGGCCGTTGCGCGTGCGGTGATAGACCCCCACCTTTACGCGATCGCCGTTCAGCGCGCCGCGCATCTTGTTCACCCCCACGAAGATGCTTTCCGGATACTCTTTGGTGGTGATGAAGCCCAGGCCGTCGCGGTTCATCGATACGATACCTTCAACTTTGGTGGTGGCGTGGCCGCCATGGCCTTTGTGTTTGCGGGATGCACGCTGTTTGGTGCTATTTTTTCGGGAGATTTTCGACATAAAATGATACCTTTGCCCCATATTGCAAAGTACGGAATACAAAGATAGAAATTATATGCAAAAACGCGTTTTACTGATGATTCTGGACGGTTGGGGCGAAGGGCCCGCGGACCGTTCCAATGCCATATATACGGCCGGTACGCCGGAAATTGACGCCCTGAGGGCAAAGTATCCCCACGGCCTGCTCGACGCCTGTGGCGAAGATGTGGGACTGCCCGAGGGCCAGATGGGCAACAGCGAGGTGGGCCACCTCAACATCGGCGGCGGCCGGATCGTCTACCAGGACCTGGTTAAGATCAACCGCGCCTGCCGCGCCCACGCGCTGCTGGAGAACGACGAGATCCGCCGCTGCTTCGAATATGTCCGCAGCAAGGGCTGCAAACTGCACTTCATGGGCCTCTGCTCGCACGGCGGCGTGCACAGCTCGCTCGAGCACCTCTACGAATTCCTGGCGGAAGCCGCCCGGTTCGGCCTGAAAGATGTGTTCGTGCACTGCCTGATGGATGGCCGCGACACCGATCCGCACAGCGGAGAGGGTTTCCTGGCCGAACTGGAGCGGAAAATGGCGGAAAGCACCGGAAAGATCGCCTCCGTCTGCGGCCGTTTCTACACGATGGACCGCGACAAGCGCTGGGAGCGCGTCAAGGCCGGCTACGACCTGTTGGTGAACGGAACCGGCACGCCGTTCCGTTCCGCCGCGGAGGCCATCCGCGCTTCGTATGCGGAAGGGGTGACCGATGAATTCGTGAAGCCCGCCTGCATCACGGACGCCGACGGCAGGCCGCTGGCTACCCTGGAGCCGGGCGACGCCCTGATTTTCTTCAACTTCCGCAACGATCGCGCCCGCGAAATCACCACCGTCCTCACGCAGCGCGACATGCCCGAGGCCGGCATGCACACCCTGCCGCTCTACTACTGCTGCCTGACGCCGTACGACGACACTTTCACCGGGCTGCACATCCTCTTCGACAAGGAGAATGTCACCAAAACCCTGGGTGAGGTGGTCGCCGCCGCCGGCCGCACCCAGCTGCGAATCGCCGAGACGGAGAAATACGCCCACGTCACCTTCTTCTTCAACGGCGGCCGCGAAGCTCCGTTCGAGCGGGAAGACCGCATTCTGATCAACTCCCCCAAGGTGGCGACCTACGATCTCCAGCCGGAGATGAGCGCCCCGCAAGTCAAGGAGGCCCTCGTAGCCGATCTGGCCACGCGCAAGCACGATATGATCATCCTGAACTTCGCCAACGGCGACATGGTGGGCCACACCGGCGTCTACGACGCGATCGTCAAGGCGGTGCAGTATATTGATTCCGCTGTCGGCGAGATTGTCCGCGCCGCCCGCGCCGCCGGCTACACGGTGCTCATCACCGCCGACCACGGCAACGCCGACCACGCCGTCAACGAAGACGGCACCCCCAACACGGCGCACTCGTTGAACAGGGTGCAGTTCCTGGTGGTGGACGAAGAAGTTAAAGGCGTTGCAGACGGCCGCCTGGCCGATATCGCCCCCACGATTCTCTCCCTGATGGGAATCACCCAGCCCGCCGAAATGACCGGCCGCAGCCTGATATAAAAAAAGGACCGCAAAAAACGGTCCCGGCAAGGATGCACGACAAGAACAGTTTCAAATAGGATAAAAATTTCATTTAACGCGGATGTTTCACACTTTCGGACGAAGATAGTGGGTATTTCGGAAAAAGACGACTGCCGGACACTCTCCCGGGGGCGGCTGACGGGCAAGAAGATTATTTGCAAATAAACCAATTTCTTACTAGATTCGCAGAAAACGACGACACCCTATGAAAAAAAATCTCTCTTTGCTTTGCATTGCGATGGCGGCCATCGCCTGCGGAAATGACGGACCTGAGGGTACGGTCACCGGTGACATCGATTACATCGAAATCCAACAACTGGCAGGAAGTGGCGCTGACGCATTCGTGCATCACAATTACGTACTTAATCTCAGCAACGACGCGTCCGGACGCATAAACGGCATCACCGAGACTCATTACATTATATTTGATCCGGGTGCTAAGCCCGAACTCCACAGCACGGAATCCTTGACCATTACGTACAACGGCACATCCGGCACCATCGCCCGTCACTGCGACGGTACGGACTATGAGGACAGTTTCGTCCTGGACGATGCCGGCAACCTCAAGGAATTCAGCCAGGAAAAGTCGTACAAGAGTACCTACAAATATGACAATGGATATTTGGTCAAAATTCAGGGCTACGACAATTATTCCGGTATGGACATTAGCTGGAGCGGCGGAGACCTGGTCAAAGCCGGTGACACAGAATTGACATACTCCTCTGACCCGAATCCCTTTGCGGACACATTCGACCTCACTGTAAGGCCCCTGAATGAATGGTATCCCTCCCCGCTTTATTTCTACGCGGCGGGGTTCTTTGGCAAGCACTCAGCCCATCTGGTAAAAACCATCGGCGAGGGGGATTACGCCGTTACCTACAATTACTTCAAAGACAGTAAAGGCCGTATCGAGAAAATCACCGTCTCTTCCACGTACGAAGGCGTAACTTCCATCGAGGAGCAGTATCTTATCCACTACAAATAAGCTACGCTTTACGTTGCCACATTGTCGGCGGGGGTCTGGGGCAGTGCCCCGGTAACAAAAAGACCGCATCGGCGGTCTTAAAATGGTATCTGGTGGTCCCAGCAGGGCATGATCCTGCGACCCCCTGATTATGAGTCAGATGCTCTAACCAACTGAGCTATGGGACCAATGTGAACAGGGCCCTTTTCGAGGGCCCTGATTCATCACACTTTGATTTCAACCTCAACACCGCTCGGGAGCTCGAGTTTCATCAGGGCGTCCACGGTCTTGGAGGTGGAGCTGTAGATGTCGAGCAGGCGACGGAAAGAGTTGAGTTCAAACTGTTCGCGAGCCTTCTTGTTGACGAAGGTGGAGCGGTTGACCGTAAAGATCTTCTTGTCGGTCGGAAGCGGAATCGGACCGCTGACGACAGCACCGGTAGCCTTTACCGTCTTGACGATCTTGTCTGCCGACTTGTCGACGAGCGCGTGATCGTAAGATTTGAGTTTGATTCTGATTTTCTGGTTCATTATCTTGACAGTGTTATTATTCATTCTCATCGACAACTTTACGGCCGCCCTGTTTGCTGATGACCTCCTGCGCAATGTTACCGGGAACCTCCGCATATTCGGAGAACTCCATGGTGCTGGTTGCGCGGCCGGAGGAGAGCGTGCGGAGCACGGTCACATAACCGAACTGCTCTGCAAGGGGAACCTTGGCTTTGACGATGCGGGCATTGCCCTTGGAATCCATATCGACAATCTGTCCGCGACGACGGTTCAGGTCGCCCACGACGTCGCCCATGTAGTCTTCCGGGGTAACCACCTCGAGTGACATGATAGGCTCCATCAGGACCGGGCCGCACTTGGAAAGTGCGTGGCGGAAGGCCATCCGGGCGCAAATCTCGAACGACAGCTGGTCGGAGTCCACCGGGTGGAAGGAACCGTCCAGCAGGCGAACCTTGAGGGAGGTAACTTCGTAACCGGCGAGCACGCCGTTGGCCATTGCGGATTTGAAACCCTTCTCCACGGCCGGGATGAATTCGCGGGGGATGTTGCCACCCTTGACTTCGTCGATGAACTGAAGTCCGGTGACACCTTCGTCCGTAGGACCGATTTCGACAATGATATCGGCGAATTTACCGCGACCGCCCGTCTGTTTCTTGAAGACTTCACGGTGCTGGTACGACTTGGTGACGGCCTCTTTGTAGTTGACCTGCGGCGCACCCTGGTTGATCTCCACGCCGAATTCCCGGCGGAGACGGTCCACGATGATGTCGAGGTGAAGCTCGCCCATGCCGCTGATGACGGTCTGACCCGTCTCAGCATCGGAGCGTACGGTAAATGTCGGATCTTCTTCAGCAAGCTTGCCCAGTGCAATACCCAGCTTGTCGATGTCGGCCTGCGTCTTGGGCTCCACGGCGAGACCGATCACCGGATCCGGGAAGGTAATTGCCTCCAGGACGGTGGGATGGCTCTCTACGCAGATGGTATCGCCCGTACGCAGCTCCTTGAACCCGACAGCGGCGCAGATGTCGCCGGCTTCGACAAAGTCGATCGGGTTCTGTTTGTTGGAGTGCATCTGGTACAATCTTGCCACGCGCTCCTTCTTGCCCGTCCGGGCATTCAGCACGTACGATCCCGCATCCAGCCGGCCGGAGTAGGCGCGGAGGAATGCGAGACGGCCGACGAACGGATCGGTTGCGATCTTGAAGACCAGTGCGCAGAACGGGTCGCTGGCGACCGGTTTGCGCTCAACCTGCTGGTTCGTACGGAGGTCCGTGCCGAATACACTGCCCTTGTCGAGCGGAGAAGGAAGATAGCGGACAACAGCGTCAAGGAGGAACTGGACACCTTTATTCTTAAAGGAAGAACCGCAGCATGCCGGAACGACGGCCATGTCGATGGTCGCCTTGCGGAGTGCCGCGATAATCTCCTCTTCAGAGATGGAGTCCGGATTGTCGAAGAACTTTTCGAGCAGCGTGTCGTCGTATTCGGCGACCGCCTCGATCAGCTTCCCGCGCCATTCCTCAACCTCATCCACCATGTCTGCCGGGATCGGGCGCTCGTCGTAGTTGACGAGTTCCTTGCTCTCGGAGTCGTAGTAATACGCCTTCTTGGAGATGAGGTCCACGATGCCCTCGAACTTGTCCTCTGCCCCGATCGGGAGACAGACGGGCACGGCGTTGGCACCGAGCTTGTCGTGAATTTCCTCTACGACAGCAAGAAAATCTGCTCCCGTGCGGTCCATCTTGTTGACGTACGCAATCTTGGGAACGCGGTACTTGTCTGCCTGGCGCCAGACCGTTTCGGACTGGGGCTGGACGCGACCCACTGCGCAGAAGGTTGCGATGGTGCCGTCGAGCACGCGGAGCGAACGCTCCACCTCGACGGTAAAGTCAACGTGGCCGGGAGTGTCAATCAGGTTGATCTGGTAACGGTCCTTGCCATAGTGCCAGAAGGCGGTGGTGGCAGCGGAGGTGATGGTAATACCACGCTCNNTGCTCCTGCACCATCCAGTCCATCGTAGCGGCACCGTCGTGCACCTCTCCGATCTTGTGGGTCTTGCCCGTGTAGTAGAGGATGCGCTCCGACGTCGTCGTTTTGCCGGCGTCGATGTGGGCCATGATACCAATGTTCCTGGTGAATGTAAGATCTCTCGCCATTGTCTGATTACGCGATGATTAGAAACGGAAGTGAGCAAATGCCTTGTTGGCCTCGGCCATACGGTGCATTTCCTCTTTTCTCTTATAAGCTGCACCTTCGCAGTTGTATGCAGCCATGATTTCAGCAGCCAACTTTTCAGCCATGGAATGGCCGGCGCGCTTGCGGGAATAAAGTATCATATTCTTCATCGAAAGCGAGACTTTACGCTCCGGACGCACCTC